>SLGK01000295.1 GCA_007123775.1 Anaerolineae bacterium | reverse complement strand
TTTTTAAGAAGGCTTCGGTTACGGCCCATTTGCCTGTCGGATACGAAGCAATCAGGCTTTCGCAGGCATAAAAGCCTGCTTTTCTGGCCTGATATTGACCAAATTTAGGGAAAACTAAAGGGACCACGCTTTTGCCGTTATGCTACCCACCGATTGGTTGACAGATACAACAGTCTACCGGCGGTTTACCCACCGGCCATATCCTCCGAGTTACCAGATGGTCAAAGATCACCAGATCATCATTTATGATGAGGACAAAACCTATGGGGATGGAGTAACACTCGTGCGAATTTTTGTGCCCGTAGACCGAACCATATCATCCTGGTTGACCAATAGACAACTGAGCAATCCCGGTCAGGTTTCGCAAACCAGAACAGACGTGACTGTGGCCGGCCAACCGGGTGAAATCTGGCTAAACGATTGTTCGCCCCAATATTATCGCGAGGTGCATGTCGCCGTTCATACGGGCGAACGTGTTCTCTGGTGGCAGCATTATGCCTATAATGAGGCCAGCATCCTTGCCCTGCGGCAACTGTTGGATTCGATGCGGTTTTCAGAGGAAACGGCCGTGCCGGCCGAAACCCCCGACGAACTCTGGCAGGAAGTGCTGCAAGGTTGTTGGTAGAGGAACAATAAATTGGTCTTGTTACGGCCCTTGTGTATACTGAAAGCCATATGAAAAATAATCGGATCCCACTCCTAAATATCCTGGCCAGTTGGTTAATCCTACTTTTCCTGGTCATAGCGGCGGGCCTGAACCGCTCTTTGCAAAGCGACATATCGCTGCTCCAATTTGGCAGTGGCACCTTGTTTTTAGCTGCGGGCCGCAGTCTGTTGGGCATAATCTGTGGCGCTTTGGTAGCCTTGCTCTTGCCTCTTGAGCAGGGGCCGGCCGGGATGCAGAATGGGAAGTTGGGGCTGGTATTTAGCTCATTGCTGCTTGTCCCGGCCCTTTTGCTCTTCTACCAGTTATTGCTAGCTTTTTATGGTCCGGTCCCCGCGTTGACTCAATTTTGGGGGCAGTATCGGTTTATCCTTATCGACTGGTTAATTTATTCACAGGCAATCCCCCTATGGGCGGGCGTGGTTCTTGGCTGGTTGGTAAAAATTGTTTTTATGTCTCGAAAGTAAGTGACTGACAAAAATTATCTAACCACAGAGAACACGGAGAGCGCAGAGAAAAACGAAGGAGAAATCTCTGCGCCCTCTGCGCTCTCTGCGGTAAAAAAAATGAGATGTGTCAGTTAACCTGGACTCGAAAGTTGTATACTAGATTCTCGTATATGGATCACGGCGTCAACGGACAATAACTCTCCAGCCGCTCCGTGTTGTAGCCGAACCAGTCAAAGGGGTCGGATTGGTCAGGGTCGGCCTGTAGAACGGCGTCCATTTCGATACAGGCGGCGACGGGATCGGCCGTTTCCTCATACACATCAATATAAGCCTGGGCTGCCTCAGCGTAGATGGGTACATTGTAGGGGATGATGGTGTCGCGCTCGATGAGCATGGCCGACATATCGTCGTTGAGGGAGGCGACCATCAGCCGCTGCAAATGGCCCAGGCCAGCAATGCGCGGCACGGACCAGTCGTCGAGGAACATGAAGTCGCGCACGTCGTTGCGGAAGGCGGCGATGTGGGCCAGGGCGTTGGTCGCCAGGTCGTAGGCCAAGTCAGGGTCGTCCTGGCTGAGGGCGGCGTGGGCATCGAGGACCAGGTAGTAGGGGTGGTCGTCGGGGTCGGGGATGCGTTCGGCGAGTTGGAAACGGCCGTTTGCCTCATTAAAACGGTAAATCTCTGTTCGCTGGCGTTGCAGACCGGCCCCAGCCGAACCGATAATGCCACCATGGAATTGGATTTCCAGCCGGCCTACGACCTCGCTCTCGCTGTCAGGGACTAGACTTATTTCCGTGTAGCTCTGCTTCAAGCTACCGTAATTTTGCCACATGTTGCCATCCCAGCCACCGATGAGCAGGTTGCTAAAACAAGTGTGAGCGCCGCATCTCTCTTGCTGGATTAGGACTTCGATACGACCGTCTCCCGTTACATCCCCCATATGAAATAGAGTTGGGACGTCAAACCAGTCCTGACGATCTGCTTGGTCAGAATCTCTGAGCAATTCGACCGGCACGTAAATGCCATTGGTTTGTGTAAAAAAGAGGATGTAGGCAGGACAATAAATAAAAGTGCAAAGAACGATCCGGCAGTCATCGCCCACACACAGTTCCTGTCGCTTGGGAAAAGCGAATAGCAGTTCGGATTGTCCATCTCGATTAAAATCGACGATTTCTACCCATACGTTAGGCAATTCAAAGGCCTCATCACGCCCTTCCGCCAAAAGGTCTGCACCTATTTCGCCCCAGGTTTCGATTTGGGCCAGGATGCGCTCCGGGTCGCCTTCGGCCCAATTGACCAAATCAGTGGCGGCGCGAATGGTGGTGGGCAGCCACTTGCCGTCTACGTCGCTATGCCAGACGGGGGGTGGTTCGGGGGCCTGATCGGCCGGGGGGCGGCTGATCGGTTCGTCGAGGAGGGGGCTGAGGGGTGGTGTGGGTACGGCCGTTTCTGCTTCGACAACTTGTGGCGTGTTGGTAACGGGGTCTGCTGCTTCGGTGGGGGGTGTAACGGCCGTTGGGTCTGGCTGAGTTTCTGTGGTTGGGCTGCACGCCATCAGGCCCAGCAAAAGGACAATGATCAGGTAATGGTAAAAACGCATAGGCTGCTGTTTTCTCCCGGACAACAACGACCCGGATTGAACAGCAGCCTATATTTTTAATGGCTACCAACCGTTACGCTTCCATCATCGTTGTTGTCGCTATGAAAATAAGATTGTTGGTTTAACAGCCATTACTCTACCACAAACGCCTACTTACTTTCAACCGCACAGGTCGAAATGCCGAACGGTTGGTACAGAGCGCACCAGCCAACGGCCGCCGTACCTAGCGGAATCAGGCCCAAAGCCCCCCACCAACTGCCATAAGCAATACCAAGACCTATAATAGCCAGGCCAATTACCAGGCGAATGATCCGATCAGTTGTACCCACATTTTGCTTCATTTTTGTCACTCCTTGCTAACAAACAATTTTACCAAATCTATGCCTGATTATAGTCCCGATTGGATCGGTTGTCTGTGATAATGTCACACAGACTCAGCCTTGTGGTGCAGTCCATTGCGGTTCAGTAGCTCAATTTGCCCCCGTGCCAGACCAAGCAGCCCCTCTTTCTCAAAATCTTTCAGAATACGGCTGACCACTTCACGCGCCGTCCCCAATTCAGAGGCGATCTCTTGATGGGTCAGGTGCAGCGTAGACGATACTGTGCCTGCCTCGACCAGAAAGCGGGCCAGACGTGCATCCAGGCGGCCAAAGGCGACCTCTTCGACGGTGGTGATGACGGTAGCCAGCCGGTGGGCCATCAGGTCGAAGATGTAGCTGCGCCAGCCGTCAAACTGGGCCACCCACTGGCGCAGTACCGGGGCCGGGATAAGGATGGCCTGTACCTGTGTTTCAGTGATGGCCAAAGCGGGGAAGGGCCGCTGACTGAGAATGCACGAGGCGGTCAGGACACAACTCTCGTTACGCTCCAGCCGGTAGAGGGTGATTTCGCGCCCTGTTTCGCCGATCTTGTAAACACGGACCGTGCCGTTGACGACCAGGGCCAGATGTTGGCAGGTATCACCCTCCCAGCAGATGTGGGTTTCGGCCGGCAGTTCCATGCGGCTGGTTTGGGCCTGGGCCTGCTGCCGGATAAGTGCATCGGCATTTTGCAGAAAGGGGAAATGGGTTTCCAGTTCGGCCAGGGTCAGGCTGGGCATGGCGGTTCTCTCCTTCGGCAGAAAAATATAGCGCACAGAAGCGTCTAACTTGATGGCTTGATCTTAGCCAATAACCTACGGCCTGCCCACTTTGTCCCCGCGCCACTTTGCAACTCCGCCACAATAGTGGACAATTCAGCTATGCGTCATTGGCTTTGGGCATGGCTTCTGGTAGGGTTGATTGTGGGCTGCACGGCCGAAACGGCCGTATCTCACACAACACCTACAGCCACCCCAACCAAGCCGCCGCCGGCCGCACAGGCTGCCGCAACAGCCACGCTGTCACCCCTGGCAACCACGACACCGACGGCGACAGAAACGGCCGTTTACACCCCAACCACCACACCTACCAGCACGGCATTGCCCCCCACCCCGACCACCATCCCCATAGACCGCACCTGCCCCGATCCGGCCCCGCCCGCGCCGGAATACCAGCGCTACTACCTCTCCCCGCGCCCCTGGCCCGCACCACAGCCTGAGCTGGCCCGCGACGGCTTCTGGCTGGCCCAGCCCCTTCCTGGCCACGAACCGCTCGAATTGAATTTGTGGTATCCTTATGGCTTTGACGTACACGGCCGTTACCTCATCCACAACGGCATCGACGCCACACCACCGCAAGGCACGCCGCTGCTGGCCCCGGCGGCCGGCACTATCGTCAAGGCCGGATCGGACAGCCACGAACTATACGGCTGGCGCTGTAACTGGTATGGGGAACTGGTTGTTATTCAGCTAGACGAGTTGTGGCAAGCGCAGCCGGTCTTTGTTCTGTTTGGTCATGTACAGGCTATTCAGGTTAGCGCGGGGCAGCGGGTAGAGCCGGGCGATATGCTGGCCGAAGTGGGGCTGGGCGGTGCGGCCGTTTTGCCCCACATGCACCTGGAAGTACGAATCGGCCGTAATGATTTCTACAGCACCCGCCACCCCCTGCTCTGGTTGGCCCCCCCGGACGGGCAGGGCATTATTGCCGGACGATTGGTAGATAGTAACGGCCGTCCCTGGCAGGGCGTGGGGATTAGTCTGGCCGGTGGTCGATTGGTTGACCCCATCAACAGTTGGAGCTACCTCAATGACCCCCACCCCGTCGTCAACCCCGACGAAGCCTGGGCCGAAAACTTCCTCTTTGGCCCCGTGCCCGCCGGGGAGTATGTGGTGGTAACGCGCTTGCAGGATCAAGATTATCGGCAGCATGTGACCGTAGTCGCCGGTCAGGTTGCCCCGGTTGAAATTGTGGTTGATTTGGTAAATGAATGAAAATGACCGACGACCGACGACGGAGGACGGATAGCGCCCTTCCGTCTTCGGTCTTCCGTCCTCCGTCATCCAAAGGAATGATTGATGAAGAACAAACAGTGGACTTACCCGCCGGCCCGCCTGGCCGATGTTGTTGACCATTACCACGGCACGGCCGTTTCCGATCCCTATCGCTGGTTAGAAGAGCCAGACTCAGCCGAAACCCAGGCCTGGGTCGCGGCCCAAAACGCGCTGACCGGGCAAACCATCGGCCAACTGCCAGAGCGCGAGCAGTTCCAGCAGCGTCTAACAGAACTATGGAACTATCCACGCCACTCCGCACCCCGGCGTCGTGGCGATACCTATTTCTGGCACAAGAATGACGGCCTGCAAAACCAGTCGGTTCTGGTGCGCCAAACTGCCCTGGAAGACGAGCCAGAAACGGTACTCGACCCCAACACCCTGAGCGAAGACGGCACAACGGCTCTCAACGTGACCAGCTTTACCGAAGACGGCCGTTTCCTGGCCTACAATCTCGCTGAAAGCGGCAGCGACTGGCAAACGATCCACCTGCTGGACCTGGCGACAGGCCAACACCTGGACGACCTGGTCCGCTGGTGCAAATTTACCAGCGCGGCCTGGCTACGCGACAACAGCGGTTTCTTCTACGCCCGCTATCCGGCCCCCGACGAGATGCCCGACGCGCCGCCCAGTACCCACCAGCGCGTCTACTTTCATCGCCTGGGCACGCCGCAAGAGGCCGACCAACTGGTTTACGCCCGGCCCGATGCGCCCGACCTCGGCTTCCAACCCCACGTCACCGATGACGGCCGTTACCTGCTGCTGCACGTCTGGGATGGTACCGACCGGCGCAACCGGTTCTACTACCGCGAGATTGGCAGCGACGGCGACTTCATCCGCCTGCTGGACGAGATGGACGCCAAGTACTACTTCATCCACAATGACGGTCCCCTCTTTTATTTTGAGACGGATCTGGACGCGCCCAACGGCCGTATCATCGCCATCGACGTTGAGCAGCCCGACCCGGCCCGCTGGCGCGAACTAATCGCCGAACGGCCGGACGCTATCGCTTTCTGCCGCATGGTCCACGACCAGTTTGTGGTAGCCTATCTCCACCACGCCCACCACCGGCTGCACCTTTTTGACAAAACGGGACAGCCCACGGCTGAGATCGCCCTGCCCACCATCGGCTCTATCATAGAACTATCCGGCCGGCGGCAGGACAGGGAGTTGTTCATTCACTTTTTCTCTTTTCTCTACCCGCCCACGATTTTGCGTTATGATATGGAAACGGCTGAATTGACCACCCACCACCAGCCCCAACTCGCTTTCGACCCCGACGCCTATGAAACGCAGCAGGTTTTTTATTCCAGTAAGGATGGCACGGAAATTCCCCTCTTTTTGACCCATAAAAAGGGATTGGTGTTAAACGGCCGTAATCCCACGCTGCTCTACGGCTACGGCGGCTTTAACAACAGCATGACGCCGCTTTTTTCACCCAGCCGGTTGGTCTGGCTGGAGCAGGGGGGTGTTTACGCTCAGGCGGCCCTGCGCGGTGGCGGCGAGTACGGCGAAGCGTGGCATCAGGCCGGTATGTTGGAGCGCAAGCAAACGGTGTTTGACGACTTCATCGCGGCGGCCGAATGGCTGATCGCCCACGACTATTCGCGGCCGCAGCATCTAGCCATCGAAGGGCGCAGCAACGGCGGCCTGTTGGTGGCGGCCTGTATGACCCAACGGCCCGACCTCTTTGGAGCCGTTCACTGCGGCGTGCCCGTTATTGACATGCTGCGCTACCATAAGTTTACGGCCGGCCGCTACTGGGTACCTGAATATGGCAACGCCGAGGCCGACCCGGCCCATTTTGAATTCCTACTCGCCTATTCTCCGCTGCACAACGTGCGCCCCGGCGAAACCTACCCGCCCACGCTCATCACCACGGCCGATACCGACGACCGGGTAGTGCCCCTGCACGCCAAAAAGTTCGCCGCCGCCCTACAAGCCGCCGATAGTGGTCATAACCCCCTGCTCATCCGCATCGAAACCAAAGCAGGGCATGGCCTGGGTAAACCGACCTACAAGCTCATCGAGGAAGCAGCCGATGTGTATGCGTTCCTATGGACCATCTTGACACGAGAAGGGTAGTCCACCAATTTTTAGCCACGGATGACACGGATAAAACAGATTTTTACGGATTCTTATCCGTGTCGATCTGTACCATTCGTTAGATCCGTGGTTGATTTTTGGGGTGTAGAAAGTGTAGCGTGAAGTATTTACCCAACAACTTCGGGCATAGCGGCTTCTTTTAGGACCTCTGTAGCCCATTGATTGATGCTTTTGCTATCTATTTCTGCGGCGGTGGCTACAGCCATGTGGACATCTGGCGATACACGCAGCGTTAGTTTGCCAGAGTATGACTTCTGCGGTTTTTGGCCGATTTTTTCACACACTTCCAGATAATGATGGACAGCTTCATGGAATGCTGCTTCCAACTCGGTCACGGTACTGCCATGAAAGCCAACAATATCTTGAATACCAATAATGTGTCCGACAAAAATTTTGTCGATGGGATCATATTCAATTTTTGCTTTGAAGTCTTGGTAAGTCATCGCAGGGCTGTATGATAGCGGTTTATGCCATCATTTTCTACTAACTGCCGGAGCAGGTTGGTCCAATTGCTAGCCAATTTCCAAATTTACAACTGCCCATTGACAGATTTCTTTTGTTGCCTATAATTTTAGACACATCTAAAAATTTACTTAGGCATACAGGAGATGCTTGGAATGCGCTATTTGAAAACAGCTATATTACTTCTTTTTTCACTGACACTGTTCGCTTGTTCTGACGCGACGGGGGGCACGGCCGATACCAATTTTGACGAACGGCCGATCCGCGTTGTCACCACCATTGCCCAGATCGCCGACGCCGGGGAAAATATCGGCGGCGAGCATGTGGTCGTCGAAAGCCTGATGGGGCCGGGATCGGACCCCCATCTCTACGCGGCGACTGAAAGCGATACGAATCGCCTGAGCCAGGCCGACATTATCTTTTACAATGGCCTGGACCTGGAAGCCCGCATGGAGCGGGTCTTGCGGCAGTTGGGTCAGCAAAAGCCGGTTGTTGCCGTCGGTGAAAGGGTGGCCCAGGCCCGGCTTCTTGATGGCGAGGATGAGGACGAGGAGTTTGATCCCCACATCTGGTTTGATGTGCAGCTTTGGATGCAGGCTGTAGAAGCGGTGCGTGATACGCTAATTGAAGTTAACCCTGAGCGAACGGCCGTTTACGAGGCCAATGCCGCCGCCTATCTGGCTGAATTAGCTGCGTTACACGCTTATGTTGAGGCAGAAATCGGCCGTATTCCGCCCGACCGGCGTGTGCTGATTACGGCCCACGATGCTTTCCGCTACTTTGGCCGCGCCTATGGTCTGGAGGTTTTAGGGCTACAAGGCATCAGCACCGAAGCGGAAGCAGGCACGGCCGATGTGCAGGCCCTAGCCAACTTTATTGCTGAAAACCAGATACCGGCTATCTTTATCGAAACGTCGGTCCCAGACCGCAACATCGAAGCGCTGCAAGCGGCCGTTGCCAGCCGTGGCTTCCAGGTCGAAATCGGCGGCGAGCTATTTTCCGACGCCATGGGAACACCCGGCACGCCCGAAGGTACCTACATCGGCATGGTGCGCCATAATGTGGATACGATTGTGGGGGCGCTGTTGGGAGAATAAAGAGACGTAGTGCGTAGAGCGTAGTGCGTAGCAAAAGCTCCCTACGCACTACGCTCTACGCACTATTTGACGACTACCAGGAGTTACCATGAACAACATCTACACCTACGCCATCGAAGTTGAAGACCTGACGCTGGCTTATGAAGAAAAGCCGGTGCTGTGGGATATTGACCTGCACGTACCGGAAGGCATACTCATGGCCATTGTGGGGCCAAACGGGGCGGGTAAGACGACGCTGATCAAGTCGATTTTGGGTTTGCTGCCACCGGCAGCGGGGAAGGTGCGGATATACGGCCGTCCCTACCGTGAACAGCGCCGCCTCGTCGCCTACGTCCCCCAGCGGGGCAGCGTCGATTGGGATTTTCCCACCAGCGTCCTGGACGTGGTAATGATGGGTCGCTACGGTAGCCTGGGCTGGCTGCGCCGCCCTGGTCTCAAGGAGCGGGCTTTGGCCCTGGAAGCCCTGAGCAAGGTGGGCATGTCCCACCTGGCCCACCGCCAGATTAGCCAGCTTTCCGGCGGCCAGCAGCAGCGCACCTTCCTGGCCCGTGCCCTGGTGCAGGATGCCCAGGTCTATTTCATGGACGAGCCGTTCCAGGGGGTTGATGCCACCACCGAGCGGGCCATTGTCGATCTGCTCAAGGAACTGCGAGCCGAGGGCAAAACAGTCGTCGCCGTTCACCACGACCTGCAAACGGTGCCCGAATATTTCGACTGGGTGACGCTGCTCAACGTGCGCCGCATCGCCAGCGGCCCCGTCGCCGACGTCTTCACCGACGACAACCTGCGCCGTGCCTACGGTGGGCGGGTTGGTTTTTTGGCGCGGAATGGGAACGGCCGAAACTAACGTAGTACGTAGTGCGTAGTCCGTATTGACTACTACGCACTACGTACTACGCACTACGCACCATGCTTGAACTCCTAAACGACCTCCTCTTCGACTACACCATCCGCACTGTGGCCCTGGGCGCGGCTACGCTGGGGCTGGTCAGCGGCGCGCTGGGCACTTTTGCCGTTCTGCGGCGGCAGAGCTTGCTGGGCGATGCCATGTCCCACGCTGCCCTGCCGGGGGTGGTGATTGCCTTTATGCTCACCGGCAGCAAAGCGCCGTTGGTGTTGATTATCGGGGCGGCCATCGCCGGTTGGTTAGGCACACTCTGCCTGATCGCCATCGTGCGCTACAGCCGCATCAAAGAAGACAGTGCGTTGGGGCTAATTTTGTCCGTCTTTTTTGGCCTGGGGCTGATGCTGCTTACCTTTTTGCAGCGCAGTCCCGACGCCCGCCAGGCCGGGCTGAGCAACTTTCTTTTTGGCCAGGCGGCTACGCTGCTGGAGCGGGACGTGGTCACGATGGCTGTTGTAGGCGGATTGGCTCTACTGATTATGGCCTTCTTGTGGAAAGAGTTTAAGCTGCTCAGCTTTGACCAGGATTTTGGGGCCAGCCTCGGTTTTCCCATGCGGGCGTTGGAAGTGGTCCTGATGAGCCTCTTTGTGATTGCTATTGTCATCGGCTTACAGGCGGTGGGGGTGATTTTGATGAGCGCCATGCTGGTAGCTCCGGCCGCCGCCGCCCGCCAATGGACCGACCGCTTGAGCGTGATGGTGTTGTTAGCGGCCGTTTTTGGAGCAATTTCCGGTGTGGCGGGGGCGATGATCAGCAGCCTGGGGCGTGGCCTCGCGACGGGGCCGGTGGTGGTCTTGTGCATCAGCGCCATTGTGCTGATTTCGCTGCTTTTTGCGCCCAATCGGGGCCTGGTCTGGGCCTGGGGGCGGCGGCAGCAGAACCGGCGGCGGCTGCGCCTCAAGCCGGTCCTGCGCGACCTGTATGCGCTGGCCAACCAGCATGATGATCCCTATTATGCCCATCCCATTGCCACCTTACGCACCACAACGGCGGGCGGTGGCGTTCACTGGACCCTGACCATTCTGGCCGAATTGGGCTGGGTGCAGCGCATCGACCAAACCCATTGGGCCTTGACGCCGGAGGGGTATGCGGAGGCGGAGAGGCTGACGATAGAAATTGAATAGATATTGCGTAGTGCGTAGTGCGTAGCCTGTTGCTTACGCACTACGCACTACGCACTACGCACTACGCAACTATGACTCCAATTCAACTCGAAATCCAACTAATCGCCCTGGTAACGGCCGTTGCTTGCGCCCTCCCCGGTCTGTTTTTAGTCCTGCGTCAGGTGGCCATGATGAGCGACGCCATCAGCCATACGGTGCTGCTGGGCATTGTCATCGCCTTTTTCATTGCCGGATCGCTTGATTCGCCGCTGCTGATTGTGGGGGCGGCCCTGATGGGGGTCATGACCGTTGGCCTGGTAGAGATGCTGACCAACACTCGCCTGGTTAAACAGGATGCGGCCATTGGTCTGGTTTTCCCCGCCCTGTTTAGCGTGGCCGTCATTTTGATTTCCCGCTATGCGGGCAATGTTCATTTAGATGTAGATGCGGTGTTGATGGGTGAACTGGCCTTTGCGCCCTTTGACCGCTGGCAGGGGTTGGGGCTGGATATGCCGCGTGCGCTCTGGTTGATGGGCGTTGTTTTGCTGCTGAATGTGGGGTTGATTGGCCTCTTTTACAAGGAGCTAAAGCTGGCTACGTTTGACGCGGGGCTGGCGGCGGCGCTGGGCTTCTCGCCGGTGTTGGTGCATTATGGGCTGATGACGGTGGTGTCGGTAACGGCCGTTGCTGCCTTTGAGGCGGTGGGGTCAATTCTGGTGGTGGCCTTGATGATTGGTCCGCCGGCCGCCGCTTATTTACTGACCGACCGGCTTTCCCATATGCTGGGGATTAGCGGGCTGTTGGCGGCCATCAGCGCCATTAGTGGCTACTGGCTGGCCCGTTGGCTGGATGCCAACATTGCCGGCTCGATGGCCGTGATGGTGGGGTTGGTCTTTCTGATTACCTTTTTGATTGCGCCGCGCCGGGGGCTGCTGGCCCTGGCCCGCCGTCGCCAGCAGCAGCGCTGGGAATTTGCCCAGACCGCGCTAACCATCCATCTGCTCAACCATGAGGGCAAGCCGGAGGCGGTGCAAGAGAATCGGTTTGAGCATTTGCAGGAGCATCTACGCTGGGAGAATGCGTTTGCCAGCCAGGTGGTGCGGCGGTCGGTGCAGGAGAATCTGGTTGTGCGTGAGAATGGGCATCTAGTGTTGACGGAAAACGGCCGTTTGCGGGCCAATCAGGCGTTAATTCATTAGTAACAACATACACCGCGGCCCACCGGCGAACGAATGAAAACCTGTAGCGCAAACATCCCTGTTTGCGTGGTCAAGCAGGGATGCTTGACCTACATTTGCAGCAAAGACGCAGAGAGAATTCCCTCTGCGCCCCTGCGCCTCTGCCCGAGATGAAAGTTTTCTGGTTGGGTAGCTGGTTAGGCTGCGGCCGTTTCCGCTTCTTCCTGCGTTTGCTTCACAATTTCCAGATCGATTTCAATCTTGATCTTGTCGCCAACTAGAATGCCGCCAGTTTCCAACGTCTGGTTCCAGGTCAGGCCAAAATCTTTGCGATTGATTTCGGTTGTGCCGTAAAAACCGGCGCTGTAGGTCCCCCAGGGGCTTTTCGCCTGGCCGGCATATTCCACATCCAGCACTACCTCTTTGGTGACGCCGCGAACTGTCAGATCGCCAATCAACTTACCCTCATTGTCGCTGGTCTGCTTTACTTCTTTACCCACAAAAATTAGCTTGGGATAACTTTCAGCGTCCAGGAAGTCGGCGGAACGCAGATGATTGTCCCGGTCTTCTTCCTGCGTGTCGATGCTGGCCGCGTCGATTTCGACGTGAACGCTGGTGTTGGTGGGGGTGTCTTCGTCAAAGTTCACGGTGCCGCTAAAATCGGTGAAACGGCCGCGTACTTTCGAGATCATCATGTGACGTACAGAAAAGGTAATGTCTGAGTGGGCTGAATCAATTTGCCAGTTCATTTTGGGTAATTCTCCTTGTGTGATATGGTTTACTTAATCAAAACTGTATAAAATAGAGTTAAGTGGACTTCGGTCCGCTTTTCTGCTATTATAATAACGGACTTGAGTCCGCTTGTCAATTACTGGCTTTGTCTGTCATAAATTGTTAAGGAAAATATGGAAAACATTCCGCTAGACCACATGATTACCCCAGACATTACCCAACGTCCCGAACGAGCGGATGCAACGGCCAACCGGCTGCGTATTCTGCAGGTGGCTGAGCAGTTGTTTGCCGAGCGGGGCGTAGAGAATGTCAACATGGCTGAGATTGCTGAAGCGGCCGGGGTGGGCAAGGGGACGCTCTATCGTCGTTTTGCCAACAAGGCGGAGTTGTGTCTGAGCCTGATTGATGAACAGATGGCTGCCTTTCAGAATGACCGACTGGCCCAAATGCGGCAGTTAACGGCCGTCGGCACGCCGAAAATGGAACAACTGGCCATCTTTTTGGATGCGCTCGTCTACTTTACCGAAACCCACAGCCCGATTTTGTGTGAAGTACAACAGGCAGGGCTGCTGTCCGATGTAGAAGCGGATAATCCTGCGCTGCCCCACTTCTGGCAATATATGACGATACATGCGCTACTGAAAACGGCCGTTGCCCAGCACGAAATTCCTGCCGATCTCGACCTCGATTACCTGGCCGACGCTCTGCTGGCCCCCCTTAAAGCCGACCTCTTCCGCTTCCAGCGACAGGTGCGCGGCTTTTCTTTAGAGCAAATCAGCCAGGGGTTACAAACCCTGGTCCGCGCCATCCAGTCCCTCTCCTAGACAGAAATCTGACAAACTCGTTAAATTTCGCTGGTTTGCCCGCTTATAAGCCTCATACCAGTTTGACCAGAGCTTTACGACTGTTATAATCCACAAAGTTTCTATTAAGAAGATAAAGGCATGGCGAGGTAACAACATCTATAAGCAACCTCGCCACCTCGCCACTTTGCAACTTTGCATGCAGATAAAGTGAGATTATGGAAGGAAGACGAGATTTTTTGTGGCTGGCGATTATTATCTCTGTGGCCATAACGGGTATCTGGGTTGTTCAGAATCCGGAATATCCCATTCGGCAGGGGTTAGACCTCCAGGGTGGACTTCAAGTCCTGCTAGAAGCCGACGTACCGCCTGAACAAGAAGTAACGGCCGAACAGATGCGAACCGCCCGCCAGATTATTGACCAGCGCGTCAACGCTCTCGGTGTGACCGAGCCGGTGGTACAAACGGTCGATACCCGCCGTATTCTGGTCGAACTGCCCGGTCTGGACCGCCCGGAAGACGCTATTGCGTTGATCCAGGGTACAGCGCTGCTCGAATTCATTGACACCGGCCCCAATCCCCTGCCTGAAGGGATGTGCGTGCGGACTACCCTCAACATCGGTCCCTCTCCCTGTGAGATTTTGCCCGACGGCGAAATGACCGAAGAGCCACCTACCTTTGAGACCATCATGACCGGGTCGGGTCTGTTATCGGCCCAGGCCAGTGCCACCCAATTTGGCGAGACTTATGTCTCTTTTCTGCTCGACTCTGAGGCGGGAGCCATCTTTGGTGAGTTTACGGCTGCTAACCAGGGCAACTTTTTGACCATTGTCTTGGACAAGCAAGTCATTTCCAGTCCGCGTATCAATTCGATTATCACCAGCGAAGGCTCGATTACGGGTAACTTTACCGTGGAAGAGGCACAACGGTTGGCGCTCCAACTTCGCTTTGGTAGTCTGCCTGTGCCTCTGGAAATCCAGAGTGTGCGGCAGGTTGGGGCCACGTTGGGTGACCTGACCATTCAATCCAGCGTTCGGGCCGGCGTCATTGGTCTGATCATTGTGCTGCTCTTTATGCTCACCTATTATCGCCTGCCCGGTTTGCTGGCAGACGTGGCGCTAATTTTGTATGCGGTGCTGAATTTTGCCGTCTATATGGCGTTACCAGTGACCCTTACCCTGCCCGCTATCACCGGCTTTTTGCTGTCAACCGGTATGGCCGTAGATGCCAATATTCTTGTGTTTGAGAGGATGAAGGAAGAGTTACGCAAAGGGGCCTCCCTGCGCGAGTCGATTGTGACCGGCTTTGCGCGGGCCTGGTCGTCAATTCGTGACTCTAACATTGCCACGCTGGTGGTTTGCTTTATCTTGTGGGGCTTTGGCCGTAACTTTGGGGCCAGCGCGGTGCAGGGGTTTGCCCTGACGCTGGCCATTGGGATTTCGTTGAGTCTATTTACGGCCGTTATCGTCACCCGCACCTTTGTCCGCATCATTATGGGCCGCGCCTACGAATGGATTGAAGCCCGCCCCTGGTTACTGGGTATCTAATAATTTGAGGTTTGCATGTTTAGCTTAGTAGAAAAACGTCGCTACTACTTTATCTTTTCGGGCGTCATCATTGGCCTGGGTCTTTTGGCTATGATTGTGTCGGCTATAAGCACCGGCTCCCCCTTGCTATTGGGGGTAGACTTCCGCAGCGGTACGCGCTTCGAGGTTCAATTTGAGCAGCCGGTAACAGAGGACGCCGTTGCTCAGGTATTTGCCCAATCTGGCTACGCGGGCGTTTCCATTATCGCCATTCAAGGCGAGGGGTTGCAAAATGCGTGGCAGGCCCGTACCCCTTTTATGGCGGCCGAAGAAGCTCAGGCGATTGAAAGCCGCTTGAATGAAATGTCGCCCCTTCTGCCCGGCACGACGGAGGTGCAAAGTGTTAGCCCGTCGGTGGGTGCGGAAGTCACGCGGGCAGCGATTGTGGCTGTGATTGTGGCCGCGCTGGCCGTTTTGTTTTACATCATGTTTGTCTTCCGGCAGGTGCCGCACCCTTTCCGCTATGGGGCCTGTGCCGTTATCGCCATGCTCCACGACCTGATGATTATCTTTGGCTTTGCCGCCATTACCGGTATGTTGCTGGGCTGGGAGGTAGACGCCCTCTTCTTAACGGCCGTTCTTACCATTGCCGGCTTTTCATTACAAGACACCATCATTATCTTTGACCGCGTGCGCGAGAATATCCCGAAACGGCCGTTTGAAAAGTTTGAAAAACTGGTCAACCGCTCCGTGCTGGAGGTGATCCACCGTTCACTGGCCACTCAGATGAACGCCATGTTCATTCTGGTCGCTATTTTGGTTTTCGGTGGGGCCTCCATCAAGCCGTTCGTAGCCGTCCTCTTCGTGGGGATGCTCAGCGGTCAGTACAGCTCCATCTTCACCGCCGCCCCGCTCCTGGTCGCCTGGGAGAAAAAAGAGCTGCCGTTGGTTAAGTAGGAGCGTAAAACGTAAGACGTAATGCGTAGTGCGTAGTGCGTAAAAAGTGACCCACCACTCGACCACCCGACTACTCGACCACTTGACCACTCGACCACCACTCATGTTAGCAAAAATTGCGCTGGGGTTAGCTGTTTGTTTGCTGTTATTGGGCTGTCGTCAGCCACCATCGCCGCCGCCAGTGGCCACGGCACTACCCCTGATTGAAGGCGTTCCCACCGTAGCTGCTCCATCGCCGGTGGCCCAACTGCCGCCCACCTTTACCCCCCGCCCGGCCGATATGGCCCCATCCCCCACACCGGGACCAACGCGGCCGCCAGCCACCCCCAGACCCACCAACACCCCCATTCCTTTCGACGAAACGGCCGTTGAGTTGCGCTACCAGATTCCCTCACTAGGGCTGGATCGGCGGCTGCAGGGCAACATCAACAGCCAGATCATCTACGTCGATGAGGCCACCAGCCTTGCCTTCCAGCGCAACAACCAGGCCAGCATCCTGCTCGAACTGCAACAGGTATTGCCCAACCTGGACCTGGCCGAACTCCCCGACGACTGTGATAGCTGTGTGCGCCTGTCGTATGAGCTGCCGCTGCGGGGTGAATCGGGCAGTGGTTGGCTGCAAGACCCGGTGTTGTTGGCCAGCGTGGAGAATTTGATGGTGGTCAATTTAGGTCCCCACTGGCCCGCCGAGGCGGTGGTTGGCTTGCGGCGCAGTGCGTCCGTCTACGAACCGGCTCACACCCTGGCGCTGGCCGCAGACGGCCGTTTATGGTCCTGGCTGGCAACGGCCGCTGACGTGGGTCCGGCGCAAACGGTCGATCCCGGGCTGCTGCTCGATCAACCGGGCTGGCCGCCGACCCCATCCGCCGCCGAATACCTGGTGCCCTGCCCCGGCGTGGCTGTCGAAACGCTCTGGTGGCGCATTGATCCGGAAGAAACGGCCGTTATCCGCTTTAACTGCCCTGAATTTAGCCTGCCACTCTCCCTCACCCCCCTATATGCCCAGCTTGATGCCTGGCTGGAACCAACGCTGGCGACGCTGGGCGACGAACGACGTCCGCCTGCCCGTTTGCCGCTGACCGGCTGGCTGCTGGCCGACTGGCCTAGCGGCGACCGGCTTATTCTGTGGCAAGACGGCCGTTTACAAGCAGCTGACACCGCCGGTACAATCCTGACCGACACGCTGGCTATCGAGACCGCCACCGAACTGGTCAGCGATCTGCTGGCGGCCAACCTGGTTGCCCCCGGCCTGACCACTTTTCTGGATGAGACCGCGCCAGCAGCCAACAGCGTCACGCTCTTGATTCGCACGGAAGATGGGGTGTATGACGGCCGTATCCCCGCCGACCAGCCCGACTTAGCCCCACTCAACACCCTGCTGGCCGATCTGTTGCCACTGACGGAGGACGAAGCACCAACGACGGAGGAGTAACCGAACGGGCCATCTTTGGTCTTCCGTCTTTGGTCTGCATGATCATGAACGCACTCTACCTGGAAAACGGACAGATCCAACTGCGGACTGATTATCCGGAGCCACAGCCGGGGCCGGGCGAGGCGCTGATTGCCGTCACTCTGGCCGGGGTTTGCTCCACTGACCTGGAACTGGTTAAAGGGTATCTCCCCTTTACCGGTGTGTTGGGCCATGAATTTGTGGGGGAAGTAACGGCCGTTGGCCCCCCCGAAAATGTAGGTCAAGCATCCCTGCTTGACCGCGCAAACAGGGATGTTTGCGCTACAGATGTTGAATCGGTTGCTGGCACCCCGTTGGCGCATGTTGACTCCCCTGAAAATGTAGGTCAAGCATCCCTGCTTGACCACGCAAACAGGGATGTTTGCGCTACAGATGTTGAATCGGTTGCTGGTACCCCGTTGGCGCATGTTGACTTCCCTCAAACGGACAGCGACTGGCTCGGCCGGCGGGTGGTGGGCACCATAAACCTCGGCTGCGGCCGCTGCCCCGTTTGCCTGGCCGCCGGGGCCGAACATTGCCCCCAGCGCACCGTCCTGGGCATTGCGGGCAAAGATGGCGTTTTTGCCCAGTACGTTACCCTGCCCGTGACCAACCTCCTGCCCGTGCCCGACGACGTGACCGATGAGCAGGCCGTCTTTACCGAGCCGCTGGCCGCCGCCCTCCGCATTCGGGAACAGGTGGCCGTACGCCCTACAGCCAGAACGGCCGTTGTTGGTCCCGGCCGGTTGGGGCTGCTGATTGGGCAGGTATTGGCCCTCGGCGGCGGTCAGGTCACAATGCTGGGGCGCAGCGCGGCCTCGCTGGCCCTGCCGGCCCGGCTGGGGCTGACCACCGGCCTGACCACCGATTTTGCCGACAACAGCTTCGATTTTGTGGTGGAGGCAACGGGGAATGCGGCCGGCTTGGCCCAATCGCTGCGGCTGGTCCGGCCGCAAGGCACCCTCGTTCTAAAAAGCACCTTCGCCGGTGAGGCCAGCCTCAATCTGACCAAGCTGGTGGTGGCCGAAATCAACGTCATCGGTTCTCGCTGCGGCCCCTTTGCCCCGGCCCTGCGCCTGTTGGCCCGCCGTGAAGTGGATGTGCTGGCTTCGGTAGACGGCCGTTACCCCCTCCACCAGGCCCCCGCCGCCCTCGACCACGCCGCCCGCCCCGGCATCCGTAAAATCCTCATTGAGTGTAGAGATAGAGGATAGAGTGTAGAGATAGAGATAGAGGAATAAGCACTCTACACTCTATCTCTACACTCTATCTCTACACTCTATCTCTAGGTGATTAACGCGCCGTGGGCTGGCTGGAGGCGGGCGGTGAAGTGGCGTAGGGTTTCTGGCGCATCTATCAGGCGCAGGCCGCGGATTTGCTCCTTCATGCCGTTGACGTGGAGCAGCACCTCGGCCAGATAATCGACGTGGCTCTGCGTATAGACCCGGCGCGGGAAGGCCAGCCGCACCAGCTCCATCGCCGCCGGTTTTTCGCTGCCGTCCGGCTGCCGGCCGAACATCACCGAACCAATCTCCACCGAACGAATACCCCCCTCCAGATACAGCACCAGCGACAAAGCCCAGGCGGGATACTCACTTTGAGGAATGTGGGGCAGCATCGCCAGCGCGTCAATGTAGATGGCGTGACCGCCCGGCGGCTGCACAATCGGTACGCCCGCCTCGGTCAGAATATCCCCCAAATAGGCCACTGAGCGGATGCGATAGCGCAGATATTCCTCGCGCAGCGCTTCGTGGAGACCAATGGCAATCGCCTCTAAATCATAACCGGCCAATCCCCCATAGGTGGGAAAGCCTTCAGTCAGGATCAGCATATTTTTGCAGCGCTGGGCCAGTTCATTATCGTTGAGGGCCAAAAAGCCGCCGATGTTAGCCAGGCCATCCTTCTTGGCGCTCATGGTGCAGCCGTCGACGTAGCTAAACATCTCCTGGGCAATCTCCATTGGCGTTTTGTCGGCGTAGCCCTCCTCGCGCATTTTGATGAACCAGGCGTTTTCGGCAAAGCGGCAGGCGTCCAGATAGAGGGGCTTGCCGTGCCGGTTGCAAATCTCGCGGGCGGCGCGGATGTTGGCCATGCTGACCGGCTGGCCGCCGCCGGAGTTGTTGGTAACGGTAATCATCACCAGCGGGATTTTTTCACCTGCCTCGGTCAGCATTTTGTCTAGCAGATCGAGGTCGATGTTGCCTTTGAAGGGGTGAATAAGCTGCGGCTGCCGTCCTTCGGCGATGGGGATGTCACGGGCTTCGGCGCGACGGTATTCGACGTTGGCGCGGGTGGTGTCGAAGTGGGTGTTGTTAAGCACAATGTCCCCTTCTTTGAGCATTGAGCCGAACAGGATGCGCTCGGCGGCGCGGCCCTGGTGGGTGGGGATGATGTGCTTGAGATTGGTGATTTGCTGCACGGCCGTTTCAAAGCGAAAAAATGAGGTCGCGCCCGCATACGACTCATCCCCCAGCATCATGCCCGCCCATTGACGTGAAGACATGGCCCCCGTACCGGAGTCGGTCAGCAGGTCGATCAGCACATCTTCGGCCTTGAGTAAAAAGAGATTGTAACCCGCTTCTTTGAGGGCGGCCTCCCGCTCGGCGCGGGTGGTGGTCCGAATTGGCTCAACGCTTTTAATGCGAAATGGTTCAATGATGGTCTTGAAATTCATGGGAAACTCCTTTGCAAGTATGAAGGGTGAAGGCCAAAACTGGTACATGTGGGGCCTTGCCTCCGTGTGGTTGTTGCCCATATCATATCAAAACAAGCGGCGACGGGATAGCAAAGGGGGTTCGACGTGTTAACGATGACTAAAACAATGGGCGAAATTCTGTGACATCCTTTATAGTAGTAGAGAGTGTTGTTGAGACAGGGAGCATGTCATGGCTAAAATAAAACCGGCTTTGTACGGCCTCATACTGCTGTTTCTGCTGCTGCCGTTGGGCACGGTTCATGGCTACCTGCCTGGCCCAACCGAAGACCAGAGCGAACTGTTTGACCTGACGCCCTTGCTCCAATACGAGACCAGCCTGATCGATGACCCTGTGGATTACCTGCCCCATGATTTGCCCTATGCCCGTGTTGTTTACGCTGCTCCCATTTACCATACCTTGAGCGACGCCGCGGCCGATCGGCCGTTCACCGTATATGGCAGTGGCAGCCGCTGGGCTGTGGTTCACCGGCAGGCTTATACCGATGGTCGCCCTTTTTATCGCATTAGCTGGGGCTGGGCTGCCGCCGGTTGGGTAGCCGCCGACGCCCTCAGCTTTTCCGCTTCCCTATCGCGGCTGCGTGGTATTGACCTGACGGAGCGGTCATCTGACCAAAAGTTAGCTATGGTCCACCATGCCGCGCTCTACGTGCGTGCCGAGCCGGGGGTTATCAGCGACGACAATATCCTGGGTACACTGCCCCGGTACAGCCTGATTACCGTCCATGAGGAGCGGGTGGTTAACGGAGCCAGATGGTACCGGCTGGGGCCGGCCCAATGGGGCGACTTGTGGGGTGAAGAATGGGCCGGTCAATGGGTCGAGCAGTGGGTCAACAGTTTCTATGTGCGTGATTTTCGGCCAGGCAGCCGGCCGGCCGCCATTGGCCCGGACGAGAAGTGGATAGAGATCAACCTGCGGCAGCAAACGCTCATAGCCCATGAAGGCGATACGCCTGTATTTGCTACCTTGACCTCAACCGGCCGGCCCAATTATGAAACGGAACCCGGCCTGTTTCGCATTTGGGTCAAAAACCGCACCGGCCCTATGACCTGGACCGATGCCGATCCGCCCTATAGTCTGGCGAGTGTGCCCTGGATTGCCTATTTTAACCGGGGGCAAGGGCTGCATGGTGTTTACTGGCACGACAATTATGGTACCGTTCGCAGTGCGGGTTGCGTTAACCTAAGCCCCCACGACGCCCACTGGATTTTCCACTGGGCCGACCCGCCCCTGCCAGAAGGGGAGCGCAGCGTCCGGCCAACGGCCGAAACGCGGGGGACGTGGGTGTGGGTGCATTAGTGGGTAGTGGGTTGAGAGGAAACGGCCGTTATCGTTCCCAACACGTTTCGTCAGACCATTGCAACCATCAGCCATCACCATAATCGACGCCTGAAAAATCTGTTCCTTCCCCCTATCCGCTGTCCTCCTGTCCCCCAACCAACGCCTGAAAACGGGGATCATCCCGGATAAAATCGAAATCGGGATCACTTTTAGCCAGGGCACGTTGGCCTGGTGCTTCGGCAATGGCCTCTGCCAGCAGCACTAGGGATTCCTCAACCTCGCCACTAATCGCGGCAAAAATGGCTCGATTGTAGGTACTTTCATCGGCTATTAACTCGCGTGCCGTCTCAAGCTGCGTCTGATACTCCTTAATGTTACCCACCTTTCGATAACAGGCGGCCAGAGAGGCATGGACCGCAGCGTCATCAGGATCGAGTTCAATTGCCTTATGGTAGGCGGCGATGGCCTTGTCGCTACGGCCGAGTCGTCTGTACACATACCCCAGGCCTATGTGGGAAGTGGCATCGTTGGGGTCTAGTTCAATCGCCTTTTGGCAGACGGCAATAGCCTCATCGGTACGGCCTAGTTGTCCGTACACAATACCCAGGCCAATGTAGGGAGTAGCATCGTTGGGGTCCAGTTCAATCGCCGTCAGGCAGGCGGCGATGGCCTCCTCACTACGGCCGAGTTGTGCGTACACATACCCTAGTACACTGTGGGGATAGGCATAGCTGCGATCCAGTTCAATTGCCTTCTGTAAGATAGCAATAGCCTCTTCTATACGACCAAGTTCAAAATACACCCCTACCAAACCAATATAAGAATTGGTATCGGTAGGATCAATTTCAATTGCTTTGTTGAAATTAGTTATGGCTTCAGTCCAATAGCCAAGTTCACTATACACATCACCTAAGTTAGTGTAAACCTGGGAATCGTTGGCGTCAGCGACTGATATTGCTTTTTGGTAGATAGAAACGGCCTCCTCTCTACGTTCGAGAAAATGATATAAGGCTCCGACCCAGTAATAATGGTGAGCATTTTTAGGATCGAGTTCAAGTGCTCGCTTGTAATCACGCAGTGCAAGTTCATATTCGCCTTGAGAATGGTGTATAAGCCCACGTCTATTGTAAGCATCGGCATGTGGCAAGGTCTGAATAGCTAACGTATAACCGTGTAACGAAGGCGAGCGCCGATAACGTATTTCAGCCCAAACGAAAAGTAGCCAATAATAGAGTTTTCGAAAACTAAACTTATTGGGCAGGGTGATTAGATAATCGGCTAAAGCTGTCTGTATTAACTCATCTTCACCAATCCCTTCAACGGCTACATCAGGAAAAGTGATAATTTCACCGTCATTTACAAAGTCGTAATTTTGTTCTAAATTACGAAGTGCTTTTTGTAGTGCCGGCCGCATTTGCCAGCGGTAAGGATGTTGAACTTGATCTCTCCATAACTCGATAGCAAAGGTTAATACCAGCTCGGTATATGGGGTAACAGTCGCTGCATGAAAAGCACCGAGAGCTAAAAAGAGATAGTAACTGGACTGGTGTTGTTGTCTGACCTCAACACGAATGGTATCCCAGGTGTTGGCTACATCCGCAGCCAATATCTCTTTTACTCTATCACTTTCTAACCGACTATAGCCAGTTGAACGAAGTTTGCGGAAAACACTCAGCACCCGTTCGGGCGTGCCGTCATTGGCTCGAACAAACAGGGCCTGCACGTCCGGGCCGGCTTGCATTTCGAACGTACGTAAAGAATAGTTTACTATTTGTGCCGTCTGACCATCGTCGAAAACTGCCAGATCATGCAGTTGGAACCTGTGGGCAATCAGCCAGCTTCTGTGGCTTCCCAGCCATTGGTCGGTACGGACAGTGGCCAGTAGATAGAGAGTACGGCAGTGATTGGATAAAAAGTCGATAAGATTACCCAGTGCTTTCAGACCCTTTCCCCCAAAATGGTAAGGCAGGTCATCAATGAACAACAGAACTGCGACACGTAACGGAATCCGGTTAGCAACGCCGACTTCAATTTCCTCTTGTGTTAACCTTAACAGGGTACGTCCAGGCACATAAACATGATCAGGCGTGATGAGGTCGTTATCAACAGCCTGGGCAATCAACTCAATCGCTTCACGAGTCTTGCCTAACTTTCGCTGGCCCACAATGGCCAATCGCTGCTGAACCTGAAGCTGGCTCAACTGGGTGGAGTGGCGGTCCACCCAGGCAATGGAGCCACCCCAGCGACCTAATTCGGCCAACAATTGGTCTATCGTAACAGCCTCCAACGGAATCTGGTTGAAAGCGATGCCTTTTTCGCGGCGGGTGAGCCATAAGAAATAAACAATGGCAGCGTTTCCAGCCCAAATAAGCAGCCCAACCATAAGTGTCAACTTAAGCCCATGCGGTGGTCCTGGCAATGGGGTCATCGGATAAATTAAGCAAAATGGACTATCATCTCTCTCTTGATTTTACTGAAGCTAACA
>SLGK01000189.1 GCA_007123775.1 Anaerolineae bacterium | reverse complement strand
TGGACAATGTGGTATTTAGCCCGCACCGGGCTGGCTCAACCGACCAAACCAACCGGCTGCGGATGGAACATTTGGCTGAATTGTTGAATACGGCCGTTGCGGGTGAGCCAATGCCTAACCGGATTGATCTATCGGCTGGCTATTAATTGGCCGTTGCCACAGGACCGACCAGGGGACAAAAAGCAACCAGGCCAACAGCGGGGCCACTACGCTGCCTAACTCACCAATCGGTAGCGATACATAAGCCGCCATGCCTGTAATAAAGGCCACAAAATACCAGCGCCTATAGACAAGCATTTGCCCCAAGAGTGGCAGCAGCAAAACACCATCATACGCACGAGTGTAAGGTGTGATAATCAATACAGCAGCCAACCAGGCTGACCACCAGGCTGGAGTTAGCTTGCATTGATGCCAGGCCCACAGCCCCATCGTTGCCAAAACTAACAACCGCATCAAATGGGCCAGCCACAGCGGTGCCTGCCATAGCAACATCTCTCGCTCCAGAGTGGATTTCCAGAGAGGGGCGGTTACTTGTTGCACCTCAATTGCCTTACTGACAAGCCAGGGAGGCGTAATTGCGAGAGTTGGTATCAGTAAGAAAAGGCCGGCGACAACGAGTAGCTTTAGACGGCTGTCGCGCTGCCAAACCATCTGTATGAGTAGCGGCAGCGCCACGAAAAGACCCAGTTGAGGCTTTACACTCACTAGCAATAAGCCCAGCAGTAACCTTAAACCGCTGCCGATAGTACGGTCTGACCGCCATGCTTCCCGTATAGCCAATAGTGTGCCTAGCAGTACAATGGCTGCTACCTGCCCAAACAGAATACCAATCAACGACCAGGGCAATATGACCAACAGCAGTGGCTTTAGGCCGGTTAGTCCCCACGGGCGTAGCAGGCTAATCGCCCCCAGCGTAACGCCAACAAGAAGTAGAACCCAAAGTGCGCGGGCAATGGCCAAAGGAAAAAAGCCGAAGGGCAGCAAGATTAGCAGCAGCCAGGGTGGGCTAAAAAAATCAGGTGGCGCACCTTGATCCGTTTCTTCATAATAAGCTGTATAAGGATTCTCGCCTGCTAACGTATAACGAATAGCTGGGTAAAATGTCTGGTCAAAATCACGCAGGGGAGCAATATGAGGCGCGACAAGAATTGCCATTGTTAGCAAAACTGCTGCCAGGAGCAGCACCAGACTAGTATAACGTAATAGCTTCATGAAGTAGTGCTGTCACCGATGGCTGGCTGAGAAAGTGGTTGCCACCGCCACCGGATCAAAAGTAAGCCCAAGAAAAGTACCAGGGGCAACGGCAAATACATCACCGGATGCTCCTGATCACCTACGATTGTGGTCAAAAACAAAGTCCACATGCCCACTACGCTGCCCGCCAAAAAGAGCGCGACCCACCAGCTACCGCCTGGCCAGCGCAGCCAGATAAGCTGCAACAGCAGCAGCAGCGGCAGGTACATCAAAACATGGTTGGTGCTGGCCGTGCGGGGCAAAATCAGGTTGGTGACGGCCAGGGTGATGCCAAGAATAACAAATAGCTGGGGCGAAACGGCCGTTATCCCCCGCACATCCCGCCACGTCCACAGCATAAAACCGACCAGCAGCCCCACCACCAGCCACTCCAGCCAGGGCCAGGACGGCAGCAAATAGTCGGTAATAACCCCCATCGGCGATCCGGCATAAGCCGTATAGCCGGGATAGGCCAACACCTGCTCAACAAACGAAATGGGCCAGGTCGGCAGCAGCAGTAGCGACAGGCCAGCCAGCAGTCCCAGGCTGACGCCAACGCCGACTAACAGCCGCCAGCGCCGCTGATAAATAACCCATAAAAAGAGGAGCGGCAGCAGCAAAAAGACCATTTGCGGCTTGAGGGTGGTCCAGGCCAGCCAGAATCCGGCGCGGCCATCTTGCCCCTGGCGTAGGGCCACGAGCGCCAGCAGAAAAAAGAGCAGCACCAGCCCGGCAAACTGGCCTAAGATGATGGTGCGTGTACTGTTGTAAAAAATGACCGCCCACAACAAAATAATGGCCCACAACCAGACTGGTGGCTGCCATTGTAGTAACCGCAGGCAAAGCTGTACCGAGCCAATCAGGGCAAACAAAATCGCCACCAGCCAGATAGCCTGAATCCAGCTATAAGACAGCGGAAGCCAGACGAGAGGCAGCAGCAAAAAGATAGTATAAAATGGGTAGACGAAGAGTACCTGATCTTCATCGGGCAGGGCTAGACGACCGCCATACATGTCTCGTTGAATTGCCTCAGTGGCTGCGTCTGAGTACGGGTCTACGCCTTCTAGCCAGTATAGTTGCGCTCCTTTCCAGCGCGGGTAAAAGTCATTGGCCCCGACAAACTCTTGGGTAAAGAGTGACTGCACGGCCACCACGAGCAGGCCAAACAGCAAAATCAGGCCCAGGCTCAGGACGAGTGTGGTTGATAACGGCCGTTTACTCATTGTCACCTTCAAATTGATACAGAATATATTGGTCCGACCAGTGGGCAATAGGTGTCAGATAGCGGGCCTGCACCGCTTCTCAAATCGCCAGGTCCTCAGCCCGGATGGGATCGTAGCCCGCTTCAACGAGAAAGTCGAGACCCCGTTGGCTGAGTAAAACGTGGGTCACACCCTGCGCCGACCAGGCAGCAGCTACGGCCGTTTCATCATACCCCTGATTTTGCGTCATTTGCCAGAAATGCTCCAATAAAGCATCGGGGCGGCAGTCCACCTGGCAGCCATAACTGCGTGGCTCCCATAAAAATTGGATCTGAGCCTCGTCGGGCAATTCATTGATTGCTTCGATGGCCTGTTGGTACGGTCCCAGCGTGCGCTGTAAAAAGTGGGACTGCGACTCTAAGCCCAGGGCTACCGGCAGCGGATTCAGCAGTAGGGTATATTGCAGCCAGCTATAAAAGATGAGGCCCAGCGTCAGGCTGACGATCACCCGTACCAGCCAGCCAACAGCCAGCGCCGGCCGGGTCAGCCCATCCAATCTAACCAGGGTAACGGCGGCCATAACGGCCGTTATGCCAAACATCGGCAGCAGCAGCCGGGACTGAAACAGCAAAAACGAGCGGGCCAATCCCCACAACCACAGCCCATAATTTAGGCCCAAAAAGAATAAAAGATGGCCCATCATCCCTTTTTCTGCTTTGGTCAATGTGTACCAAACCAGGGGGAGCAAAAAGAGCAGCCCCAGTATAAATGGCCCGATGGTGGAGCCATACGCCTCGGTGCCGGTTGTGCCGATGATTGAGGCTTCTAGTGGGGCCAACAGCAGGCGCAGCGGCTCGTCGGGCCACAGCCCCGTACCCGCCCGATCGTACCAGGCGGCCCGCCACGCGTTCCAGTAGACGCCATCGTTCAGCAGGAAGGGGTAGAAGGGGTTGCCGGTCGTTAGCCAGTTTTTTAGCAGCCAGGGCAGGGTGGTTATGGTGGTAACGAGCGTGAGCAGTCCACCCTGGCTTAAAATCTGGCCGAACGGTTGGTGGCGCAGTGTCCACAGTAAGCTGAGGCCAAGCGCGATGGGGACGGCCACGGCCGTATATTTCACTCCCGCACAAAAGCCGCAAAACAGGCCTAGCATGATCAGCCAGCCGTTAGACCTGTCAGGTTTGTCAAACCTGACAGGTCTCGTCTGACGCCAACGGTAAAAAGCATAAAAAGCAGCGGTGGTGTAAAAGAGCAGGGTGATGTCCACGTAGGCCGACATCATCAGTTCTAAAACGGCCGTTACCGACAGCAAAATTGCCCCGGCTGGCAGCATCGTTTCCCGGCCAAACAGTTGTCCGGCCAGCCCCATCACCAGCAGTAGGGCCAGCAGCCCATAGCCAAAATGAAAGAGCGTGGTCAACCCATCACCTACCAGCAGCATCCCCAGCAAAAACTGCATCCCGCCCAGTTGGGGAAAGCCGAGGTAGAAAAGGTCGATAGGGTGGCCGATGCGCCCCATTTCGATGTACAGTTTAGGGCCGGTCAGGTGGTAGACGTGGGCGTCCCAGCCCAGTTCGGGGGCGAGCGTCAACAAGAAGGTGAGCAGCAGCATCCCGCCCATGTAGAGGGCCAAACCGGTTTGAAAACGGCCGTCTGGTCGCGGCCACCTATATTGACGAATAGCAACAGCCAATTGGCGCAAATTGCGGCGCAAATCGCGGCGCAGCAGGAAGGAGGTCAACAGAAGGCCGGCCCAGGCAATCAGGCTGTGCAGGCCGCCAATCAGCCCCCAGGCCAGCATAAGCAGGGAGAGCAGCCCCAGCCCCAGTCCGGCCGCCAGCGCCAGGCGCAGCGGTAGCGGTTCGTCATCGAGCAGCGAGCCGGTGAGGCGCAGGCCCACCACCGTGGCCAGGCCGGTGATGAGCAGCCATAAAACCACGCTCAGCCCGGTTAACAACGGCCGTAACAAGGTAGCGGCCGTAAAGGGGTTGTGCGCCCAGACATACCCGCCCGCCAGCAGCGTTAACCAGACGAGGAGAAAGATAACGGCCGTTAGCCAGCCAGAGGTTATGGCTTTGTTGTTGTTCTGCTCCTGCTTATTCATCGGCAACAAATTGAACAAAATCTGGTTTTATCTTCGTGACGCACAATCTTACTCCACGACAGCCGTTTACCAATCGCCCAATTGTACCAGCCCAATCTACAGCTTCTAAACAAGGAATTCACAAAAGTTCTATTCTATCTTGGGTCAATTATGCTAAGATTAGGATAACTCGAATGTAGGCAGTGGCCAAACGGCCAGTTTAATGGTCAATCTACTGGCCCCCGCCTTTACCAAAGCCCAAAGAGGATTAGCCATGTCTTGGAAACAAGTAGGTACAGCTACAATTGTATTATTGATGATCGGACTGGCCGGTTGGATCAGCAGTACGGCCGATAGAGCCACCGCAAACCCGTCTACCGGAGTCAGCGTAGAGACCGTTTACCTGACCAGAACGGACCTGGCCAGAGGTCAATTAGAAAACCTGTTGTTAGATGAGGTAGGGTTACTCACTGTTAAAGATGGGACAGTCAACGGCCGTTACCATTCATCCGCCATTCGCGCCCCCTTTCCATTCAACGCTGTCGTACCCAGTTGGCAGGCTGACCTGCCCCCTGGTAGCGAGATTGAACTGCATGTTCGTACGGGCCACGGCCAGTGCGACGGGTTCAGGGCAAACTGTTCCTGGAGCGATTGGTACGAAGTTCACGTTCACGGCGACTGGACCTTACCGGGTGCCGCCGAGCAGGTAGGTGACATGGTCTTTGTCAATGCTACGATTGATGAAGAGATCGGTGTTACGGATCAGGGGCCAACCCATACCCACCTTCAATTCACCCTCCAAATATACCCGCCGCCCAACGCGGACGGGGCAACGTTCAATATGACGCTGCGAAACATTGATTTCACCTTTATCGACAGCAGCCGCGTTCCCACCACGGCTGAACTGTTGGCCCAACTAGAGGAACAACCCACCCCTCCTGAAAGTGCAGGTGGCTACCCCAAGCCAGCGGTTATCGGCCGTGATCTCTGGTGCGAGGAACCAGCCTGCCTGGCACCAGTCTCTTTTCCCTACCATCCCGTGAGCCACCTGATTTTGCACCACACGGCCACGAGTAACCAACACCAGGATTGGGCGTCCATTGTGGCGGCTATATGGGGTTTCCACGTGAGCCGGGGCTGGGGTGACATCGGCTACCATTATCTGGTTGACGTCCACGGTAATATCTATGAAGGGCGTCAGGGCGGCGATGATGTGGTTGGCGTTCATGCTGGTCCGGCCAACACGGGCAGCATGGCCGTGGCCATTCTGGGCACATTCACCCAGCCGTGGCAAAGCCCTCCGGGGATTACGCCTCCCCCCGCGATGCTTAATTCCGTAGCGGAATTATTTGCCTGGAAGGCCGACCAGCGCCAGATTGACGTTTTTGACGCCAGCAAAACGTTGCCTAACATGAACTGGGGCCTGCCTCACCTGATGGGCCACCGGGATGTCTTCGGCGGTCCGTCCACAATGTGCCCAGGTGACCGGGCACACGTGCTGTTGCCCTGGCTGCGACAGGAGATAGCCAATCGTATTGGTTTCCAGAACCCATATATCTATATCGACGAGTTGAGCAGCCAGTTTACCATGAGTGGCAACTTCTGGAACGTGCCGGAGTTTGGCTGCGGCAACAATGGCCACGCTTTTTATGCCTGGTCAGTGACAGACCCGGCCCAAAGTCATCATTGGGGTGAGTGGTCATTGAACGTGCCTCACAGCGGCCGTTACGAAATACAGGTTCACATTCCTTATTGTATTACGGGCGCAGCCGAGACCAATGGGGCCAGATACACTATCACCCACGCCCACGGCAGCAGCCAGGTAGTTATTGATCAGGATGCAGTGGTGGGCCAGTGGGCCTCCTTGGGCAACTTTGAGTTTTCGGCCGGCCAGGGCAAACTGCGCCTGACCAATTTGACCAACACCGACGAAGGTCGTGGTGTCTGGTTTGACGCTATCCGGCTGCGAATGGCCACGCCCGGCGTTACCTTACAAAACCCGGCTGGCGGTAGCTGGCACAATCAGTTGAGCCTGGCTTTCAACTGGCAGATCAGCAACCCGGGTTCAGTGCTACAAACTCGCTGGCAGGTAGCCACAGATAACAACTTTAACAATTTGGTGGCGGATATAGTCTGGGATTCGGCCGTTTTTCAACACAATCACACCTTCAGCCAACCTCATCCCCAGCTTTATTGGCGCGTTTTGCTTATACCGGCCCCGTCGACCGGCTCGACCGACCCCATAGTCAGCCCGACCCGTTCTTTTGGCTTTGATCAGACGCCGCCGGAGTCGGCCGTATATGGGGTCTATGAGTTGTTGAACGGCCGTTACGTCATTGCTTGGAGTGGCCAGGACAATCTCTCTGGTGTGGCTGCCTACCATATTGATTACCGTCACGTAAACGAAACTGAATGGGTACGCTGGTTCACAGCAACATCGGCTACCAGCGCCATCTTCCCCCAAATCCCGCCGGGCCACCATTACGCCTTCCGTAGTCAGGCCATTGACCATGCTGGTAACGTTGAGCCGCCCCATCTCCAGCCCGACATCACGACGGAGCAGGCAATCTTGCTGCCTCATGTTATAATGTTACCTATCATTCAAAAATGAAAGACGAATGACGAAGTACGATGGTTCTTTGTCATTCGTGCTTCACAATTTGCAATTGGTAAAAGGAGACTGCGGCAGGTATGGTGCGTGAAGTAGATGTATTGATTGTTGGCTCTGGGCCGTCGGGCACATCGACGGCCTTGCATCTAATACAGCAAGACCCTTCGTGGGCTGAGCGGGTCGTGGTGGTTGATAAGGCAATTCATCCGCGTGAAAAGCTGTGCGGCGGTGGTATTACCCATATCGGTTACAATATTCTATCTCGCCTGGGCTTGTCTTTTGAGCCAAACAGCGTTGCCATTAAAGAGGTGCGCTTGGTTTATCAGGACAAAAGCTACTCTTTCTATGGGGACCCGGTACTAAACATTGTGCGGCGGGATGAGTTTGATCATTGGCTGGTACAAAAAGTGGCAGAGCGGGGCGTCGAGGTGCGCCAGGGGGAAGCGGTTACGTCTATCACACCCCATGAGGATTATGTGGAAGTGGTCACGGAAGAGGCTACTTTCCACGCTAAAGTGCTGGTGGGGGCTGATGGCTCGCGCAGCTACGTGCGCCGCGCCCTGAAATGGGATGATGATTCGCGGGTAGCCCGGCTGATCGAGGTGTTGACGCCGGAAGATGCCCGCACCCAGCCGGAGTTTCGGGATAAGGTGGCTGTTTTTGACTTCACGGCTATGACGGATGGCTTGCAGGGTTACTATTGGGATTTCCCCAGCTATGTGCAGGGGCAGGCGTTTATGAATCGGGGGTTGTTTGACAGCCGCGCCCGCCCGGAACGGCCGAAAGCGGACCTCAAAGAAGAGTTGGCGACCTCACTGGCCGTGCGTGACCGCGATCTGGATGATTATAAACTAAAAGGGCATCCGATTCGCTGGTGGGATGAAAACGGCCGTTTTGCCATCAACCGCGTTGTTTTAGTGGGCGATGCGGCCGGGGCCGACCCCCTCTTTGGCGAAGGCATCTCTTTTGCCCTGGCCTATGGTGAAGTGGGTGCCGCCGCCGTCGTCGATGCCTTTGCCCGCCAGGATTTTAGCTTTGCCACTTACCGTGACCGGCTGCTGGACAACTATCTGTTTCGCCATCTCAACTTGCGTACCAAACTGGCCCGCTATGCCTACAAAATCGAATCGCCCGCCTACGTTCGGGCTGGCTGGCAGGTGGCCCGCTGGCTGATCAAATGGACCCGCTGGGCTAATCCCGCATACAACCCAACTGAGCCGCCGCAGCCAGAACCACAGTTACAGGCTGAGGGCTAACTGCCAACTATCAACTGCCATCTGTACGAAAACGGCCGTATAACCACCAAAACCCATCCTTCGGGTAAGCCGGCTCCATGCCCTCAGTCCAGACAAACTCCCCATCCTGCCACTGGCCACGCTGCCGCTTGTCCAACGCCTCAATGCGCTGCGGAACCTGTTCGTCTAGTTGGTACGGAGGGGTTCGCAGTGTTTCAGTCAGGGCGTGCAGCATGGCGCGGGCTTCAACGGCCGTTGGGTATCGCTTCTGGTGCGCCTTTAGCTCCTTCTGGCTCTCCTCCCAGTCCCGGTCCCGCAGATATTCCTGCCACTGCCGAATGCGCGAATCGATTTCCTGGTGAGCTTTTTGTTCAAAGGCCACCACGCGTTCCGACAGCAGCCCATTGACCTTGCGGGCCGTCGCCAAAAAGCGCGACTCGTTCCGTTCAGACAGCATATCACTCAGACCATCCAGCCGGTACTGGCGCATCAAAAAGCCGCCCAACGTCAGCGCCGGCAGCCCCGGCCCCATATTCCAAAACAAAGAATCACTGCTCAGATAGCTGTCCATCTTAGCGGCCATTTCTTCCATAATTTCCAGGTCCGATTCTAATTTTCTCCGCAATTCTGACATTGTTTACTCCTCACTCGTTACTGTTAGCCATTGTATAGTGCGTAGTACGTAGTGCGTAAAACGACTTTCTACGCACTACGCACTACGTCACAAATTCAAGTATAATAGCATCACACCGAACCGCAAGGGAAAGGATAAGCGCATGGCAAAAATACAACATTCAGTGCGGCGAGCCGCAATTTTGAAGCTGGCTTCGGCTGCTTATGAGATGCAGCTTGACGTGATGAATGGCGAAATTAGACAAGATGAAAACGGCCGTTGGCACATCGGCTCTCATGATCTACAAAGCTGGTTAGAAGAGCAAAACGGCCGTGAAGTGGTGTTGGTGCTGGGCAATCTTGAGGATGACCGGCCCGTGCAGACTCGCACCTGTCGCACCTGCGGCCGTGACTACACCGAGCTTGAATGCCCCCACTGCCGCGCCAACCGGATGCGACTGCGCGGCCGTTAATAGGCAAACTCGTCGTAATTATACAGGTGCAAGGCACTGGCCAGAGGAGTTATGAACACCAAGAAGGTTCGGCCAGTGCCTCGCACCACTCTGAGGCTGACGGGTTTCTAACAGCCCAAATAAAAAGGCCCAACTGTCACCAGTTGGGCCTTTGCATAGCTTAGTTACAGTTTAACGATTGAGCAGATAGGCAAGAATATCAGCCATGTCCTGCGGATTTTCACCCATACGTAGATCAAAAGCGGGCATGGTACTGGGCGAAGCACAAGGACCGGTGGGGCATTCTGCCACAATGTAGGCATTGGGATACAAGATAGACTCATATGTGTATTGCAGGGCATCTTGACCCTCTACACGGGTGCCGCCAATTTCAGGCAACTCACCCAGCCACGGCCCAACTAGCGCTGAGGTGGGATCGGCCAGATTGCCGTGGCAGCTAGTGCAACCATAGCCTATATCATATAATTCCACCCCACGCTCCGGGTCACCCTCTTCAATATCGTCTTGGGCCAGGAAGTCTTCAGCCAGCTCCGGCCATTCGTAAACGAATTCAGGTTCGGCGCATAGCTCTTCAGTTTCCCAGTTGAGGACAAACATCGTTACGTCCTCAACCTGGTCATCACGCATAGGGCCACCATATCGCTCGGACCAGGTGGGCATAATTGGCCCACGACCGGCAGCAGTGACTACCTTGATGAAATCAAACTTTGTCCCGTCCCAACCCATCGTTTCCATCCGGGTCGAGGTATCACCACAGAGCAGCGGGGCGTGATTCAGGGGGATGCCCTGGCAGCCGATTGGGTTACCGCCAGCATCTGTACAAGTCTCAGCTCGCCCTTCTTCGCCATGACAGGTAGCGCATTGGTCCTTATAGATTTTGGCTCCAACTGCAACTTGCCGCCCTTCACGGATATCAGTAAATTGACCCATTCGAGCTGGCTCACGTAAGGCAGCAAAGCCCATAATGATCATGGTCAGCATAAACGCAATTGTGCCGATGATAATTTTTACTTGCATTTGTAACGCTTCCTCTTAGTAATTGTCAAAAACAAGTTCCACTTAAACCTACGAGGTCTGTTAGACCTCGCAGGTTTAGTTGTTTACTTAGCAATTCTTGTTAATGAATCGGCATTCATATTCATAGCCAGAGTTGACGTGACGATACCTGATCCAGGTTTCATCAACCAGCAGCTCATCAGGATTATCCGGATTGACTACCCGGAAGTACAGTTTTAGCTCGGCCAGATTTGACTGGATATGACGCACACGTAGTTCCGCGTATGGGTCCACCATAACGGCCGGTTTGAAGAAGTTGCCATACCGTTTTTGACCACTATCCAGTTCTTCAACGTCACATTCTTCAAAGCGCGGGTCTTCTGTGATCGTACAACTATACAGGCGCATCAGCCGTTCAAACTCTTGCAGCCCCTCGGTCAGGAAGGGGTTGCCAGCTATAACCTGCCCTGGTAGGTAGGTGCCAGGGGGCAAATTCTCAAAGGGTACGGCAAGCATTATGCTGGGGCCTTCTTGCGGCAGCAGCTTGGCGGCTACCTCTTGCTCGGCTGAACTTTCTACACGGTATTCGGGTGACCCCATCCAATTAGAAACCAGCATGAAGGCGATAAAGAGCATAGCCACGCTGAGACCAACGCGCCGGTCAGCATAACGGCGGCTCTTACCTACTTCAAAGTAAGGCATCACCATAAAGGCCACCAGCAGCACCGGAATAAAGCCAACCACAATTGGGGCCGGGGCCAGTTTTAGCCAGCCCTGTGACCAGGATAGATACCAGGGGGCTACCACGTGGAGTGGTGTAACAACCGGGTCAGCGTGATTTTCTAACGGTGCGTCCCAGAACCAGAGTGAACCGGCCACCAGGAAAAGCGTAACCAGGGCGGTCCACATTAGCTCGTTGGTTAAAATGTCGGGGATGAAGTAGGTGCGCTCGTCGCGGGGGACGCGCTTGGCGGTGTCTTCACCAATTTCTTCGCGGCCAGGGGGCAGGGAAAGGCCATGCAGAACTACTTTGTAGTAGTGGACGAAGAAGAAGATAGCCAACAGCAGGGGCATTAGCAGCACATGGAGTAAGTACCACCTGAGCAAACCACCCGCTCCGAGTGAGGGCGCACCCTGTAGAATAAGCAAGATGTTTTCGTTAACCGCAGCAGGCGCCGGGGCGGCCTCAGCACCGCTCAGGAAAACGGTCAAGGCCCAATAAGCCAACTGGTCCCAGGGCAGCAGGTAGCCGCTAAAGCTGAGCATCAGGGTTAGCACCAGCAAAATCATACCGGTGACCCAGGTAAACTGGCGCGGCTTTTTGTAGCTGCCGGTGACAAATGTTCGCAACATGTGGAGGGCAACCACAAGGACCATCACCTCCGCACCCAGGCGGTGCATGTTGCGGAAAAGCTGCCCCAGCGGTACGTTGCTCATGATATTCCACATATTGGAATAGGCCACGAGCGGGCTGGGGGTATAAAAGACCATGAGGAAGATACCGGTTATCGTTTCCCAGACAAACATGAAGGTTGAAAGCCAGCCCAGACGGAATGTGGGGTAAATGTGGGTGACTTCGGTATGATAGAAGCTGGGGCGAATATGAAACCAGAAACCATCGGCATGGGGGCGCAAACGCGGGTTAGGGCGGCGGGGTTCATCACCACGCAGGGCAGAGCGAATATCGCTGATATTCATACCCGCTGTCAGGCGTTCGACCGCTTCGTCCGCTTTGGCTATGCTTGCTTGCTTTAGCCCCATCTCGCGGACTTGTTCAACAAAGGTAGCCATTCTTTAACTCCTTCTCTTCAATAAAACGGGGTGCTAGGGGCAGTTGCCCACAAAATCACAGATTAATCTCTGAACGAGACCTTGACGCCTGTCGCCGGTATCAATGCTTAAGAAAGCTGTGCCATCTGGTAGTTCTAATGGTTCGTAGAAGTCGTTGACCAGTTCGGCTTCGCCCAGAAGGGTGACGCGGTCTTCGGCATAGGCTTCTATTTTGAAGCGGTCTAGGTCACGCGGGGCGGGTGATTCGATACGCCGGCCGTCGAGTCGATATTTGGAACCGTGGCAGGGGCATTCAAACCGGTTGTTGGAGGGCACCCAGTCGTAGATACAGCCGAGGTGGGTGCAGACTGTGTAGATGGCAGCCACACCTTTAATTCGGTTGCTTTCATCTTGGGCCAGTTCCATGCGGTCATTGGGTTGGTCACTGTCTAGCTGAACCATCCAGAAACGGCCGTTTGGGAAATTAGCTGGGGGTGCGTTTACTTCTGGTAAATCACTCGGCGTTATCCAAAAACGGCCGCCAAACTCACCCTCACGAAATCTGGGTATTAAAAACCAAACCAATAAACCAGTGGATTGTAATGTAAATAAGGCGATGGAGGCTCCCCAGATATAAAAAAGGAATTCGCGCCGGCTTATGCCACCATCTTGTGCAGTTGCGCTTACTGTTGCCATATGGCTCTTCTCCTGACCCTTCAAGACGTGTGAATATTCGATTGCGATTTACGCACAATGGATAGCCGACCGCTGCGCCAGTTATCCACTTTTCAGCCTTCAACAATAAAGCTGCTCTTCATGGGCAGCAGTCAAGTGCAGAAAGTCACGTTTTAGTTGTACTTTTTGTCACAAATGATTATAGCAAATAATAACTCATTATCAAGGAATATTTCAGGGGCAGCCATGTTGGTTGGTCTTGCATTTTGCTGCCCCTAGTTGAGGTAGTACTTCATGGGCGCTGAGGGACTCGAACCCCCGGCCTCTTCGGTGTAAACGAAGCGCTCTAACCAACTGAGCTAAGCGCCCGATGAAGGGAATTATAACGTTCTTGTCTTGATTGGTCCAATTAAACCTGCGAGGTCTCGAAGACCTCGCAGGTTTGCTAATCAAATGCGCGGCAGCTCGATCCGCTGCTGATTTTGGTATTTACCTTTGCGGTCGGCGTATGAAACTTCACACACTTCGTCCGATTGAAAGAACAAGACCTGAGCAATCCCCTCGTTGGCGTAAATACGGGCGGGCAGCGGCGTGGTGTTAGAAATCTCTAGCGTGACGTATCCCTCCCACTCCGGCTCAAAAGGTGTTACGTTTACGATCAACCCACAGCGGGCATAGGTGCTTTTGCCCAGGCAAACCGTCAATACATCCCGCGGAATGCGGAAATACTCCACCGTCTGCGCCAGGACAAAGGAATTAGGCGGAATGACGCAGACATCTCCCACGTAGTCAATAAATGAGTCCGGGTTGAAATTTTTGGGATCGACAATGGCTGAATGGACATTGGTGAAAATCTTGAACTCATTTGTCACCCGTATGTCATAACCATAAGATGAGAGGCCATACGAGATGACCCCCTCACGCACTTGGCTGTCTACAAACGGCTCGATCATGCGGTGTTCGGTGGCCATGCGGCGAATCCAGTTGTCTGATTTAATGCTCATAATTCTCCTGATGCGAAGTGGCGCAGTGGCAAAGTTACAATGCCACTTCGCCACCCCGCCACTCTGCTCTACATTACTTCCGGGGCGTCCATGCCCATCAGGTCCAGGACGCGGGCGAATAAGGTTTGGGCGGCGCGGTAAAAACGCAGCCGGGCCAGCCGCAGCGGTTCGGGCACGTCGGAATGCAGCACGCGGCAGGCTTCATAGGTGGGATGGAAGGCAGCGGCCAGATTGTAGGCGTAAAAGGCGATGTGATGGGGTTCGTAGGATGTGGCCATCGTTTCCAACACTTCGGTTAGTTCCAGTGCTTTACGCAGGAAGACCAACTCCCGTTCGTGGGTCAGCAGGCTGAGGTCGGCTCCGGCGTCGGCGTTGGGGTCATAGCCGGCCGCTTCCCACTGGCGAAAGATACCGGCGCAGCGCACGTGGGCGTTCTGAATGTAGTAGACCGGGTTTTTGTCGGAGCGCTCAACGGCCAGGTCCATGTCAAACTCGATAGGGCTGTTGCCGGAGCGGGAGAGCATGAAGTAGCGAATGGGATCGGCACCCACCTCATCAACCAGTTCATCCAGGGTGACGTACTGGCCGCGCCGGGTACTCATCTTCACCTGCTCGCCGCCGCGCACCAGGCTGACAATCTGGTGCAGCACGGTTTGCACAAAGCCGGGATCGTAGCCGAGGGCCTGCACGCCCATTAGTACCTGCGGAGCCGTGGCGTGATGGTCGGGGCCAAAGAAATCGACCACAACATCGAAGCCGCGCTCTTTTTTATGGTAATGGTAGGCAATGTCGGGCATACGGTAGGTGGGTTCGCCACTGGCTTTGACCAGCACCCGGTCTTTGTCGTCGCCGAATTCGGTGGTTCTGAACCAGTGTGCCCCATCTTTTTCGTAGACGTAGCCCCGCTCTTGCAGTTCTTCGAGAGCTAACCAGACACGGCCGCTTTCGTACAAACTTTGCTCGCCGTAATAGACGTCAAATTCGATATTGATCCGCTTGAGGCTGGCTTTTTGCCGCTCGGCGATGCGGTTTTTGGCGTAGTCGGCAAAGGTTTCGACAGGAGCAGCACGCAGGCTGTCGCCGTGCTGGTCGAACAGTTCCTGGGCGAGGTCGCCAATGTAGTCGCCCTGGTAGTGGTCGTCGCTTAGTTCGGCCGTTTCGCCTAGAAGCTGTTGGTAGCGGATTTGAACGGATTCACCCAGCAGGGTGATCTGGCGGCCAGCGTCGTTGTAGTAATATTCGAGGGTAACGTCATAACCGGCGGCGCGCATGGCGCGGGCCAGGGTGTCGCCCATGACGCCGCCGCGGGTGCGGCCCAGGGTGATGGGACCGGTGGGGTTGGCGCTGACGCATTCGATCTGGGCTTTTTTGCCGATACCGAGGGAGATACGGCCGTATTCCCCCCCCTCCTCAATAATCAACTCAACCAGGTTTTGCAGCCAGCTTTCGGCCAGACGCATGTTGATAAAGCCGGGCGGGGCCACCTCAACTGCCGCCAGATAGTCGCGCTGCGGCAGGTGGGCCACAATGTGGGTGGCAATGGCCTGGGCAATTTTGAGCGGGGCCATGCGCGCCAGGCGGGCCAACTGCATGGCTATCGGTGAAGCGTAATCACCAAACGAAGCGTCACGCGGCTGCTCGATGGGGATGGCGGGTATTTCAAACAGTGGTAAATCGCCTGCTTGTTGGGCGGCGGCAACGGCCGTTTTTACATCCGCCGCCAGTTGATGGTTTAGTTGCATAAAAAGTTCCTTTCAATCTCAGTATGACGGCGGCATTTTAACATGAGATAGGCAGCAGGTAAAGGTGGAAAAAGGTAAATGTATAGCCATCAACCGATGCCCAACGGCCAGAACAGCATGATTAAGGGAATGGCCACCACGGTAATGATCACCTCCAGCAGCAGGCCCATACGCCAATAGTCACCAAACTGATAGCCACCCGGCCCCATGACCAGCGTGTTAGACTGGTGGCCAATGGGCGTCAAAAAGGCACAGGAAGCACCGATAGCCACGCACATCAAAAAGGGATCAACCGAAGCGCCAATACCGTTGGCTACGGCAATGGCAATAGGCGCCATCAAAACGGCCGCAGCCGCATTGTTCACCAGGTCCGACAAGAACATGGTGCCTACCAACACGATGATCAGCATCATCACCGGCGGTAGTTGGCTGGCAGCCGCCAGTACGCCGTTGGCAATTAAATCTGCCCCGCCGCTAGACTCCAGGGCTTGCCCTACCGGGATCATGGCCCCTAGCAGCACAATGACCGACCAGTCAATGCTCTCGTACGCCTCGCGCAAAGAGAGGATGTTACCTATTAGCATAGCCGCTACCGCTCCCAGAAAAGCCACCTGAATGGGCAGCAAGCCGACAGCGGCCAGCAACAGAGCCACGCCAAAAATGAGCAGCCCGTGCAGGGGACGGCGCGAGCGACCCAGGCGCAGCGTCCGCCCGGCCAGGGGCAAGCAGCCCAGCGTAGACAGCGTTTCGGGAAAGGTCTCGGTGGGGCCTTGCAGCAGCAAAACGTCACCGGCCTGAAAGCGGATATTGCGTAAACGGCCACGCAGCCGCGACCCCATGCGAGCCACCCCCAACAGATTAACGCCATAGCGCCAGCGCAGGTTCAGCCCTCGTGCCGTACGGCCGATCAATGGTGAATGGGAAATCACCACCGCTTCCATCAGGCTGATGACGTTGCTAGAACCCAGCGCTGCCTCACCCAGTTTACGGCTGCCGCTTAGTTCCAGACCTAGCTCGTCCACCAGCTCAGTTAAATCCTCCGGGTCTGCCTCCACAATCAGCACGTCGTTTGCCTTGAGCTTCATGAAACTGGACGGGGCGTGCTGCCGCTCTTTATCCCGCACCAGGCCAATGACGACCACTTCTGCCTCGGTCACGCCGCCTATATCCCGCAGCCGCTTGCCCACCAGAGCGGAATCGGCGGACACGATGACTTCGGTGATATAGTCACCGATTTCAAACAACTCGTCGCGGGAAGCGGCCGCTTTGCGCTGGGGTACAAGCCGCCAGCCAGCCAGGGCCACGAAGATCAGGCCGGCTACGGCGACGCCCAGACCTACCGGGGCAAAATCAAACATGCGGAACGGTTCGGCGCCCGTCTCGGCGCGAAAGGTGGCGATGATGATGTTGGGCGGGGTGCCAATCAGGGTGATCAGACCGCCCAGCAGTGAAGCAAAAGCCAGGGGCATAAGGAGAAATGAGGGGGAACGGCCGTGCTTTCGCGCTAAGCGAATGGCTACCGGCATCAGCAGGGCCAGCGCACCTATGTTGTTCATAAAAGCGGATAGACCGGCCACCAGCGAGCTTAGAGCGCCGACCTGTGCCGTCGGTTGTTCACCCACGCGAAAAATCGCTTTGGCCAGATAATCGACCACGCCGGAATTTTGCAGCCCGCGACTGACCACCAGAACGGCCGCTACCGTAATGACTGCCGGATGACCAAAACCGGCCACGGCCTGCTCGCCGGAAATAATACCGGTGGCGGCCACGGCCAGCATAGCCAGCAAGGCCACAACGTCGTAGCGCCAGCGCCCCCAGACAAACAAAACCAGCGCCGCCGCCAGAACCAGAAATACCACCGCTTGTTGCCAGGTCAACTCCATTCCTTACTCCTCCGCCAATATGGACGTAAATGTGAAATCTGCCTCACGCCAACGCCCGCTCGTAGACCAGGACCGTCTCCGTGGCCGTTTTTTCCCAGGAGAATTTGCGTGCCTGCGCCAACCCCTTCTGCCGCAGCTCGGCCCGCAGGTTGTCCTGAATGACGGTGGCAATAATCGAGCCGGCCATTTCGCGGAAATCGTCGGGATCGTTGGCGAATCCGGCCGGCCCCACCACTTCGGGCAGGGAGCTGGCATCGCTGGTGACGACGGGCGTGCCGCAGGCCATTGCTTCCAGCACCGGCAGGCCAAAGCCCTCGTAGCGGCTGGGGAAGACGAAGGTTTCGGCGTTGCGGTAAATGGTTGGCTTGTCTTCCTCGTCTACAAAGCCAATCCAGCGCACATATTTTTCCAGGCCGACCCGTTGAATATAGGCGTCGTAGTCGGGGAACACGTCACTCACCGTGTCCGGTTTGCGGCCGGCCAGGACCAACGGATACTCTTCGCCCAACGCCTGGGCCACGTAGGTGTGGGCTTGCAGCAGGTTCATCACGTTTTTGTGCAACACGTAGCCGCCCAGGTAGAGCAGGTAAAAATCGGGCAGGTCGTATTTACGCAGAATAGCCATATCGACCAATGAGTTTTCCTGCTCGCTGTATTGGGGGCCGGCCGCCAGGTAGATGGCGGTGATGGTTTGCTCAGCAATTTGCAAATGGTCCATAATGTCCAGCTTGCTGGAGAAGGAGTCGGTGATGATTTGGCTGGCCCCGCGAGCGCTGGCGCTGACCAGGGCGTTGTAGAGCCGCGCCTTGAAGCCGCGCCGGTATTCGGGCACCAGCAGGGTAGTCAGATCGTGGATGGTGACCACCTGGGGTACGGGCGAGGAGAGCGGGCCGCCCCAGTAGGGAATGTGGGCCAGATCGACCCCCAGTTGGCGGCAGGCGCGGGGAAAGTGAATCTGTTCAAAGAGGAGCTTGCCCCAATGGCCGGGCCGACCGGGCACAGCCGTTACCTCCACACTCGGCGGTACATCATCTAGTTGCGGCAAAACGGCCGTTTGCGGAAAAACGAGCGTTATCTTAAGGTCCGACACCAGCCGATTCAGGTAATAAACCAACTGGCGCGTATATTGGCCGCTGCCGGTATGGCTTTGGTTCCAAAAGTAAGCGTTGATGGCGATGTGCATAAGGGAAGTTTATCAGTCTGTGGTGGGGACGCAATGGATAGTGCGTAGTGCGTAGCCCTCTTACGCACTACGCACTACGTTACTCAAAACGCAGGGCCTCAATCGGATGCAGGCGGGCGGCGCGCATGGCGGGGTAGATGCCGAAGAAGAGGCCCACGGCCAGGGAAAAGCCGACGGCCAGGGAGATAGAGCGGAAGGTAACGGCCGTATTCAGCTCCGGCACGACCAGTTGGGCCGCATAGGCCCCAAAAGTGCCCAGCAAAATACCAATAAAGCCGCCCATCAGCGAAATAACGACCGCCTCGGTTAAGAATTGGCCCAAAATGTCGCGTCGCCTGGCCCCAACCGCTTTCCGCAGCCCAATCTCTTTGGTACGCTCCGTGACGCTGACCAGCATAATGTTCATGATGCCAATCCCGCCTACCAGCAGCGATATGCTGGCAATCGCGCCTAAAAATAGGGTCAGAACGCCGGTCACGGCCCCAAACGAGCTGAGAAAATCTTCTTGCGTCAGCAGCAAGAAGTCATCCTCATCCCGGAAGGCGATACGGTGCTGCTGGCGCAGCACTTCGGCCGCATCGACCACGATGTCGGGGATAGCCTCGCTGTCGATGGCCTGGATCAGAATCATATCGACGCGCAGTTCGCCGCTGCGGGTGCGTAAATTGTAGAGTCGTTCCTGGGCGGTGGTCAGGGGCAGAATGATCAGATCATCTTCGCTGCCAAACGCGCCGCCGCCGCGCTCTTCGAGCAGGCCGATGACGCGAAAGTTGATGCCGCGAATGCGAATATCTTCGCCGAGGGGGTCCACGTCGGGCGGAAAGAGGTTGTTGGCGACATCTTGACCAATGACGACGACGCGAGAACGGCCGTTATAATCCCCGACGTCAATAAAGCGGCCGCGACTGACGCGATAGCCGCGCAGGGGGCCATAGTCGGGCGTGGTGGCCTGGACGCTGGTGCGGTACAGGTTGCCCTGGTAGCTCAAATCATCCTGCCGAAAGATGACGGGAGCCACGCCCACGGTGTTGGGAACGGCCGTGTCCTCGGCCAGGGCCACCGCGTCTTGCATAGTGAGCGTAGCGCCCCGGTCCGGATCGTCAGTCGGCAGCACAAAGACCAGATTGGTGCCCAACCCGATAAACTGGTCAGCCACAAAGCGGGTCACACCGTCGCCAATAGCCAGCAGCGTTATGACGGCCCCGACGCCGATCAATATGCCGAGCATAGTCAGGGCCGCCCGCAGTTTGTTGGCGGCAATGGCTAACAAGGCGAGGCGGGTGTTTTCTTGAACGTTCATACAATAATTACGAATTATGACTTACGAATTGTGAAAGCTTTTCTCCGCGAATCTCTGTGGTCCTCAGCGTATCTCTGCGTTCCCATTTTTACTCATAGCGCAGGGCCTCGATGGGGTTTAGGCTGGCGGCGCGGAAGGCGGGGTAGACGCCGAAGGCCAGCCCTACCAGGGCGGAGAGAATGATGGCCCCGAAAACGGCCGTCCAGTCTACCGCCGGCTGCAAGCTGTCTGAAAAATTAGAGATGAGTACTGCTCCGCTGACCCCTAGCAACAGGCCCAACAGACCGCCCACCATTGCCAGCAGCATCGCCTCTACCAAAAATTGGCCCAAAATATCGCCCCGTTTGGCCCCGACCGCCTTGCGTAGCCCAATCTCACGGGTGCGCTCGGTAACGCTGACCAGCATAATGTTCATGATGCCAATCCCGCCTACCAGCAGCGAAATACCGGCAATGACGCCCAAAAAGAGGGTCAAAACGCCCGTCACCTGACCAAAGGCACTGACCAATTCTTCCTGGCTAAAGACGGTAAAATCATTCTCATCTTCAAACGATAGGCCATGCTCCTCGCGCAGCACCAGTTCGATCTGGGCGATGGCCGCATCCTGGCGCGAGTCGTCGATAAGCTGGGCGTAGATCAGGTTGACGCGCAGCTTGCCATCAGCGCGGCGGGCCGGGAAAAGCCGCTGCTGGGCAGCCGATAAGGGCACCAGCACCACGTTGTCCTGATCGTTGAAGCCAGAGCCACCTTTTTCTTCCAGCAGGCCAATGATGCGGAAGTTGACGTTGTTGATGCGAATGCTGGCCCCTAACGGGGATTCGCCGTCAGGGAACAACTCGCGGTAGACAGTCTGGCCGATGACGGCGACGCGGGTGCCGGTGGCCACATCTTGCTCGTTGAAGAAATCACCCTCAACCGGTTGGAAGTTGCGGACTTCGGGGAAGTTAGCGGTTGTGCCGGTGACAGAGGTTCTCTTCTCGTAACGGCCGCGGGTGATGGTAGCAGAACGGCCGTATTCAGGCGTCACGGCAACCACATCCGGTACCCGGAAGGGGTCGCCAATGGCGGCCACATCATTGTTGGTCAGGCCCAGGCCGCGCCGCCCCGGCTGTTGATTAGGCCCAATCTGGCCGGGCACTACAAAAAGCAGATTGTTGCCCAGCCCCTGAAATTCGGCTGCTACAAACTGCTCCACGCCACGACCCACCGAGACCAGCGAAATAACGGCCGCTACGCCGATTATAATCCCCAGCATGGTCAAAAAAGAGCGCAATTTGTTGGTTGCCAGCCCAATTAAGGCCAGGCGGATGTTTTGCCACAGAGACATAAGACGTAAAACGTAAAACGTAATAAGTAATAGGTGGTGCGTAGTGCGTAGTGCGTAGAACCAAACGCTACGCATTACGCACTACGCACTACGCACTACGTCAATAGTTGATCAGACGGCCGTTTCGCTTCCCCGGCCACCAAAGGGTCTTCAATCTTCTCATCCCCCACGATACGGCCGTCGGCCAGCGTAATCACGCGGCGGGTGTGACGGGCAATCCAGGGGTCATGGGTTACAAAGACCACCGTAATCCCCTGCTCCTGATTTAGCCGTTGGAAAATCTGCATCACTTCCGTACCCGATTTGCTGTCCAGATTGCCCGTCGGCTCGTCGGCCAGAATGATAGCCGGTTCATTCACCAGGGCGCGGGCAATAGCCACCCGCTGCTGCTGACCGCCCGACAATTCGCTCGGTTTATGGTCCAGCCGGTCGCCCAGGCCCACCATTTCTAGGGCCTGGCGTGCCCGCTGCTGCCGCTGGCGGCCACCGGCGTAAATCAGGGGCAGTTCAACCTGCTGCAACGCGGCCGTGCGTGAGAGCAGGTTGAAGTTTTGAAAAACAAAACCAATTTTGCGGTTGCGAATACCGGCCAGGTCGTCATCATCCAGCTTACTGACGTCGGTACCATCCAAAAAGTAAGTGCCGCCGGTCGGCTGATCCAGCGCCCCCAGCATGTTCATCATGGTCGATTTACCCGACCCCGACGGCCCCATGATGGCCAGAAAGTCCCCTTTCTCGATTTGCAGCGACACCCCCCGCAGGGCATGGACCTCATGCTCACCCATTTGGTACACTTTGGTCATATCGCGGATGTTTATGATGACGTTACGGCCGTTTACACTCAAAACAACTCTCCTGACAGGACGGAGGACGAAAGACTAAAGACGGAGCTTGCTATATCCGTCCTCGGTCTTTCGTCCTCTGTCATCAATTTAGCCTCCAAAGAAGGAAAAAGTAGCCCGCTCACTGGTGACAACGACGACGTCGCCGCTGCTCAGGCCGCTGAGTACCTCGCTGAACTGCTCATTACGCAGGCCGGTCGTGACGGTGACTTCAGAGATACGGCCGTCGGACCGTAATAAATTGACAAACGCATTCCCCGTTTCCCGGTCCAGCCGCACCGCCCAGTTAGGCACAATCAGCACGTCCTCAATCTCTTCCACAACAATAGAGGCATTGGCACTCATGCCAGAACGCAGATCAACCCCTTCCGTCTCGTCCAGATTGACCGTGACCTGATAGGTGACAACCCCGGCCGTGTTGACCGGAATAGGAGCCACGTCGGCCACAACGCCAGCTACGTTACGGTCAGGCAGGGCGTCGAGCGTTACACGAGTACGCTGACCTATGCTAATCTGGTCGATGTCAATCTCATCCACGTTCACTTCCAGGCGGAAGGCGGACTCATTGACCAACACAATGGCTGGCGTGCCGGGCGCGGCTTGTTCCCCGACCCGCACCAGGATATTGGCAATACGGCCGTTTGTAGGTGCCACAATTTTCGACTGGTCCAGACGAAGCCGGGCCAGTTCCAGATTTGTCTGGGCACTGGCTACCTGCGCCTCCAGAATAGCAATTTCATCGGCCGTTGGCCCCTCCGATAGACGGGCCAAAGCCGCTTCAGCCCGGGCCACGTTGGCCTCAGCCGCCTCTACATTCCCTTCAGCGGCCAAAACACCGGCACGGGCGCTGGCTACGGCCGCATTTGCCGCCTGAATATCAGACGCCCGCGCCCCGGCCTGCACATCAGCCAGTTGCGTTTCCGCTACCTGAAAAGCCGTATTGGCCTGTTCTAACTGCGCCCGTGCCTGCTCCTCCGGTGCGCCTAGACCAGGGCATACTTCATTCCCATCAGGTGCCTCAAAACATTCAATTGTTTGGTTATAGGCAATCTGCGCGTTGTCACGCTGCAAACGAGCCTGGGCCAGGTTCGCCTCGGCCGCGGCCACATCCCCCGGTCGCGGGCCAGACTGTAGTTGGGCCAACTGGGCCTGCGCCTGCAGCACGCCCGCTTCCGCCTGGGCCAGATTGGCCTCGGCTACCGACAACTGGGCCAGCGCCGCGTCAATGTCTGCCTGGGCTGAAGCCAGCGTAGCCACCGTCGGTTCGCTGTTTAACCGCTGTTGCAAGGTCAACTGCTGAATCCGCAGCGCATCTTCGGCCTGCTGGACGGCTAGTTCCAACTCTGCCGCATTTAGCGTTGCCAGCACCGTGCCCGCTTCTACCATCTGGCCGCGCACCACGTCTAGCTGCTGAATTGTGCCGCCCGCGCCAAATGTAAGTGATACGGACGTTTCTGGCTCAACCGAACCGGTTGCATTGACCGTAGCCGTAATGCGCCCGCGCTCTACGGCTGCCTGACGTAAGATTTCAAATTCTGACCCTTCGGCCGCTTGCTGCTGGGTAAACCAAAAAATCCCGCCACCCAGCAGGATAAGAATTACAACACCAATGATTACACGTCGCATACTTAAATACCTTCAATCCGTTAGAAACTCAGAGCTTACCTTGCGCTTGCCGAAAGAGGGTTGACAAAACGTGTTGCGTATTGCGTGTTGCGTAGCGAGAGAGCTACGCAATACGCAATACGACTTAG
>SLGK01000020.1 GCA_007123775.1 Anaerolineae bacterium | reverse complement strand
TGTTTAGGGCGAGTGACGGTCGCTTAATCAACGCTGACTGTAACGGCGCGTACAATATTATGCGAAAGGCAGTCCCGGAAGCATTCGTGGACGGGATAGAGGGCATTGCAGTATGCCCGGTACGGGTTACACCGGTACAAAGATAATATTTGATAAAATATTATCGAACTGTTCATCAGTAAAAGGGCGATAAAGCCGCCGATTACGATAAAAATGATTCTCTTGTAGGACATAATTCGTTTCTCCTTACATTTTATTCTCTGCGCCGGCCGGCCGCTCTAAGGCTGGCGGTTCGGTGAGCAAAAAACCAATAAAATGGTCTACATCGGCAAAGTGCAAAATTTGTGGGTTTTCTTTCACCTCCTCCAGGCGGATACGAATACGGCCGTTTTCCTCATCTCGCCACACCCTTAGCAAATACGACTTGTACACGGCCTTCCTTTTTGCCATAATCACTTTGTCCTTCTTTCATCATTGCTATACAGTATGGTGAGCTACCATTACTTCACCATTACCTGACAAGGTAATGGGCAATGGCCATAAAAAGAAACAATCAGAATGAACAGTGTGCGCTTGCCCTACGTGTGGGATTACGACATAGACGAAGCGACCTTCGTCGCTATTTTGGCCGGTCAGACGCAGCTTGGCCGGCTAGACCAGGATTGGGCGGCGGTGCGTCTGCTGGAATACGCGCCCTACCCGGAAATTGTGCGCCGGCTGGGCTTTGCCCGATTGGTAGCTGGCTGGCCCCGTTGGCGGAACCGGGTACGAGCGCAAAACCGGCGGCGCGGGCTTGATTTCCTGGTGGCCTGGCTGCCAGAGCATCATCCGGAGCTGCTGTAATGATCGATTACGATTACTACTTCGATACGCTTTATCCTCTGCAAGATGCGGTCATATCGGTGCTGGCGGGCCTGGAAACAGAATTCTATTTGACCGGCGGAACGGCCGCTTCCCGCCTCTATTTGCAGCACCGCTTTTCTGACGACCTGGACTTTTTTGTGAATGATCGCCCGGAGTTCATCCTGTGGGCAGAACGATTGATTCAGGCTTTAGACCGGCAGCCGTTGTGGACGTGCCAGGTGGTTAACAAAGACGAGCGCTTCGTGCGATTGGCGGTGCAGCAGAGCGACGTACTGTTAAAACTCGAGTTGATCAACGATGTGCCGGCCCACGTGGGCCAGATTCAAACCCATCTTACGTTGGGGCGTGTAGACAGCGCCGAAAACATTCTGGCAAATAAGGTCACGGCCGTTTTAGGGCGTGAAGAACCCAAAGATCTGGCCGACATCTGGGGCTTTTGCTGCCAGATGGGGCTGCCGCTGACGGCTGCCCTGGAAAATGCCGGCAGTAAAGCAGCCGGCATCTTTGCCCCTGACCTGGCTCGCGTCCTGCTCAGCGCCTCTACTACTGATTGGCAGGCAATTCGCTGGATTACCCCGCCTGACGCCGCTAAATTTGTGGCCGACCTGCACCAACTGGCGGAGCAAATTCTGCTCGTTTAAACACGGTTGGGCGGCTTCTAGATGACCTTTAGGAGTATGAAGTGTGGCTACTCTCCATTTAATGGTTGGGCTTCCTTGTTCAGGGAAAACAACGCTAGCACAAAAGCTTGAACATGAACTACCGGCGCTTCGATTGACAACTGATGAGTGGCATATACGCCTCTTTGGTCAAGATGCAGAAGAACCAGAACACGATGCTCGGCATAGCCTAATCGAGGCTCTACTCTGGAATATATCTAGTAGGGTGCTGGAATTGGGAACGAATGTTATCCTCGATTTCGGTTTTTGGGCGCGAGAAGAACGCGAAGATTATCGGTCGCGTGCGAAGCATCTTGGGGCTAGTAGCGAAGTGCACTATCTCGATGTGTCGGAGGATGAGTTATTGAGGCGGCTTGAGGCAAGGAATTCGCGACTTCCACAGGAAAGTTTCCTTATTTCCGAGGAAGCGATGAAGCCCTGGATTGCTTTCTTCCAAAAGCCGACACCTGATGAGCTTGAGCGAAGAGAGTAAAAGAATATGTCAACGCTGCCCAACACCGGCTCCACTGGACGCTCGCTCCGTTCGCGCCGGTGAGCCAATCCGATCTCTTATGGCCCGGCTACAACTATCGTTTTTAGGCACCTATCGTGCTTCTCAGACTGGCGCAGGCGAAATCACCTTTACCAACCGCAAGGTGATGGGGCTGCTGGCCTTTCTGGCCCTGGAAGCGGGGCAGGCCCACAGCCGCGAGTCGCTACTGGGGCTGCTCTGGCCGGAGATGTCCGAAGCCGACGCCCGCAACAATCTGCGCGTGACGCTGGCGCGGCTGCGCAAACAGTTAGAGGGGGTAACGGCCGTTTCCCCCCTTACGACCAGCCGCACCGATGTCCGCTTTCAATTGGATGATGCTGTCACCCTCGACGCCGCCGACTTTCAAACGCTGCTGGCCCAAACGGAAAACCACACCCATGCCGATCGAACCACCTGCGCCGGCTGCTGCCAACGGCTGGCCGCCGCTGCCGCCCTCTACCACGGCCCGCTGCTGCACGGCCTCTACCTCGACGACTGCCCCGCCTTTGACGAATGGCTTTTTGTGCAGCGGGAGCGCTTCCATTTGCAAGTGTTGGAGGCGTTAGAAGAATTGGCGCACGGATTGGCAGCAGACGGCCGTTTTGCCGAGGCCACCACCCACACCCGCCGCCAGCTTGAGCTAGACCCCCTGCACGACAGCGCCCAGCGCCGCCTGCTGCGCCTGCTGGCCTACCAGGGGCAGACCGCCGCCGCCCTCAGCCAGTTTGAAAGCATCAAAAAGACCCTTCACGCCGAACTGGGCATTGAGCCGGACGTGGAACTGCTGCAACTAGTGCAGCAAATCAAGGATGGCACGCTGCCCCTGCCCGACACCGGCGCGGCCAAAACGGTTACAAGCCAAGAAACAACGGCCGTTCCCCGCCACAATCTGCCCGAAATCCTCACCCCCTTCATCGGCCGCGAAACGGAGTTGACCCAGTTGGCCGAACGGCTGGCTTCCCGTTCTTACCGGATCATCACCCTGGCCGGGCCGGGTGGCATCGGCAAGACGCGGCTGGCGCTGGAGGCGGCGCGGGCCAATTTGCACCGCTTTGCCGACGGCGCTTTTTTCGTGCCGCTGGACGGCGTGGCCGAGGCGTCCGCAATCCCGGCCGCTATCGCCGCCGCCCTCAACGTCACCTTTAGCAGCGACGCCACGCCCGCGGAGGAACTGCTGCGCATCCTGCAAGCGAAGCAGCTTTTACTGCTGGTGGACAATCTGGAACACATTATCGAAGAAGGAACGGCGCTGCTGCTGCAAATTGTGCAGAGCGCGCCGCAAGTTGTCTTGCTGATTACCTCCCGCGAACGGCTCAACGTCCAGGCGGAAGATTTGTTCCGGCTGAGCGGCCTACCCTACCCTGAAGACGATACGGAAACGGCCGCTCAACACGCCGCGGTGCGCCTTTTTGCCGACCGGGCGCGTCGCCTGCAAAAAACGTTCCGGCTGTCTGCTGAGACGCTGCCGCACGTAGCCCACATTTGCCGCCTGGTGGAGGGGCTGCCATTGGGCCTGGAACTGGCGGCCACCTGGGTGCGGGACTTTTCCGTAGCCCAAATTGCCGACTCTCTGGCGGAAAATATCGACTTACTGGCCACCGACCTGCGCGATATTTCGCCGCGTCATCGCAACCTGGCGGCCGTTTTTGAATATTCCTGGCAATTACTGACGACTGACGAGCAGGCGGCGCTCTCTCAACTGGCCGTCTTTCGCGGCAGCTTTACGCCGGCGGCGGCCGGGCAGGTGGCTAACGCCTCGCCGCTGACGCTGACCCGGCTGCGCTACAAATCGCTCATTCGCAGTCTGGGCAACGGCCGTTACACCATGCACGAACTGCTGCGTCAGTTGGCCCTGCGTAAACTAAATGAGAATCCGGCAGCCGCCACCCACTGCCGGACGCGCCACTGCCACTATTTTCTGGGGCTGCTGGCCTCCCAGGCCGAACTGTTGAACGGCGCGCAGGCGGCCCAGGCGGGCGAGGCGCTGGGCCTGGACCTGGACAACATTCGGCACGCCTGGCGCTGCGCGGCGGAAGATGGGGATGGGGCGCGGCTGCGCCAGAGCGCGGCGGGTCTGGCGGCTTTTTTTGCCCACATGGGGCTGGCACTTGAAGGAGCGCAGTTATTGCAGGTGGCGATAGATTCGCCGGAAATGGACACAACTGCCGGGGCGGAGTTACTGCCTTTACTGCTCACCAGGCAGATCTCTCTGCTGGACGTGATCGGCACGCTGGATGAATTGCGTCCGCTCATCGAGCGCGTCCTCTCTTTAACCCGGCATAATCCGGCGCTGGCGCACCTGGAAGCGGAAGCCTACCTCAACTGGAGTTACCTTGCTTTAGAGTTTGGCTCAGATCCCAAACAGGCCCGATCTTATCTGGATCAAGCCTTTGCCAGCGCCGCCGGTCTGGATGATCCGGAATTGCAGGGCCAGCTACACGCCGAGTCCGGCCGCAACTATCTGAGTGACGGCCAATTCGACGAAGCTGCGGCCGCGTTTCAACGGTCGCTGGCCCTCTATCAATCCCTGGGGAACATATCGGGGCAGGCGACCGCCTACCATTTCCTGGCAGCCACTTACGCCGAAGCGTACAATCTGGGTCCGGCGCTGACATCTGGCCTGGAGGCGTTGCGCCTCCGATCACAGTTGAACAACCGCAGCCGCCTGGGTAATACTCACCTCTATCTGGCCGATACTTACCGGCTGCTGGGCGCCTACCAACAAGCGAAAGAGCATATCCAGGTTAGCCTGGAGATTGCGCGGCAGCTAGATAACAAGGTTCAGGAAGCTTTTGTGCTTTCTCACTATGCCCGCGTTTTGCAGGAGCTTGGTCAAATGGCAGAAGCAGAAAAAGCGTATCGCCCGGCAATCGCCGCCCTCAAAAGGTTGAAATTTAACGCAGAATTAAAGCTGGCTTTGTTGGATTGGGGAGATTTTTTATTACAAATGGGTCGAGTGGCCGAGGCAGAGATCAACTTCAACGAAGCCCTCATTATCAATCGTGACGTTGATTATCTGCGGCTGACCACGCAGGCCAAACTGGCGCAGGTCTATCTGGCGCAGGGCAAGTCCGCGGCCGCCCTGGCCCTGGCTGACGAGGTGTGGCAGGCTGTTGAACCGACCGGCGGTAGCGGGCTGCCCTTTCCCATTCATACGATGGTCGAATGTTATAAGGTCTTTCAAGCGTGTGGCGATGAGCGAGCCGGGGATGCACTGCACATGGCGGCGGCGGTGATGGAGCGAACGGCCGTGTCCATCGATGACCCGGAAATGCGGGCATCATTTTTGAACCACGTGCCGGTCAACCGGCAGTTGCAGGTCGCTCTCCGGCATCTTGATGGCAAGTAACTGTCCAGAATTAAGTTCGTAGTAACCGCTTTAGCGGTTTGGACGGCTAAAGCGGTTACTACGAACCCAAACCGCTCAGTTATTTACCCATTCACTCAAAATAAGGCCATTCAATCTCGTCCAGGCAACGGCCGTTCGGCGCTGCCAGCGGGTTATCGTAGAACTGGGTAATGAGATCAACGGCGCAGTCGCCGCTGGTGATCAGAGCATGGCCACTGCCGGGAAAGTCGTATAGATAGGCACGACTCAACGTTTCGGCCGTCAGGTAGCCCCATTTGGGCGGCGTGGCGTGGTCATACTGGCCCACCAGAATGAGGGTGGGGATGTCGCTGCGGACGGCGGCGTCTTCAATGGGGTCGGCCCGTCCCGCGCCCCAATAGGCACAGGTCTGGAACAGCTCAAAGACGCCTTGCAGCAGCGCCGCCTCGATTTCGGGAGGGGCAACGGCCGTTAGCGCCGCCTCCGCCGCTTCATAGTTGCCAAAAGCATACTCATCCCGGCAGATAACCGAATTATACATGCCCTCACTGTCGCTGCGGTCCGGTTCATCTTGATAGCGGCGACCAAAACCAGCATCGCCGACAAGCTCATCCAGCGCGTCATAATCACCCTGAGACACAGCATAAATCGCCCAGGGCAGCAGGGGAATGCTGCCCGTGTCGTTGAGCGCCTGGGTAATGGCGAAGAAGAAATCATCGCCAAACAGATCGCCGGCCGGTTGGTCGTTTAGCTCGGCCACAGCGTCCAGGAAGACGCGCTCTAAATTGGGGTAGTTCTGGCGACAGTAATCTTCGGCGTCACAATCGGCAAAGAGGGTTTGCAGCGATTCCCAGACGTTCAGGGCTTCATCAACTGGCGTGTTGGCGTTGGGCGGGAAGGGCGAATCCAGGACGACGCTGCGCACCCCCTGGGGCTGATCGCGCATGACGACCAGCGCCAGCCGGGTACCGTAGGAAATGCCCAGCAAATCCCACTCATCATAACCGAGCGCCCGGCGCAGGTCGGCCACGTCGGCCCCGTTTTCGGCGCTGTTGTAGGCGGTCAGGTCAATGCCCTCGGCCAGCAGGCGGCTGTGGCACTCCCGTTCGGGATTGCCCGCGGTGAAATCGGCATCGGCTAATTCCGGGCAGTCGAGCGTGGGGAAAGAGTAACCGGTTCCCCGCTGGTCGAGCAAGATGAGGTCTCGCGTTTGCAGAAAGGGATAGTTCCAGCCTTCCGTGTCGCTCAGGAATTCGTCCAGGGCGCTGCTGCCGGGGCCGCCGGCCAGGTAGAGAACGGGTGGCTGTTGACCGGCCCGCGGCGCCCGCACGATGGCCACCGCCAGTTGGATGAGACGGGAGTTATTGCGGCTGCGGTTTTCGGGAACGATCAGGTAGCCGCATTCGATGGTGTAGCCGTTGGGGATGGGGAAGGGGCAATCGGCGTCCTGGAAGCGGCCGCTGCTGTTGGCGCTGGCGACGGGTGGGGCTTGATTGGGGGAAACGGCCGTTTCGCCATCATTCTCATCCCAATCGTCGTCCCATTCGTTGTCGTCGGGGTCTTGATTGAGAGAAACGGCCGTTTCGTCATCAAAATCATCCCAATCCTCATCCCAATCGTCGCAGGCCGTCATAAAAAGCAACCCGAAACAGAATAAAAGAAGCAAATATGGTTTCATCTTACATTCCTGTGTAGATGGAGCGCCAGCATCCCTGCTGGCAACAGGCCAGCCAGGAAGCCGACGCTCCGTTCTGTCCTTGGACTAAAATTCTGAGCCAAACACCTGTGTCCAGTAATGGTACCAGACTTGAGAACCGCCATCATCGGGATGATGATAATAACCGACACCTATGTCCTCAAAATCACAGTTGAGAATATTGGCCCGGTGGCCGTCACTGTTCATCCAGGAAGTCATAGCTTCTGCCGGGGTAGTTTGTCCGGCAGCGATGTTTTCGGCGGCCGTCCACCAGTTGATGTATCCGGCCGTTTCCATGCGGTCGGTGACGCTAGAGCCATCTGATCCCGTATGAGAAAAGAAATCGTTGAGGGCCATGTCTTCACTGTGCGCCAGCGCGGCCTGGTTCAGTTGAGGGTGCATCGTCACGGGGTCACACCCCACCGCGGCCCGTTCTATGTTGACCAAAGCCACAACCTGCTCGGCAAAGTTGGAAGGGGGCGGTGTGGGGGTTGGTGAAGGTGTTGGTGACGGCGTGGGGGTTGGCGATGGCACAGTCACGGCCGAATTCAACACGACCGGCAGATAAAGCTGGTTGTCTAGCTGTGGCGGCGGCGGTGGCGGCAAGAGAGGTCCCGTATGGCTCTCTACCCAGGCATGAAACATGGATACCCGGGCGTAAACGCCGTAGAAATTGGGCTGAGCACAACCGTTACCAAAACTGACCACGCCTACATGAACCCAGCCGGCACCACCCGTGTTGGGGGCCATCAATGGGCCGCCGCTGTCCCCCTGACAGGAATCTTGTCCACCGGCGGCAAAACCGGCACAGAGCATATTGTCGGTGATGGCGCCGTCGTAAGATTGGGGACTGTTGCATGTTTCATTGGATACGATGGGCACTGTTACCT
>SLGK01000281.1 GCA_007123775.1 Anaerolineae bacterium | reverse complement strand
TTTGGCTTGAGGAGACACGGGCGTAAATAGCGGCCTGATGTTCTCTCGTACTGTCTTGGCTGGTATCGGGTACGATGATAGTCCCGGTGGGTAGCTGGTAGGCACCGGGGATTTTACCAGCACGAAAGTGGTTCCAGGCAGTACGGTATGTGATGCCAATGGACTTGGCGTAGTCGGACAATTTCATGCTTAAAGTATACAACAAAAGACAACGTATTACAATGCTATACTATGAAATCAATTTGCTTTTATTATACCCTGCTACGTACCCGCTCCTTTTTTACCGCCGAAGATCATACCGTGCCAGAATGGGCCGCCCCAGATAGGCTGGTGTTGTCTGGTTTTGTGATACAGCTTGAGGCCGGATGATCATGGGTAAGAACAGTTGATGCGGTCCCGTGATCTCAACTTCAGCGGTAGCTGTTACGCTGCTGACAGCGTTGGTAGCCGTGACAATCACGGTATAACTACCTCGTTCGGTGTAGGTGTGGCTTGTTTTAGCACCCTGACCCACACTGCCGTCACCGAAGGCCCATGTATACACGACGTTTGTACCAGTGGCCACAGTTGCCGTAAAGTAGGTGACATCGCCCAACTGGGTTGGCGCACTGCTGCTGATGACCAGGCCGCTGATGGGTATGTCAGGCGGTGCAACGGCCGTTACCGTTATCTGGGTTGTGGCCGTGAGGACATTGACGCTGTTGCTGGCGGTGACAACGGCCGTGTACACGCCTGCCTCAGCATAAGTATGATCCACCAGCGGACCGCTGGCCAGCGTGCCATCACCCAAATGCCAGGTGTAGGTCACATTGCTGCCCGCGCTGATAGTAGCCGTCAGGGCGGTGGCCTGGCCTAGCTCGGTGGGGCTGCTGTTACTGGCCGTCAGCCCGGCAATGGGGATGTCGGTGATGGTGATGGCCGTTGTGGCTGTCACTATGTTGACGCTGTTGCTGGCGGTGACAACGGCCGTGTACACGCCTGCCTCAGCGTAAGTATGGTCCACCAGCGGACCGCTGGCCAGCGTGCCGTCGCCCAAATGCCAGGTGTAGGTCACGTTGCTGCCCGCGCTGATAGTAGCCGTCAGCGCGGTGGTCTGACCTAGCTCGGTGGGACTGCTGTTGCTGGCCGTCAGCCCGGCAATGGGGATGTCGGTGATGGTCACAACGGTGGTAGCCGTGAGAACGCTGACGGGATTGCTGGCGGTGACAACGGCCGTGTACACACCCGCTTCACCGTATTGGTGGCTCACGCCGGCACCGCTGGCCGTCTCGCCATCGCCAAAGGCCCATAGGTAAGAGACATTGCTGCCGTCGCTAATGGTACTGGTAAAGACGGTACTTTGCCCAAGTTCAGTGGGGCTGCTGTTAGCGGCGGTCAAGTCGCTGACCGGTCTATCTAGCAGGGTGAGCGTGATGGTTTCGCTGGCCTCACCGGCGGTGGCGCTGACAACGGCCGTTCCCGGCAGCATACCGGCCGTCAGCGTGGACGTCACAACCCCCATGATGTTGGTTGTAGCCGTCAAGACGTCCAGACTGCCCAGTGAGGTGGTAAAGGTTACGACCTCACCCGGCAGCAGCGTTTCGTCGGCGTCCATGACGGTGGCCGTGATAACGCTGGTGCTGTAGCCATCGGCCGTAATCGCTTCGTTATCGGCCGCCAGCAGAATCAGGGATGGTTCGCCAGCTTCAAAGAGAAGGGTGACGGTATCGGCCGTTATCTTGGTTGCTTCCCGATTGCCCGCATTATCACGCGCCAGCGTAAAGAAGCCATACGTGTACCCTACCATACCATTGAAGACAACGGTCGATTCGGTAATATCGGTCTCTACCAGGGCGAAGGGACCATCATCAACCGATACGTAGAGATCGACTGAATGCAGGCCAGAGCCACCCTCATCGTCACTACCGCTCCAGGTCAGCACCACCTCATCGCCGGCAATGCGTTCTGGCAGGGGATCAACGGCTGAGGTTGGCCTACCGGCATCGAGCGTATTGAAGATGGGCGGTGTGTCGATGGGGTCCTCGGTATCGAAGATAATTTGAGCTTCGGCATCCACCACATCGCCGGTTTGAACATTGCTCTTGGGCCTGATGCTGTAGGTGACAAACCCTTCGCCTTCGCCTTCTTCATGATTAGGCGGTAAGAAACCAGCCAGGGCATCGACAGGCGGCGCACCAGTTTCCGGATCAATTGACTGGAAAAACCAGAAAGCCTCACCGGTAATGACGTTAACCCCAGCTGTAAAGTCGACATACAAATTCATCTCGTCTACCAAATCAAGGCGTGTCTGGTAGAATGAGCGGTTAGCAGGCACCTCGAAGAAGTGATCGCCAAACCCAAACGTATGCAGACGGAAGGTGCGCAGGTCGAGGGCATCGTCGAGCAACTGATCAATCGTGACTCGCTGAGCCGGCGCACTGGCCAGTTCAGGATCATTTTCAAAGCGGATAGTGTAGTCAAGGATGCTATCGGCCGGCACCCAACGCGCATCACCATAACCAGGCGGTCCTAAGATGTCGTTGGGATCAAAGGGACGGATAATCCACGTTGACAGATCATCCAGCAGTTCCCGTAGTTCGTCCCATAAGTGGTTGTCGATGAGATATTTTATCAGGTTGCCGAGGGCAATGTCACCGAAAAGCTGCCAGTAGAAATTCTTGCCCGTTTTATTTTTGCCCAATAGCGCATTCCAAAAACCTTTACGGGCGATCCAGCTTTTACCTTTTAGGCCAGCGCCCCAATAGGGTGCATTGTACTTCATACTGCCCGGCACTGGAATACGACTGCCGATAGCCTGGGCAAGACCGCCACTGATACCGCCAATGGCTGTCGCCCGGCCCATATCGCTCCAGCTAAAGGAGCTGGTACCGCCATGCTCTATGCCGTAGCCTAGCGCACCCAAACCGGCACCTAAGCCAGCCGAGGCGGCAAAACCAATTCCGCCAGTGCCACCAATGATGGCACCCCCGACTGCACCAGTAACGCCCGCTGCCAACGCACCGCGACCGGTAATTTGTTGGCCTGTCGCTGCCTGCGTAACAACATACACGCCGGTGTTGACAATACCGCCAATGATACCACCAGCAACAGCTAACGGGACAAAGAAGGTGCCTTCGGGGTCTACTGCATTGAGCGGGCTGTTGTTGACGTAGCTATAGAGGTTGGTATTGCCTCCAATCAGGCCCACCGGGTCCGGGCTGGTGAAACGGCCGGTGTTGGCATCGTAGTATCGGGCACGCATGAAACGCAGATCGTTGGCCTCTTGCCAGATACCCCAACTGCCCAGATGCTGGTAGGGATTGGCGACCAGCTCGACACTGGTGAGCTGTTCCCCAAAAGGCAGGTAGCTATAACGGTTAAGATAGTCGCCATCGGCACCGGTCAGGCCAACGACCGAACCAATGCCATCCAAATCATAGTAGAACCGCGTACCGTCGCTCTGAATCTGGTTAACCAGGCCCAGGCCATAGGTGAAGCGACGCTGCAAGTCGCCCTGTTCGTTGAACTCTGAGACGACGCTGCTTAAGCCTACAGGATCGATGAGGTATTCAGTGCGTTGACCATCAATGATGGCGGCCACGCGCTGGCCCAGGGCGTCGTACTCGTATGACACGGTGGCGTCGGGCGTTACGGCCGAAATCAGGCGGTTTTCAATATCATACGTATAGGTAGCGAGATCGCCGCCTGCCTGCCGTGTGATCAGATTGCCGTCAGCGTCGTAGCTGTATACGGCATTCCCAACGGCCGTATATTGGTTCAAATTATTGGTGGCATATTCGGTAATGTCACCATCATCATCGACCCTTATGCGGTTGCCCGCAGCATCATATTGGTAGGTGATTACACGGCCGTCTGGTGCGGTGATGGACGTCAATTGACCCGTCAGGTCGTAGCCATAATCCCAGACGCCTTCGTCGGTTGTCATGCTTGCCGTTCGACCCAAACTGTCGTAGGTATAGGCATATTGGGCATTCAGGGTGCCATCAGTTTGATGATGCGCCACGTTGGTCAGGCGTCCAAGCAGGTCGTAGGCGTACAGCGTATAGGTTCCGTTCTCGTTGTCTTCGCGAATCAGTTGGCCTGCTATATTATAGGTATAGCTGACCATCACCGTGCCGCTGCCATCACGCAGTTGTTGCAAACGACCAACCGAATCGTACACATAATCTACGACAAAACCATCCTGATCAACGCTTTGGGTGCGACGCCCGCCCGCATCATAGGTAAATGAGAGAGAACGGCCTGTGGGATAGCTAATGCTGGTTAGTCGGCTGGCGGCATCATAGCCCATTTCAATCGTGCCGCTGGCATCTGTAGCTGTCAACAGATTACCCCGGCTGTCATAGGTGTATGTTGTAGAACCGCCGGTGTGACTCTTGCCGGTTACCAGTCCATCGTTGTTATAGCTGTAGCTTATGGCCTGACCACGCCGATTTTGCCAGCTAGACAAGTTACCAGACGAGTCGGAGCCAAACAGTTCGCTGCTGCCATCGGGATAGCTGATAGACTGGAGATTGCCCTGGTTATCGTAGTTGAAGAGCGATTCATAACCGCGGGCATCTTCAACGCTGGTCATCTGATTGAAGATTGGGTCATAGCTCATTTCAATACGTTGCCCCAGTGGATTGGTCAACCGGGTCATGTTACCCATCTGGTCATAGTCAAACGTATAGGTTGAGCCAACGGCCGATATGATTTCAGCCAGGCGGTAGTTGTCATCATATTTGTATTGGGTGACGTGACCAAAAGGATCAACCATGTGACGCAGTTGGAAGCCAGGATCGAACGAGAGTTTTGTAGTTGCCCCCAGGGCATTGGTTAGATAGACCGTATTAACCGGGCCGTAGGCGTAGCTAATCTCCTCGGCACCGCCATCTCTATATTCACGGATCAGACGGCCGCGACTGTCATACTCAAAGTAATGGTGGGTGTTGCCCGGGTAGGCAATGGAAAGCAAGGCATGACGACGTGCGTTGCTACCCGTTGTCTGATAGGTATAACTGGTTGTTCCTACCGGGGCCGTCACGCCAATCAGGTATTGGCCGGTGGCATCATATTGATAGGTAATGGTGCGGCCGGTTTGATCGGTCAACTGGCTGATACGGCCGAATGCGTTGTAGGTGAAGGTGAGCGTGCGGCCATTGGAGTGGGTCAGATTAGTGAGCAGGTTTCCGGCATAACTGGCCGTAATCCGGTTGCCGTTATTGTCTTCGACGTAGTTCAAACGGCCGTCCAAACGGAAGCGAAGGGTGGTGCCATCTTTTTCACGCAACTGATAAACGCCGCCCACGCGCTGTAGGGTTCCCGTTTCACCCGGCACGCCTTCATAACTGCCATCAGACTGACGCAAGAAATAACGATGCCCACCCGAAGCCTGAACCCAGACAATACCATCGTCGTTGTTGCTGCCAATAGACAGGTCCCATTGGTGGGTCCAGCCTCGTCCTAACGCGCCCTGTGCGTACCGTCCAGGCAAAGTCTGCATATGGGCGCGAGCAAAGGTAAGAGATAGGCCGGGGGTCGGTACGGTCATATCAACTACGCTGGCCAGAGCCGTTTTAGGAAGCTGGTTGCTGGCTTGTTGAATCTCAAAAACAAGCAGACCGTTAATGTCATCGGCTCTTTCATCAATCAGGCTCAAATAGTTTGCGTTTTCAGAGAGACGGTTCATCAAACTATCGGTGTTGTTGCCGACTGAGGCCACAAAGTTGTCCCAAATGGCGTTCCAGGCGTCGGGGCTGATATAAGGTGGACGGGCATCTTCTTTGACCGCAGACCAGTCAATCGGTTCGCTGGTCGTAGGCATCGTATTAGCCGAGAAAGTAACAGGCCCATCTGATATGCTGGGGTTGAATACCAGCGATATGCGGCCACTGGCTCCGGGCGGAAGCGTGCCGGCTGGTCCACGACGGTTGCTGGCCAACAAGGATATGGATGAGCCGATGTACTCGGCTTCTCCTGGCCGTTGGAATTCAGCATTATTAGTGGACACGAATAGCATCGGTGCCTGGATATCGGTATTGCCTGGGTTGCTATAGTCGATATTTAGCAGGCCCCGCTGGCCGGGTCGTAGGCTGCTGGGCGCATTAAACGTGACTTGAATATCGGCGGAAACGGCCGTGACAACGGTAAAGGCATCTGCCAAAACGGCGACCGCATTGTTGTCTTCCAGGTGAACGTCATACGTGTCCAGCGTGGCGTCAGCCAGGTCAAAAGTGGCATAGGCCAGGGCCGGATTAGACCAATAGAGCCTGGTTGCCTCAATGCGCGTATCGTCGTTTTCGAGCGCAACAACCATATCGGGTCTAAAGAGTGCCCCGTCTAACTGAACGGTTACTTGACCACCCTGGCCCCCTGTTTGGGGCTGAATGGAACGCAGACCAAAGGTTAGCAGGTCAGCCTGTAGGCTTACGGTTTGATTGTTGTTGGGAACAGAGGCCCCAAAGGCCAGGATGTAATAGGTGCCGGCTCGCGTGGTTGGTACAACAACTTCCTGATCGGCTTGCAAAGGCGTCCTGAAACCATAGTCAAAGCTGCTGCGGCTGGGCACCTGGCCGTAGCGGACGTAAAGTTCGTTGGCGGCAGCGCCATTGTCGCTGTTTAGGGTGACAAGCAGCGTTTGGCCGGCAGGCACGTCTACGCGATAGAAACGGCCGTTCCCCGTCCCCAGCATGTCACTGACGGGTTCTCCCAGCGTCAGCGGCGTCACGTCCACCATGATCGTATCCGTCGAGACACCCGTGTTGTTGGTCAGGTCGCTTTCGTTGATATTGTTGAGGATGTCGGTACGGACGATGGCGTAATATTCGCCGGGCGTCACGCCGGGCATATCACCGGTCAGGTTACCGGTCAGGTTGGCCAACACGTCTCGACTGGGCATGGTGGTCAACATCTCAAAAGCGGCCGTTTGGCCCGGTGCCAGGTTAATGGTACGGCAGTGGTTGCCCACGTGGGCATCATTGACGTCCCAGGTCGTGTCGCCGGAGATGAAGACGGCGTCACACATCTGACCACTGGCCGGTGAGTCCCCGATGTTCTGTATGGTCCAGTTGATAGTGATAGGTTCGCCGGGAACGGCCGTTGTCGGCACCGTCACCGTCAATACTGTCAGGTCGGCCGGTGGCGCTATCGTCACCGTAATAGGCCAGCCCACCACATTGTTATCTTCCGCGCCATGCTCATAGACATCATTGCGGCTGTCAGTTTGCAGCAGCAGGTAATAGATGCCCGATATGCCCTGCGGAATATTGACGCTGGCCGTCTGCGTATAGACCGCGCCCGGCACCAGATTTCCATTGTAGGTGCGCCGAGCAAGCCGCTGATCACCTGTTTCCAGCGTGGCATTTTCCGACAGATAGACCGCGTCATACCAGGGACCATTGGCCGTGGCTTCACCTTGATTAGCCACTGACCAGACCAGATCGAGCGGTTGACCGGCGGTGGCGTTGGCCGGCGGGTTGATCACCGTCGGCACCAGGTCAGGTGAGAGCGACAGCGTAATGCTGATAGGCGTGGCCAGGTAGGTGGTGTTGTTGCCGCGGATATTGTCGTTGACCTGATTGTCAATGTCATTGCGGAAGAAGAGGTAATATTCGCCTTCTATACCGTTGGGCAGGGTGACGTCGATATTGCGCTGGTAGCTGCTGCCCGCCGCTAAGGCCCCCGAACGCACCCTGGTTGCCAGCAGGTAATCGGTGCTGGGGTTGAGCGTGGTGTTGGGCGAGAGGTAAACACCATCGCGCCAGGAGGTGGCTACGGTGGCGTGGCCGGCCGTATTAGTGACGGTCCAGCTAACGGCAATAGTGCCGCCCGAATCGCCCGCTGTTGGCCCGGAGACGCTGCCGATCACCAGATCGGTGGGGGCCGCTTCGCCCGGAGCAGTGACGGCAATGGGGTGCGGCGCGCGAGTGACGTTGTTGTCTTCGGCCTCATGCTCATAGATATGATCGTTAACGTCGGTCCAGACGTAGAGGTAATAGTTGTTGGTGGGCAGATTGCTGGGCACAACGACGGTGCGCGTCTGGGTATAGGATTCGCCGGGGGCCAGATTGACCGGCCGGGTAAAGGTGCCCAGCGACGTGCCGGTGCCGCTCCAGGTAGGCAGCGGCGAGAGGTAAATCCTATCTTGCCAGGCGGCGGTCGGGGTCGCTTCACCCTGATTGGCAACCGTCCAGTTAACCACTATTGGGTTGCCCCCCACGACCGCTGACGCCGTTGTAGAGACCTCGGGCACAATCAGATCGGGGGATTCGGCCAGAACTACGGCAATGGGGTTGCTGGTGGTGACGTTGTTGTCATCAAAGATAAACTCAAACACGTGGCCGTCAGCGTCGGTCCAGACGTGTAGGTAGTGGGTGCCGCTGATGCCGTTGGGCAGGGTGAGATCACGGGTGGTGGTGTAGCTCTGGCCGACGTCTAGCGCTCCCCACCGGTTGACCGTGGCCAGCACGGTGGCGTTGGTGGTGGTAAAGGTGGGCGAGTCGGACAGATAGATACGGTCGCGCCAGAAGCTCTCAAAGGTCGGTCCACCACCCATGTTGGTAACGCGCCAGCTCATATTGAGGCTGCTGCCGGAAACGGCCGTTGGCGGCACCGTGACCATCGTTACTTCCAGGTCGGGCGGCGGGCTGAGGATGATGTTTAGCGGTCCGGCCGGGTCGCTGGTATTGTTGTCGTCATAGATGTACTCAAACACCTGGTTAAAGATGTCGGTGACCACAAAGAGATAATGCTCACCAAAGATAGCATGGGGCAGTGTCACGTCTTGAGTGCGCGTATAGCCCTCGCCGGGGGCCAGCACGCCCGTGCGCGAGAAAGTGCCCAATATCATGGCATTGCTGGCGTCGAATACCGGCTCAGGCGACAGGTAGATACGATCAGACCAACTGCTGCTGACTGTGCCCCCTGTGCCCGCATTGACCACGCTCCAACTCACAGCAATGGTCGAAGCCGAAAAGGCGTCAAGCGGTATGACTACCTGGCTGACCTGGAGATCGGGCGGTGGGGTCAACTGCACATCAATCGGACCGTCACTGACGCGCCGGTTGTTGGTCTCATCCGACTCGCGCATCCAGTTATAAAAGTCTGTCAGCACAAAGATGTAATAGTTGCCGTTAAAGCCCTGCGGCATGTTGAAGGTTGCCTGGCGGGCATAGCTCTCACCCGGACCCAGATAGGCAGGGTTGGTACGCTGCCCCAGATAGGTGGCGGTTGACGCATCAAACACCGGGCTGGCAGACAGGTAAACCCGATCATACCAGGTGGCAATGGTGGTGCCCCGGTCGCCATTGTTGGTCACAATCCAGCTGACTGCAAAAGGCTGGCCGGAAAAGGCGGTAGGTGGCACCGTAATGCTGGTTACTTCCAGGTCAGGCAATGTTTCGGTAACAAAGGTCCACTGTGGCCCCTGGGTCGTCCCGGCGTTGTTGCGGGCCAGCACGTCCCAATTGAAGCGGGTGTTGGTGGGGAAGTTGCCGGGCGGATTGTAGCTGGCGCTGCTCAGCCCCGTTACCGTCGGCGTGGCCGGCCGCGTTTCTCCATCCAGCCACAGCGTCAGATCATAGGAAGTGGCGTGGGGCGGTGCCTGCCAGGTCAACGTCTTGTCAATGCGCACGTTTAGTTCGTTATCTTGCGGACTGGGATTGGTCGGCTGACCGGGCGCCACCAATACCACCTGTATGTTCACCGGCAGCGAAACCAGCCCGGTCTGGGGATCGTTGCTGTTAATGACAATCTGATCGCTGTAGCTGCCCTGGCTGAACTGAACGCCGTTGACCGTCACCGAAATAACCTGCTGACCACCCGCCGGGATGGTGCCGGTAATGGGGGTCAACTGTACATGATTGGCTGCCGTACCCAGGTCAAAAACGAGATTGCTCAAGCCGGTATTGCCCAAGGTTAGCGTCTGGGTCACAACCTGGTCGGTATTGACGCTAAAGCTGAAGTTAGTGGGAGCAAAGGTCAGGACCGGCGGCTGAATGGCCTCACCGGTGACGGGTATGACCTGAGCCGGCGTGTCCGGATCGCTGCTGTAGATAATCAGGTTGGCGTCGAGTGTGCCCACCGCGGTCGGCAGGTAAGTCACCGGTATCTGTCGCTGCTCACGAGGCGGAATGGTCAGCGGCAGTCCGGCGGCGGAGAGTTGGGTATCGTCGCTGGTGATGGCGCTGATATGCAGCACGTCGGTACCGCTGTTTTCGATAACGAGGGCACGGCCGTTGGCATAGCCAACAAACGCGGTGCCCATGTCCAGAGCGGTCGTTATGGGATTGATAAGCGGCGCACCGGTTACGTGCAGCGTCACCGGCACTGCCGCCTGGGGCGTGGCCGGATCGTTGCTGTCGATCAAAATGTTGGCCTGATAGGTCGCGCTAATCAGGTCGGTAGCATCTAGCTGAACGGTAACGTCGGTTTGCTGGCCGGGCAGCAGGCTGCCGCTGTCGGGCTGGACGGAGGCGAAGGCGCCGGCCGCATAGATACTCAGATCATCAATGGCCCAATGGTCAAAGTTGGCCCCGCTGAAACTAAACTGCCGCCAGCGGAAACGGGTCTGTGCGGAGTGGGCCTCTTCGGGCACAATCTCTTCCACGAGAGCGAATTCAGGGTAAGCATTGTAGGCGTATATATTGATTGTGTGCCAGTTTATGCCGCCATCAGTACTGTATTGTAGGTGAACATCTTCGCCAAAATCAGCGCGTTCACAATTGGGGTTGTTTTCCTGGCTGATTTTAAGATAGAACCGGATCAAACCACCGTTGGTGACATCCAGGTCAACCGTGTCGGCTAGCCGAGGCGAATTGCGGAAGTAAAGGGCGTTACCGCTGACAGCACCACAGTTGGTTGAGGCGATTGCTCCCTGAATGCTGGCCCATTGGCTGTTGTCAATGTCGGGATCAAAGTCGTCGAACAGGGTGAGAACGGCCGTACCGCCAAAATGTTCGGTGGCCAGCGTGTAGGTCAAGGGGCTGTCACCGCTGTTGCTAATAGTGAGCGTGCGGGTCAGACTGTTGCCGGCGGCAATCGTTTCCTCGAAACTGGTCGGGTCAGTCTCCACAACCGGCGGCAGCAAGCCCTGGCCCGTAACCAACAGGGTGGTGGTGGTATTGTCTGTGCCGGTAAAGGTGAGCGTGGCCGATATGGGCAGTTGGGCGGACGGGGCAAAGGTTACGGGCAACGATTGGGCCGCCCCTGGCGTCAAAGACACCGTTTCGGTCAGGGTAACGGCCACGTCAGGATGGCTGCTAGACGCGGCCAGCAGCGTTAAATCGGCCGTACCGCTGTTGCTAACGGTGATGGGCTGAACGGCCGTAACTCCCACGTAGACCGTACCAAAAGCAAGCGGATCGGGCGCTGCTTCCAGCACGGGTACACCGACCACCGTCATCGTGACAGGCACCGTTACCCGCGGCGTAAAGGGATCATTGCTGTCCACATGCACATCAGCCCAGTAAGTACCGCTAATCATCTCCGTGGCGTCCAGCGTTACCGAGATAGCCGCGCTGCCGTTGGCGCTGACAGTGCCGCTGGTTGGCTCGACATTCAGCCAGGCTGCTCGTGACAGGGCCATCTCATAGGTGTAGGCAATCATATTCTCCAGAATTGGTCCGCCAGCCCAACCGTTGCTCCAGGCAAACTCAACCGTCTGGCCGGTCGCTACCACCAAACCAAAACCGTGATCATATTCCAACAGCGTGGCCGGACCCCCAGGCCCGGTGCCGGCCGTAGCGATAACGGCCGTGTTCGCCGGATAGTCGGTAAAGCTGTTATGGCTGGCATGGTTGCCATAGAAAGGGTTACTAATACCGCTTACGATTGGATGATCCGGTTCGACCAGGTAGTTGTAATTCTGCAAATTTTGGCTGTTGACACCACCGCCCGGCAATTGCGGTCGGCAGGTATGGCTGCTTTGCGTGGCCCCATGTAGCTGTAAAATCCCCCCTGCCTGCACAAATGCCTCAAACTTGTCCAGGTGATTGTTATAACGGGTGCAGAAGGTGTTTCCCTGAACACTGGGAATAATAATCAACCGGTAGTCCATTAGGTCAAGCGTGGCGATACTGGCCGAACCAAATTGATCGTAAGCTACCTCCTGTGCCTGGAGAATTTGCTGAATAGCCGTGTGGCCCCACGGATTACTGTCTAGCAAGAGCAAAACATCGGGCCCTTCGGTCAACAAAGAGTTGGTCAACAAAGAGTTGGTCAACAAAGAGTTGGTCAACAAAGAATGATCTGTGGCGCGTTCTGTAGGCAAAGGAGCGGCGACGGTTGTCGTAATGCTGTCGGTTGTTGCGCCGTCGGGCAGGGGTAAAAACAGTTCTGTGGGCCGAATCAGAGACAGACGCCGTTCCCGTGTTTCTGCATCTAGCCCATGCAGCGCTTGTGAACCTGGCAGATGGCCTCTTATGAACAGGTCAAAGAGCAGATCGCTACCGCCGGTGTTGCTAATAAACAAGGTATGCGTGATTGACGTACCGGCAGCCAACGTCTGGTCAACGTGATCGGGAGCAATTTCTATGACTGGCGGCAGCAGCCCATGGCCGCTTACAGGTACGGTTAAAACACCGCCCGTACTGGTGAGCGTGACAGTAGCCGTTAAGCTGCCCTGACTGCTTGGCGAATAGCTAATGCTCAAAGGTTGGCTGCCACCAACGGCAATGGGCAGGGGGTCGCTGAAACTGGTGCTGACGTCAGGATGGTCGCTGCCAACGGCCGTTACCACCAGATCGGCCGTGCCGGTATTGCCCAACGACAGGGTATCGCTTACGGTAACACCCACAAAGACGGTGCCAAAGTCCAGGGAAGTGGGGGTGCTGGTCAAAACGGCCGTGCCAGCCACAAAGAGGGTCACGGGCAGCCGAACCGGGTCGGCAAACGGATCGTTGTGATAAATATCCAGCAGGGCCGGGTAGGTGCCGCTGACCATGTCGGTGGCATCCAGCGTTACGTCGATAGTCTGGTTGTCTCCTACGGCCACGCTGCCTACGGTGGGGCTGACCGTGACAAAGTCCGGTTCGACCACATAACGCAGGGCGTTGGCCATCAGCGTCGCGCCATCACTGGTGGCGGTCCAGTAACCGAAAGCAACGTCGCTGGATATGGGCACAAAATTCAGGTCAACGCGCCGTACGTTACCGGCGGGCGTGGCTACCGTCTTTTCCACCACCAGCGGCTGGCCGTTGCTGTATTCGGCAATTACCGTCGCCCCGGCCGTCAACACGCCGCTGCTGCGATAGCTGTAGTAACCGCCATTAAAGGTAGCGACATTTTCCATGACGGGGTGGTCGGGGGCGTGGATTGTGCCCAGACCGAAATAGCTGCCTGTTTGCGCTTCGTAGAGGCTGTTAACCGGGTCAATGACGTGATAACCATCGTTAAGGAAACGGCCGAGCATATAGCCTACATTGTACAGGGCAAAGTGCATGACTACCACGCCCCCACCGCTGTCTACGTAATTGGCCAGGACGTTGCCCATCTGGGTGCGATTCCAGAAGTTGGCGCGTCTAAAGACGAGTACGGCATCGTATGCTTGCAGCGTTTCCAGGGTGGGACTACCGGCCGCCACGTTGATAAAGCTCACGCTGTTGAACTGGCCGGTTGCGGTCAGCTTATTGACCACGTCATCGGCAAAGCTGGCCGTGTTTTCTGCACCTAAGACGGCCACGTTTAGATAGCCGCTGCCGGCCCTTTGGTCGATGTCGAAGAACAGCTCGCTGCTGCCCGTGTTGCTAATCACCAGTTGATGGGTCACTATCTGGTCGCTGTTTAGGCTGTCAAAGATGCTGGTGGGAGAGACCTCGATTACCGGTGGCAGCAGACTGTTGCCGGTGATGGGGATGTTGAGAACGCCGCCGCTGCTGGTAATGGTGACGGTGGCCATTAGCGGTGCCGGGCTGGTGGGCAGGTAGGTAATTGCCAGCGGCTGTTGCCGGTTAATGGCGACTGAGATGGGTTGGCTAAAGTTGGTGCTGACGTCAGGATGATCGCTGCTAACGGCCGTTACCATCAGATCGGCCGTGCCCACATTACCCAGCAGCAGCGTCTCGGTGACGGCTACGCCCACAAAAACGGTGCCGAAATCTAGTGAATCCGGTTGGGTGGTCAAAACGGCCGTGCCCGCCACTGTCATCGTAACGGGCAGCGTTAATGGCGCTACAAAGGGGTCGTTGTGGGTAATATCGAGTATTGTGGCATAGGTGCCGCTAATGAGGTTGGTCGCATCTAGCGTAACCGTAATGGGCTGGCTGCTGTCTGCCGCCAATACACCCTCTGCTGGCGTGACTTGAACAAAGTCAGGCTGAGCCACATAGAGCAGGGCGTTGGCCATCAGCGTCGCGCCATCCGTACCGGCCTGCCAGGAACTGGATAAGGCATCATTGGAAACAGGGAAGAAGTTGAGGTCAACGCGCCGGACATCCCCAGCGGGCGTAGCCACCGTCTTTTCCACAATCAGGGGACGGCCGTTGCTGTATTCGGCAATAACAATGGCCCCATCTGTTAATGAACCGCTGCTGTGGAAACTAGAAGAGCCGCCGTTGAAAGTGGCCACATTCTGCAAGAGCGGGTGCTGGGGCAAATGGACGGCACCCAGCGTCAAGTTGCTGCCTGTCTGGGAGGTGCTGTTAATCGGATTAATGGCGTAATAGCCGTCATTGAAAAAACGGCCGGTCAAATAACCAGAGTTAATGAGGGCAAAGTGCATGACCACCACGCCGCCACCGCTGTCAACGTAATCGGCCAGAACGTTACCCATCTGGAACGTACTCCAAAAACTGGTGTTTCTGAAAACAAGCACGGCATCGTACGCCTGTAGGGTATCCAGCGTGGGTACGCCGGCCGCCACGTTGATAAAAGCCACGCTGTCAAACTGGCCGGTAGCGACCAGTTTGTCCACAACGTCATTGGCATAACTGATAGTATTTTCGGCCCCCAAAACAGCCACGTTGGAGCCGGTTCTTTTGTCGATATTAAATGTCAAATCGCTGGCGCCGGTGTTGCTAATGACTACCTGCTGGGTCATGTTCTGCCCGCTGTCCAGGCTGGCAATGACGGCTGCCGGCGCTACATTGATCTGGGGCGGCAGCAGGCCCGAGCCGCTGACGGGCAGGGTCAGCACCCCACCGCTGCTGGTAATGGTGACGGTCGCCGTCAGTGGCGTGTCGCTGCTGGGATGGTAATGGAGCGGCAGCAAATAGCTCTGGCCAACGGGGATCAACTGGGTAGCGGTGAGAACCGGGGTGAGATCGGGATGGCTGCTGGCAACGGCCGTTACCGCTACTTCGGCCGTGCCTATGCTGTTCAGAGCAACGGTTGTGGTCGCCGTCACGCCTACATACACCGGCCCAAAATCAACCGAGCCAGGCAGCAGTTCCAACAGGGGCGTACCTAGCACCGTCAGGGTCACGGGGACCGTTATCGCCGGCGTAACAGGATCATTGCTGTTAAGGAGTAGATCGGTCTGATACGTGCCGCTGATCAGTTCGGTGGCATCCAGGGTTAGGGTGACGTTTTCGCTGCTGCCGGGCAGAATCGTCCCTTCAGACGGCTCGACCTGTAGCCAGGTATATGGCTGGTAGGCAAAGTAGAGCGCGTTGGCAAACATGAGGCGTGCCTGAATGCTGCTGCTGCCTAAATTACCAGGGTAAATGACGATACCAACTACCTTGCCCGTTTCGTTTTGAGCTACCACCCGATTGCCGGCGGTGTCTTGCGCCAGCAAAGTGCCACCACTATTGAGTGTCGGGTTGGAGTAGCTGCTGCTAGTCCAATAGGTAGGTGCCGTTGTAATGCCGCTGAAGATAGGATGAGCGGGGTCAGCCAGACTGGCCATGTCTAACTGGCCAGACACCGATTGGGTAGAGCCGGGCAGGAAGGGGGAATAACCGGCATCCAGAACGCCACCTTGCATACCCCAATTCGTGGTATAAGCGTAGGTAGCCAGCACGACACCGCCACCAGCATCTACATACGCCCGCAGAACGTCGCCGACAGCCTGCGGATTGGCAAATGAGCTACCGGTCCAGGCCAACACCACGTCGTAGGGTTGGAGCATCGCCAGCGTCAGGCTGGCGGGATTGTCCAGGATGTCAATATCGGCCGTTGCAAACAGGCCGGTACTTGCCAGACTGGTTCTAGCCCCGGTGGGGTTGCCACCGTTCGTTAGCAGCAGAACGCGTGGCGTTGCCCGGTCGGGCAGGCCGATGGTGGCCGAGTCAGTTTGCCAACTAAAGGTGAGATCACTGCTGCCAGCGTTGGTTAAGGTAAGGCTGCGGGTGATCAGGTCGCCGGCCGCAATGGTTTCATCAATCTGGTCGGGCTGGACGGCAATCACTGGCGGCAGCAGCCCTGCCCCGGTAACGGGCACGGTAAAAACACCGCCGCTGCTGGTGATGGTTACGGTAGCGGTCAGTGGGGTGTCGCTGCTGGGTTGATAGTTAATGGTCAGGGGCGCACTCTGACCAACCGGCAGCGTCAGGGTTGGCGTAAAGGGGACAGTGAGGTCAGGGTGGCTGCTGGCAACGGCCGTTACCGCTACCGCCTCCGTCCCCAAACTACTCAACAAAATATCGGCCGTAGCGGTCGCCCCCACAAAAACGGGGCCAAAATCTAGCTCAGTTGGGCTGAGCGCCAGCACAGGTGTGCCCACTACTGTCATCGTAATTGGCAGTGTCAATAGCGGTGTAACCGGATCGTTGCTGGCCAACCGCAAATCAGAACGATAAACACCCCCAATTAAGTCTGTGGCATCCAAAGAGACGCTTACGGGCAAGCTGTTACCGGGCGCGAGGGTGCCGCTGCTGGGGTCAGTATCTAGCCAGGCCTGTCTGGTCGCATATTCGACCAGCAGCCCCGGCTGTAGGCCAACCTGATTGCGAAGATATTGCAGGCCGACGGTACCGCTCTCGTTTTCAATGCCGACGGTCACATTGGTGAGACTGCCATTCAGCGGCCCATACTGCACCCGAATCTGTCCCTGTTCATACAGAATGATCTGGAAAGTATAATCTTCACTGCCTGAGCCAGCCCAGGCATCGGCACGGTGCCATTCGATAACGGTATAGCGGAAAGGTGCAGCGCCACCCCGATACAGGTAGATGCCTTCGCCATTACCCCAGTTATACATGCCCAGGTCTTTCCAAAAAGCGGCAATCATATTGTTGGGCTGAGCCGTGGACGGGATGGGCGTCGTATTCCAGACGTTAGAGCCGCTGCCAAAGCTGATATACCCTTTGGTAGTCACAAAAAACTGGCTGTAGCTGTTCTCATAGAAAGGAAACTCAAAACCAATGTCAATGGGGCCATCATGGACATCACCACCGTATAAACCAATGTTCTCGCCCAGGCTGCGGGCGTCGATCCAGTTGTACTGCGGTGATAGCGGCTGCTGGTTGTCCACCCAAACGTAGCCGAATGCGTCCGGCTCGCTGGCGGATGGGTTGTAGCCGAGGATGTCAAAGAATAAATCGCTGGCCCCCGTATTGCTGATGACCAGGTTGCGGGTAATCAGGCTGCCGGCCGCTACTGTTTCATCAAACCCGTCAGGGTTTATCTGGATGATAGGCGGCCATAGCCCCCGGCCATTCACCATGATCTGCCCGCTGCCGCCGGTGGTCACCACGTCGAGGGTGGCGTTGACGGTGCCGCTGATTTGGGGGGTAAAAATGACGTTAACCGGTCGGCTTTGGTAGGGGAATATCGGTTCTGGCTCGTAGGTCACGCTTACATCAGGATGGCTGCTATCAATAGAAATGATGGTCAGATCGGCCGTGCCGCTATTGGTGATGGGCAATGTGTGGCTGCTGCTTTGGCCGACGAAGGTTTCACCCAGGTCTAATGGCTGGGTGGGCAGGGTTAAATTGGGTACGCCGGTAACGGCCAGGGTCAGCGGCAGGACAGCCTGGGACTGCACCGGATCATTGCTGCTAAACCGGAGCAGGGATGTATAGGTATCACTGATCAGACTGCTGCTGTCGATGGTCAGCGACAGTTCGGCGCTGCCGCCGGCCGCAATGGTGCCGGTGGAACTGCTGCTGCTGATGTAGTCGGCCAGGGCTACGTAATCCAGCGCATTGGTCATCAACAAGGCCCCATCCGTAGCGGCGTCCCAAAACCAATAATCCACGTTGTTGGAAATGGGAAAACTATTCAGGTCCAGGCGGGGGGCCTGGGTGTTGGGCGCGGGCCGTTCGGCCAGCATGGGCAGGCCATTGCTATAGCTGGCAATGAGCTGGCTTCCGGGCAGCAATGGGGCCGTACTCACCTCGTAGCTGGGTCGGAACTGGGTTACGCCGCGCAGTACGGGATGGTCCGGATCATTGATCAACCCGATATCGACCGGATCTTCGTCCCACAACCAGCCATCGTTGCTGGTGTTGAGCGCATAATAGCCGTCAGTTAAGAACCGGCCTTCTAACCGCCCCCACTGCATGAACGCATAATACATTACCAAGACACCGCCACCAGCGTCTATATAGTCGGCCACAACGTTCCCCAGCGCTGTCCGGTTTTGGGGTGTGTACCAACTGTAGACCAGAAGGGCATCATAGGGCAGTAAATCGGATAGGCTGGGGGTGGTCTCAGCAATGTTGATAAAGTCTATCTGCTCAAAGCGGTTGGTAGCCGCTAACTGGTTGGTCAGATCAACCACATTGGGCGTATCATAGTCGGCGCCTAAAATGGCTACCCTCAAGAAGCGATGGCCCTGACCATGCAGTGGGTTGAAATGGTAAACAAGGTCCTCGTTGCCATGATTTTGAATGGTCAGGCTGTGCGTTACGGTTTGGCCCACAGCCAGCGTGTCTGTGATGGCGGCGGGTAGCAGTTCAATGATGGGACCATTCAGAGCATGATGAGTTAAGGCCACGAAGCGAAAAGGGGTGCTATCATGATCGCTGCTCAAGCAGAGATGGCCCTGGTAGGTGCCCGCGGCCAGGCCCATCGTGCCAAACGTAACAGTAAGGTCTGTCTGGCTTTGGGGCATAAGCTGGCCACTGCTGACGTTGGTCAGAAGCCAGTCGCCATCTGTTTGGCTGGCACAGTTGACCCGGCCCATGAGGGCAAATGCGCGGCTGGTTGGGGTGGTTTGCCAGCCGGCAGGCAGGTTATTGAGATTGTCCGGGGCAATTTGCAAACCACCGGGTGTGGCTGCGTCTTGCCAGGCCCACAGGTTGTTGGGGCCGTAATTGTCAATGTGGGCAAAGGCGAGCAGCCAGTAACGGCCGTTTTCCAACCCAAGCGGCGCTAAGCCAGCATCGGCCAGATGGAGCGTCAGGCCGTCGTTGGTCATCGTCAGGCCGGCGCTGTTGGTCAAGGGAGCAACGGCCGTATGCTGCCACACCGCTAAATTTAACCCATCTTCTGGCTGACCGGCGGGTTGGCCGGCCGCATCGGCATAGATGTACCAGCTAAAGGTGGTCGCCAGGTCTAGCCCATCACCCAGCGAAAAGCCTTCTACCTGGATTGTGTCGATCTCTGTGTAGGCGGGCAGAGAAAAAGCAGCGGCCTGATACAAGCCGCTGTTGACGTCATTGCTATAGCTGGCAATGCGGCCTGCCTCGCCTGCCGCCGGCTGCTGCCATAGGGGACCAACGGCCGTATTGGTGGTGGTTACAATGCTGCCGGTATCGGTAATGATAGCCGCCAGGTCCCAGTTAATGATGCTGTCGCTACTATTGTATAGGGAAATTGTTTGTGTCAGACTGTTGCCGGGGACCTGATGGGCCACCAACTGTTCTGGTTGTACCATCAACTGCTGTGGCGTAAACAGTAGACTGCTGGCGGCGAGGCTCTCTGCTGGTAGCGTGGCCGGTATTTTTCGCCGGACAACGGCCGTTAGTGGTGGCTCAGTGACCGGGCGCTCGGCCAACAAGGAGGGATGGTCTCCCTGTAAGGGAATTGACGGCGAGCGCTCGCGTGGTGCCGTGCCTATCTCCCGATCGGTGGCCACGGTGGCGGTAAGAACTGAACCGGCACTGGCTGCCACGTCAGCCGCCACGGCTGCCACCAAATCATGACGCGCTGCGGTTTCATCGCCCCCAATCTCAGTCGTCCAGGTAGCTGCCGGTGCAACTAATGGTCCATTGATAGCAGCCTCAGCCGGCGACGTTGTAGACGACTCAGGCGAATCGGCTGTCGGTAGTGGTGCTGTGTATCTGTTGGCGTGCGTTGGTGTTAGAAAAGCGGGGGCAATAGAACTACCCAAAAGTGAGAAACTGACCAGGACATGCAGTGCTTTGTAGAATACGGGCAACAATGTAAACATTTGAACCCCTCCTGAGTGGATTCCACCGATTGGCTATGGGTAAAAACTACCCGGCAAAATGCTTAAAATGTGCGGGTCTGACTGACAGTTGAAAGCAACTCCCAGATTGCTCGTTGTCATTGCAACAAGGCTCCCACATCTGTCGTTCAACTGAAGGCAGACCATACGATACTCTTAACTGGCGATTTGGGCAACCAAACCAGGCACGATTTTGCTGTAAGCGAAGCGATTCCTTAATCCGTGTGCGGGATCATTGTGGCCTGGTTGGGCAAAGCGATGCAGCATACGACAGGATCGCCGCCCTCTTGGCCGAAGCTGCCATTGGTCGCTATGCCGAAAAGCATAGCTATTAGCGACAGCCTTCAAGAGGCTATATAGCTGCGGTAGCTCATACAAGTACCGGACCGTGCGGCGGATCACGGCCGTTTCTCTTATCAACGCTAATGCACATCTGGCCCAGAAAGGTTGACGAAAACGGCCGTTCCCGCTATCCTTCTATTCGTTCATTGACAATATCGAATCTTATCCAGAGAAGCTGAGGGACCGGCCCTATGACGCTTCGGCAACCATGTCAGCAGACAGTTGCCAATAGCGTTGTCCAGTAATAAATCTTTACTGAACAATGCTAAAGGCAAACTGAACCGTGACAGCGGTGCCAATTCCGGCAGAACAATACGTTCTGGAAGATGAGATGATCGGGATAAACCGTTTGTTGGCCCTTTCATCTGCGAAAGGGCTTTTTTTTTGGCAACCATAAGGAGTTTTTATGCCACTTGTTGCTCATACCCAACTGCCTACCTATACCAGCCTGCGCCAGCAAGGGCATGAAGTACTCAGCCTGGAGCGGGCGCTCACGCAGGATATTCGGGAACTCCATATCGGGCTGCTCAACATGATGCCCGATGCCGCCCTGCGCGTCACCGAGCAGCAATATATGCGCCTCATCGGCAGTTGCAACCAGATCGTCCAGTTTTACGTGCATCCGTTTACCATTCCTGGCCTGGAGCGCAGCCCGGACGTGCAAGCCTACATCGACACCTACTACGACAGTTTTGAGCAGTTACAGGAGCAAGGATTGGATGCGCTGATTGTCACCGGGGCCAATGTCACCAATCCGATGCTGGAGCTGGAACCGTTCTGGGAACCGCTGCAAGCGGTACTCAACTGGGCTGGCGACCATCTGGCATCGGTACTTTGCTCATGCCTGGCGACCCACGCCCTGCTAAAGCTGAAATATGGTATCGACCGGCGGCGGCTGCCCCGTAAGCAGTGGGGGGTGTTTCAACACCGGGTGCGCGACCGCAGCCATCCGCTGCTGCACGACATCAACAGCCGCTTCGATATGCCCCATTCCCGCTGGAACGAGGTCGCCGCCGATCAATTGGAGGCGGCTGGCCTCCATATCCTGATCGACAGTGAGGTGGGCGGGGTGCAGTTAGCCGTCAGCCCGGACCATTTCCGCTTTATCTATTTTCAGGGTCATCCTGAATATTTTCGCAATAGTTTGCTCAAGGAGTACAAAAGGGAGGTGATGCGATTTTTGAATGATGAAGTCGATATGTTGCCGCCACATCCGGAGAATTATTTCGGGCCGGATGCGACCCATATCGACAAGATGTACCTGCGGGCAGTTATCCAGGCCAAACGAGAGCAACGGCCGTTTCCCCCTTTCCCCGAAGCTGAATTCGACCCCCATCTTGACAACACCTGGGGCGATACCAGCAAAGCCCTTTTCAACAACTGGCTGGGGCTGGTCTACCGTCTGACCCACCCCGACCGGCACATTCCTTTCATGCCCGGCATAAACCCCGACGATCCGCTGGGGCTGAATGGTAGCAATTTTGTAAATTATTAGGCATGGCTCACTGCTTCCTGGCAGCCAACTTTACAAATTTTGACGGAGGACCGAAGACGGAGGACGGAATTACGCTTGGCCTATCGGCCCATCGCTTTTTCTGGCCATCGCTTTTTCTGCCCATCGCTTTTCCTGGCCATCGCTTTTCCTGGCCATCGGTCCTCCATCCTCCGTCCTCGGTCAGTGAATTGTCAAGCTGACTTGAACCATGCCAATTATTAACTAGAGTGATCCGCAGCGAACGGCCGTGGATCATTCCCAAACAAATTAGGAGAGATACATTATGAGAGACGAAACCCTTGCCATCCACGCTGGCTACGAAACTGACCCCACCACCAAATCGGTAGCGGTACCGATTTACCAGACGGTGGCCTATGAATTTGATAACGCCCAGCACGGTGCAGACCTGTTCAATCTGGCGGTGCCGGGCAACATCTACACCCGCATCATGAACCCCACAGCCGACGTGCTGGAGCAGCGTGTAGCCGCCTTGGAAGGGGGGATTGCCGGGCTGGCGCTGAGTGCGGGCAGCGCCGCCGTCAACTACGCCATTCTGACCATTGCCGAGGCGGGCAGCAACATTGTGTCCGTGCCGCTGCTCTACGGTGGCACCTATACCCTGTTCTGCCACATGCTGCCCAAGCTGGGCATCGAGGTGCGCTTTGCCGAGGATGACCATCCCGACAATCTGGAGAAGTTGATTGACGAGAAAACGGCCGCTGTCTACATTGAAACGATTGGTAATCCGGCCGGTAACGTGCCCGACATTGAAGCAATTGCGACCATGGCGCACCATCACGGTGTCCCCGTCATTGCCGATAACACGGTACCAACGCCCAGCCTGCTCAAGCCGATCAAGTATGGCGTGGACATCGTCGTTCATTCTTTGACCAAATATATTGGCGGTCACGGTAATTCTCTGGGTGGTCTCATCGTTGATAGCGGCAATTTCCCCTGGGCGGAACAGAAGGAGCGCTTCCCGATGCTCTCTACGCCGGAGCCTGCTTATCACGGCGTGGTCTACACGGAAGCCTTTGGCCCGGCGGCCTACATTGGCCGCGCCCGCACTGTGCCGCTGCGAAACACCGGGTCGGCCATCAGCCCGTTCAATGCCTTCCTGATTTTGCAAGGGTTGGAAACGCTGCCGCTGCGTATGGAACGGCATACGGAGAACGCGCTGGCCGTCGCTCGCTACCTGGAAGGGGATGAGCGGGTCTCTTGGGTGGCTTATGGTGGCCTGGAAAGCTCTCCTTACTATGAAATGGCGCAAAAGTATACGAACGGCCGTCCGTCTGCTTTGCTCAGTTTTGGGGTGAAGGGCGGATTTGAGGCCGGGGTCAGGTTTTTTGATGCGCTCAACATATTCAAGCGGCTGGTCAACATCGGCGATGCCAAGTCGCTGGTGGCCCATCCCGCCTCTACCACCCACCGTCAGTTGACTGAGGCGGAGCTGGCAGCGGCCGGGGTTACGCCCGATATGATCCGGCTTTGCGTGGGGATTGAGAATATTGAGGATATTTTAGAGGATTTGGACCAGGCATTGACAACGGCCGTTGCTGCCGCGTAATTGGGCAGATCACGAACAGCTTCTGAAGCTTTAGGCCGGTGGGCAGGTCTTCATGCCCGCCCACCGGACTAAAACCATCTGCCTTGCAAACGGCCGTTTTGCGCCATCATTCTCAAAGCCAATGACTGTGCTTGCGCCCAACCGGTGGTGGGTCGTGTAGGCTCTGAACGTGAGGACGAAACGGCCGTTGACCCAAGCAACCAGAAGGAAGCAGCCACCTACCGCCGCTATCTGGCGGCCAAGCGGGCCGCGCCAGCATCGAAGGCAGCGTTGTTAGCTTATAATCGGTAAGTGGTGGGTGGGGTAAGAGCGCGTGGGAAACGGCAGTTTTGGAGGTGTAGGGTCGAAAACGGCCGTAGCCTGGCCGATCAAGCAATAACCGCTGTGGCCTAATCCGGGTTTAGCTGGCTGGTTCCAGGTCAATTACTAATTCCAGACCATTTTCCAGGTAAATACGATTATCAGTAGTCCTGATCATACTGTTTGGTGGCGCTGATAATTCCAGCCGCCCTTGTATG
>SLGK01000146.1 GCA_007123775.1 Anaerolineae bacterium | reverse complement strand
TGGAGCGGCAAACCTGGCTCGGTCTGGGACTGTCGCTGCTGCTCATCCTGGCCTTTTTGCTGGCGATGGGGCCGCTGCTGCTGGGGCAGGTCCGTTTTGGCGGGCAGGAGGCGAGTACGCTGGCGGGCATCGGCCGTTTCCTGGGTGGTCTTATTGCCGTCGGTATCATCTTCTACTTCTGGCAAACCATCATGGCGCAAATTGTGCCCACGGCGCGGCGTATGGTGGTTATTCTGGCCGTTTTTGTGCTGCTCAGCGTGTTGACCATGCGCTTTACCTACATGGCCAACTACATCAACGGCGATCTGGTAACCGAGTTCATGGTCTACGCCCACGGCGCACCGGCCACCAAAGACTCGGTCCTGGACCAGATTGACACCCTCTCCCATCGGCTGCACGGCGACAACAGTATTCGCGTGGCCTACGACAACGACACCTCCTGGCCCTACACCTGGTATCTGCGCCAGAGCCAATATCCCAACCGGCAATTCTTTGGCGAATCACCCAACAACAGCCTGACAGAGTTTCCGGTCGTGCTGGTCGGGGCACGCAACTTTGACCGCTTTGACCCCTTCCTCAACCGCGACTTCACCTACCAGACCTACATCTTCCTCTGGTGGCCCATGGAAGAGTATCGCCGTTTCTCCTGGAACGCCGTTTTTGGCGACCCTAACGTCTCGGCCGAAAACCGGCGCGGTTTGGGCAACCCGGCTGTGCGCCACGCCCTGTGGGACATCTTCTTCTACCGGGATTATACGCGCTATGGCCAGGTCTTTGGCGGCAATTACCGGCTGGGGGAATGGCCGCTGCGCCACCAGTTACGCATCTATATTCGCAATGACGTGATGGCCCAACTATGGGATCGGGGCGTGGGCGCCGTGGCCCTGGTGGAGCAGTTAGACCCGTATGCCGAAGGGGAGCTGTTTATCAGCCCGGACCTGATTTTGAGCCAGGGGTTGAACGCGCCGCGCAATGTGGCGGTAGGCAATGACGGCCGTATCTACGTCGCCGATTCCGGTAATCACCAGATACAGGTCTTTGACCAGGACGGCCGTTTACTCACCAGTTGGGGTGACTTCGGCAGCGGGCCGGGCCAGTTCAACGAACCCTGGGGCCTGGCCGTCAGCGACAACCACCTCTACGTGGCCGACACCTGGAATCATCGTGTCCAACGCTTTACGCTAGACGGCCAGTGGGCCGGCAGCTTTGGCCGCAGCGGTTCGGTCGCCGACGAACCCGATACAGGCGGCCTGGGCCTCTTCTTTGGCCCGCGTGACCTGCTGCTGCTGCCCGATGGCCTACTGCTGGTGACGGACACGGGCAACCACCGGCTGCAACTGCTGGACCGGGACGGCAACTTCATGCGCGTGATTGGACAGTTTGGCAATCGGCCGGGTGAGTTCAACGAACCGGTCGGGTTAGGCTTAGGTCCAGATGGCACAATTGCGGTGATGGATACGTGGAACGGCCGTATCCAGCAGTTCACCCTCGACTTCTTCCCCATCAACGAGTGGTCGGTGCAGGCCTGGGCCGGGCAATCAATCAACAACAAGCCGTATGTGGCTGTGGACAGCGACGGCCGTCTCTACGTCACCGACCCCGAAGGCTACCGCATCCTCATCTTCGACCGGATGGGCAACTATCTGGGCCGCTTCGGACAGTTCGGCGGCGAGGTTGACCGCTTTGGTCTGCCCAACGGCATCGCCATTGACACGCAGAACAACCTCTACATCGCCGATTCCGGCAACAATCGCATCGTGCGCTACCAGGCCCTCTTCGGCGCGCCCCTTACACCGATAGAGGATCTCCCGGAAGAGGTCGAGACGTTGCCAGAAGAGATTGAGGAAATTGAGGAACCAGAGAATATGCCTGAAGAAGGGCCGCTAGAAGAAATCGAAGATATTGAAAACGAAAACGGTTCATAAATTTTGGAGAAATCATTATGCCAGAAAGTCAAGCCTTTATTTGGCTGTTTGTTTGTTTATTTGGAATCACTACCCTGTTTGTGGTACGAATGGCAATTGACTGCATTCGTAATGAAGAAGGACCGGCCCGAATTTTATGGCTGACACTACTGATTGTAACCCACATTGTCGGGTCGATTATCTACTTTGTCATACGCTACCTGCCTCGGGTGCGGGCGCAGCAAAGCGGCAGCAGTAGTAGCGGCGGCAGCAGCAGTAGCAGCAGTTTTGGCAGCAGCAAAAAACGAAAACGGGCGCCGCATAAGAAACCAAAGCGGCGAGGGCCAGGCTAACATCGGACGGAAGACGAAGGACGGAAGACGGAGAAAAACTCGTCCGTCCTTTGTCTTCCGTCCTCCGTCAGGAGATTAACCGATGCGTTTCAACAATAAGATCGTCTTAGTCACCGGCGCGTCACGCGGCATTGGGCGGGCAATTGCACGGCAGTTTGCCGGGGCGGGGGCGCGGGTTGCGGTTCATTACCACCAGAATGAAACGGCCGCTTACGAAACACAATCCATGCTGCCCGGTGGTCCCCACCCCATCTTTCAAGCTGACGTGCGTGATGCGGCAGCGGTACGGCAGTTGGTGCAGGACGTGGTGGCCCAAATGGGCCGGCTGGACATTTTGATCAACAATGCGGGGGTGTTTACCCACCATCCGCTGGCGCAGGTGGATTATGAGACGTGGCAGGCAGTCTGGCAGGATACGCTGGCGACTAATCTGGTCAGTGCGGCCAACCTCTGTTATTGCGCCGGCCGGGTGATGATTGAGCAGGGCAACGGCCGTATCGTCAACGTCTCATCACGCGGGGCATTTCGGGGCGAGCCACAAGCCCCCGCCTACGGGGCCAGTAAGGCGGGTATGAATGCGATGGGCCAATCGCTGGCCCAATACCTGGCTCCCTACAACATCTTTGTGGGCACCGTAGCGCCCGGCTTTGTGGAAACCGACATGGCCAACGAGCATCTGGACGGCCCCGGCGGCGACGCCATTCGCCAGCAAAGCCCATTGGGCCGCGTAGCCCGGCCCGAAGAAGTGGCCCACGCCGTCCTCTTCCTGGCCTCAGAGGGGGCCGAATTCAGTACCGGGACGATTATTGACGTCAACGGGGCGTCTTATCTGCGATCATAAAACAGCGGGCTGCGCTGATTGTTTACCGGCCTGTTCGTTTCCAGATAGTGGCGCAACCGTTTTTGTTGGGATGTGTTGAGATTGCGCCAGAGTACAGCCCTCACATCAGCCGTGAGCGCTAACCAGGTAGCGGCCCAAGAAGCCAGCGGGTACCTCTGCCACAGTTCAGACCTCTCAACCTCGCTCAACATAGACCACAACATCACCTGTGCGGTTGGTTTTAACTGCTCCCAATTAGCGATCTGCTGCTGGCGTCTCTTCTTCTGCTGCAGCAGCATGTGCCGCAGCCACGTTAATCGTTGCCAGAGCGCCTCTTGTTGTTCCAGGTTCAACTGAGTCCACAAATAAGCCTGCTCCTGCGAGCTTAAAGCGTCCCACTTCGTGGCCCACGTCCGAAAAGATTGGTTAAAGAAATCAAGCAGGTTGCTGAACTCTTCCTGTTCAAAAGGCAACAAAGAAATCTCTTTTGCTAACCATTCCGCCCAGGTTTCCAGAGGTAAGGTAGCCCACAGTTCGGCCTGGCCTTCAAAGTTAAGGCCCTCGATGAATTGTCGCCGCTGTTCGACAGTAAGCGCCATCAGGAGACGGCTTTGTCCCTGAGACGATGACTCCTTGAGCCGTCTCAATTGGCTGGCAGCAAATGGTGTCGTTGGCACGGAATAGCGAATAGGTGAGGATCGGAAGTGACCGTTTGGTAAAGCGGGCACGGCCGCTACCGCCAATTGATAGTTAGGTTTGGGATGGGAGAAAAAGGCAGACAATCGCCTCCTGCTGAACTTTTTGCGTTGGAACCAACCCATCCTGATCAAAAACAGGATGAGACTAAGGACAGCCCCCCCGGCCAATACGATTGGTATGAACGCTTCTACGCCATTGCCCACTGAATCACACTCCCGGAAAGAAAAGTCAGTAATTAGAGCTACTGGTTTTCTCAAAAGGCAACCAGATTATGACAATCATAATAGACAAATGGCCCATCTGCCGTATAAATTGCGATAATTTTGCTTGAGGCCCGGCAGAGTGTTAGTGGCCAGACCTCAACCAACTGTCTACTTTTGCTGAAGTTTGGCCCAGGTATCCCGCAAAGTGACGGTGAGATTGAAGACCGGCCGTTCCGGTGTGGTATCAGGATCAACAGCAAAGTAGCCCTGGCGCATAAACTGGAACTTGTCGCCCACGCCGGCTGCGGCCAGACCCGGCTCTAGCCTGGCGTTAGCAATGATTTTCAGTGAGTCAGGATTCAGATGAACGGTGAACTCCTGGCCTGCGGGCGTGTTCTCAGGATCGGGTTGGGTGAACAGGGTCTCGTACAGACGAACCTCAGCCTCGACCGCATGAGCAGCCGATACCCAATGGATGGTTCCGCGAACTTTACGGCCGTCTGGCGTAGAGCCACCGCTTGATTCCGGGTCGTAGGTGGCGTGGATTTCCACTACTTCACCCGCTTCATTTTTCACGAAATTGGTGCAGGTAACGTAATATGCTCCCAACAAGCGGACTTCACGCCCAGGACCCAGCCGGTAAAACCTACGGGGCGGATCTTCCATAAAATCTTCCCGCTCAATGTACAGTTCACGGCTAAACGGCACCTGGCGCATCTGGTCGCTATCTTTGTGTTGGGGATAGTCAGGCACGTCGAACCACTCCGTCTTGTCTTCAGGATAGTTGGTTACTACCAGCTTAACCGGATCCAAGACGGCCATTACCCGCGGCGTGCGCCAGTTCAGGTCGTCTCGAATAGCGCTCTCTAGCATAGCCAGTTCAACCACGCTGTTGGCCTTAGCCACGCCGGCCATCTCCCAAAAATTGCGAATGCCCTCTGGTGTGTAGCCACGCCGGCGCAGACCGCTCAGCGTAGGCATACGGGGGTCGTCCCAACCATTGACATAGCCCTCCTGCACCAACCGCAGCAGCTTGCGCTTACTCATCACGGTGTAGGAGACATTGCCGCGGGCAAACTCAATTTGCTGAGGCTGGTAAATACCTAACTTTTCCAAAAACCAGTCGTAAAGGGGACGGTTGTTCTCAAACTCTAGCGTACAAATAGAATGGGTAATACCCTCAATCGAGTCAGACTGGCCGTGCGCCCAGTCATACATCGGATAAATGCACCATTCCGTGCCGGTACGGGGATGAGGCTCGTGCAAAATGCGGTACATGACGGGATCACGCAGATTGATATTGGGCGAACTCATGTCTATTTTGGCCCGTAGAACGCGACTACCGTCGGGAAACTCGCCATTCTTCATACGCTCAAACAGGTCAAGATTCTCGGCAACGGAGCGGTCACGGTAAGGGCTGTTACGGCCCGGTTCGGTCAGGGTACCCCGATATTCCCGAATTTCGGCGGCGCTAAGGTCATCGACGTATGCCAAACCTGCGGTGATAAGCTGAATGGCCCAATCATAGAGCTGCTGAAAATAGTCGGAGGCATAGAAAAGACGATCTTCCCAATCGGCTCCCAGCCAGCGGACATCTTCGATAATGGCGTCAATATATTCCTGTTCTTCCTTAGCCGGGTTGGTATCGTCGAAACGGAGGTTAAATTTGCCACCGTAATCTTCGGCCAGACCGTAATTGAGATAGATCGATTTGGCATGGCCAATATGGAGATAGCCGTTTGGTTCAGGGGGGAACCGGGTGTGAACACGGCCGTTATACTTGCCGCTGGCTATATCTTCATCAATGATAGTACGGATAAAATTAGAAGCTGCTGCTGATTCGTTATTCATTATGGTTTCACCTTAGTGACATGTCGTCTTCGTATTTTAGTGGTCAAACAGGCCTGATGTTATCATGTCACCTGAGCAGCAGCAAACAAGGGGATAAGCGATGGTTGGGCTGGCGGACAACAGTAGGTATTGCCCGCCAGCCGGCCTTTTTATTTGTGCGCTTCAGCCGCCAGGCTGATCAATTGCTGAATGCGCGGCAGCATATCACCAGGATTGGGATGCAGACCTTCCTGAACCAGCGCGTTCTCGTAGAGCTGCTCAATTGACAAATTGATCAGCGGATTGTCCGGCTGGCGGCTGGCCAGGCTGGCCAGATTAGCAATCAAAGGGTGATGGCGATTAACCTCAAGAATGCGCTTGGGCACCTCGTAATTCCTGTCCAGGTGCCGATAGATACGGTCCATCTCTCGATTGGCAGCATCTTTGGGTGAAACCAGGCGAATAGGGCTGTCCTTGAGAACTTTAGACGGCCGTACTTCCGTCACCCGCTCGCCCAATGTAGTCACGCAGCGGCCCACAAACAGGTTGAAGTCAGGTTCGGGAATGGGGGATTCGGCCGTTTCTTCCGTCTCGGTCTCGGCCAGATCGGGTAGTTCAATTTCGGCATCGTCAATGTTGCGGAAAGTCTTTTCTTTATACTCGTTTAGCATAGGGGCCACGAAAGCGTCCAGCGGGTCTACCCAAAACAGAACCTCCAGATCGCGTGCCTTAAAGGGGTCAAGGTGGGGACTATTGGCCACCGAGCTGACCGAATCGCCCAAAACGTAGTAGATTTCCGTTTGCGACTCTGGCATCCGCTCTACATATTCGTCAAGGGAAACCAGCTTGCCGTCAGAGCGGGAAGAGTTATAACGCAGCAGGGGTAAAATCTCATCTTTGGCCCCGATGTCGGTTGCCAAGCCTTCTTTAAGAACACGGCCGTATTCTTCCCAAAACGGCTGGTACTTGTCGGCCTCATCCGAGGCCAACTGTTCCAGTTCACGCAGCACCCGCTTACGCACCATCCGGGCCAGATGGCGCACCAGGCGATTGTTGTGGACTGTCTCCCGACTCACGTTCAGGGGCAAATCTTCAGAATCAACCACGCCGTCTACGAAATTCAACCAGTCAGGCAGTAAATCGGTGCAATATTCTTGAATCAGCACGTTTTGCGAATAGAGCATGACCCCCGGCTCGCGCCGCAGGGACATCATGCCTTTGTCACGCTTACTGGGCACAAAAAGTAAGGCACGTATATGGACCGGCGCGTCTGAAGCAAAATGAATGGACCGCAGCGGCGGCTCAAAATCAAGGGTCATTTGCTGATAGAACTGGTTGTAATCCTCCTCAGTTGCTTCGGACGTTGACTTACGCCAGAGAGCAGTCTGTTGGTTAGCTTGCTCCGCACCCACGAAAATGGGAAAGCGTACAAAATCAGAATATTTCTTAACGGTCTGACGCAGCTTCCACTCGTTGGCAAATTCGTCAGCGTCCTCTTTGAGGATAATCTGGATTTCGGTACCACGGTCGCTTTTTTCGGCCGTTTCAACACGGTAACTCTCCCCACCGTCTGAAATCCAGGCAGCCGGTTCATCGTCCAGCCGGTAGCTGCGGGACACAACGCGCACTTCGTCAGCGACCATAAAAACGGAATAAAAGCCGACGCCAAACTGACCAATAATGTCGCTGACCTCTTCTTCACCAGCTCTGACGCGCTCCAAAAATTCACGCGCCCCCGACTGAGCGATGGTCCCCAGATTCTGTACCAGTTCAGCCTCATTCATGCCAATGCCGCTGTCTTTGATGACAATACGCTTTTTCTCACCCTCCTCAACTGCAGGTACCTCAATGCGGATAGAAAGCTCCGCCGCCGGGTCTAGCACGTCCCGATTGGTTAGCATTTCAAACTGCATCCGCGTCAGGGCATCTGAGGCATTGGAGACCAACTCACGCAGAAAAATATCCCGGTCTTTGTAAAGAGAATGGACCAGGATACGTAAGAGTTGTTTTATTTCAGCTTTGAATTGATAGGAATCGTTTGTTGTCATATATCTCTCTCCTAAACAAGAATATTAAGTTTTAGCGTGCGAAAATAGGCAGACTGTCAGTCATCACGCGCTAACAGACCATGTTAACCGACAGTTGTTAGAATTACGTTAGCAGTTGACGAGTTGGCTCATTGACGTTAAAACTGAGCCAACAATTACCCGCTATTCACAAACATGGAGATAGGCTAATGTCAAAAGAGCAAGTTGAAAAAGCAGTGGCCGGTTATTTTGCCGGTATTCGGGACAACGACAAAGAGAGCTGGCTGGCTCATTTTGCCACTGACGGGGTGAGCCACGACCCGGTAGGTGCTCCGCCTCACGAAGGGCATGAGGGGCTGTCAAAATTCTTTGACGGCATGAACAAGATGTTTGCCAGCGTATCGCTGGTCGAGCAGGACGTATTTATTGCTGGTAATGAAGTGGCCGTTTCCTGGCACGGTGAAATTATAGGGAAAAACGGCCGTACTGTCACCTTTGCCGGCATCAACACTTTCGTCATTGACAGCGCCGGTAAAATCGCGCTGCTCAGAGCCTACTGGAATCCCCGCGCCATGATAAAGGAGTTAAACAGTTAGCGGCCAACACAAGCTGGGTCAGGTTCTACAATTTGCAGCGCGACTTACTGGAAGGTATTACGCTTCTCATGCTTAACATTATGTTGAACTAGGTTGATCTTATGAAAAGTAATGTTATAATCCCATTGTAGTATCTTACATAAGATTACTCAGGGAATGGACATTGGCAGCAGTCCTTAACCACGCCTCAGTTGTACCCCGTTATTTTCCCTGACAATTACACAAAAGCACAGGGTATGGCTAGTTGCCATTTACAGTCCTAGCAGGAGTAGCCAGCAATGGAACAACAACTTCTCGCCTTCTTACAGTACCTCGAACAGCAGTCTTCCTATTCGAGTAATACAACGGCGGCTTACAAAAATGATCTGGGCCAGTTTTTGGAGTTTCTGCGCGACGGCCGTTATGCTCAATTGACTGATTGGGATGAAGTAACCGAAGAAGTTGTCCATGCCTACCTGGCCTATATGACAGAGAGCCAGACATACGCTTCGTCTACCATTGCCCGTAAAGTAGCGGCCGTTAAGTCGTTCTTTAACTACCTACGCGCCCGTGACCTGATTGACACCAACCCGGCCCAAAAAGTTGACTCGCCTAAGGTGAAAAAGCGGCTACCGCAAACGTTGACCGATGATCAGGTCGAGCAGCTATTGGCAGCACCAACCCGCAGGCAAACGCCCAAAAATCTGCGAGACGCTGCCCTTTTGACCATACTTTACGCCACCGGTATGCGCGTCACTGAAGTGGTATCTTTGCTGCTGGCGGATGTCGATCTGGACAACCAGCTTCTGCAATGCGCTGGTGAAAAGAACGAGCAACGCCAGATTCCCTTTGATGAGGAAACCAAAACCGTCTTGCAGGCCTATCTACGTGACGGCCGTCCCAATTTAGTCAAAACACAAACAGAACAATCCCTGTTCTTAAACCACCGGGGCCAACAGTTAACGCGCCAGGGCTTGTGGCTCATCATTAAGGCCTACGCACGCGAAGTGGGTCTGAACCAGGCCGTGACGCCTCACACGCTGCGCCATAGCTTTGCTGCCCACAAACTGAACAGCGGCTCAGACCTGCAAGAGGTGCAAAAGCTGTTGGGGCACGCCAACATTTCTACCACACAGATATACAAGCAACTGAATGAACAAACAGAGAGCAAGGGGGAAACTGGCTCGTAACCCCTTTCATGATGGCAACATTTATTTCCTCATCCCAAATTGATGAAGCGGTAACGGCCGTTAAACAGCAAACCAACCAGCAGCCTACCATTGGACTGGTTCTCGGTTCTGGCTTGGGCGGTCTGGCTGACGCTATCAGTACGCCCGACGTCATCAGCAGTGCTACCATTCCCCATTGGCCAACATCCACTGTGGCCGGTCATCATGGCCGCCTCGTTATCGGCTCGCTACAAGGGAAAACGGTCCTGGTATTGCAAGGTCGCTCCCACTATTACGAAGGTTACTCCATGAGCCAGATCACCCTGCCTGTACGCGTCATGCACCGGCTGGGTGTCAACACAATGATCGTCACCAATGCGGCCGGCGGCATTAACCCAGTCTTCAAACCAGGCGACATCATGGTCATAAGAGACCACCTCAATCTGCCCGGTATGGCTGGCCATAACCCGCTACGCGGCCCCAATGACGATAGTGCTGGCCCCCGCTTCCCGGACATGACTCAACCGTATGACCCCCACCTGCGCCAGACAGCCCACGCCATCGCGGCTGAACTAGGCTTCACCCTACAGGAAGGTGTCTACAGCTATGTGGCCGGCCCCAGTTACGAAACCCCGGCTGAGCTTCACTTCCTTAGCAGCATTGGTGCCGACGCGGTCGGCATGTCTACCGTACCCTCTGTCGTGGTAGCCCGACATGCCGGTATGCGCGTCGTCGGCTTTTCAACCATAACCAACATGGCCGTACCCAACCCCGCGCCCGGTACCGTTCTGACCCATGAAGAAGTGCTAGAAACCGGCAAAATCGTGATTCCCCGCCTCACAGCCTTAATCCAGGCCCTGATAGAACGGCTCTCAAGGTAAGAGTCAAGAGATAGATTCGCTCTTTTTTTGCGAATCTGGCCTTACATCTGTTTAATAGCCCTATGGAAGCCGTTTACGTTTTTCTGATCCGCAACGACGTCTGGATATACATCCTGTGCGCCTTTGGCCTCTTTTGGTACTTGAGCGAGTTGATCCGCGCCCAGGGAATGCTGCGCCGGGCCATGTTCAATCTGGAGCGAGAAACAGGCCAAAGCATCCGCAACAACGCCCTTGTTTTCATCTTCTTACTGTCGTCGATCATTGGGGGTGTTTACTACGTCAATAACTACGTGGCTGCCACCCTGCCGGCCAGCCTCTTGCGTGCCCCAACCCCGACACCGGACCCGTTGAACATGCCAGCCTTCCAGCCAACACCACAACCAATACCGGCCGACAACGACGTCATACAAAGACCACCTCCAGTCGCCCCGACCGTCACCTTGCCTAGCCCAGGCGGCCCGGCCCAACCGCCGGACATCGGTTCGGATATTGGAAATGGGCAATCGCTGCCCTTATCTGACCCTGATGAACCAACGCCCACACCGTTCGTGGGCTGCACATTTGAACTGCGTCTGGAAAACCCGTCGGACGGAGATACTATCGACGCGCCCATCACCTTCTTTGGCACGGCTAACACGGCCAACTTCAGTTACTATGAGTTGGAGGCCAATGGGCCTGAGACGGGTGGTACGTGGGCCAACCTGCTGGGCCGGCGTATTGACCAGCCGGTGGTTGATGGCTTTTTGGGCAACGTGGATTTACGCGGCTGGCAATCTGGTCCGTACTTGATACGGTTGGCTACCTATGACAATATTGGGGCGCAGACGGGTGTTTGCGTTATTCAAGTCACGTTAGCTAACGAATAAAGTCACTTGCGTCCAGCGACCTTCTTACCTACAATGATTTAGTGGGAGGATTTGTAGTTTGCCCGCACCTCTTTACTAATCCCATTAACCAAGGAGAATCTTATGGACAAAGAAACCCTGATCAAAAATCTCAACCAGGACCTGGCTGATGAGCTGGGTGCGATCATTCAATATCTGATTTATGCGGCCAAAGTGACCGGACCTTACCGGCCACAACTATCTAGCTTTTTCCTGGAAGAAGTAGCTGACGAACAGCTACACGCTCAGTTCCTGGCCAATAAAATTGTGGCCCTCGGTGGTGAGCCAACGACCACGCCATCTCCGGTACCGCCCGCCAGCACCAATAAGGAGATGTTAGAGGCTGTTTTGGCTGCTGAAACACAAGCGGTCAAGAACTACGGCCAGCGGGCCGAAGAGGCGTCCGCTTTTGGCGACAAAGGGCTGGCTGTCCAATTGGAAGACATGGTCAGTGATGAAACGTCTCATATGGAAGAGACGCGCCGCATTTTGCAGGATTGGCCGCTTTAGGGGTCAGTAGGCAGTAGACAGTAGTCAGTGGCCGGTAGCTTTTCTACAAACAGCTACTGGTCACTTTTTATTTGGTAGAAGCAGAGTTGGGTATTGCCGTAGGTGCGGCTGTCGTCCAGGTGTAATTGTGTCAGGGAAACCTGTTCGTACTCTTTGGGGTCAATTTGAACAATCACGAAGCCTTGTGGGGTCAGGTAAGTATACGGCCGTTTATCCACCCTCTGTAACGTTTCGATCCACATTCCTTTGTACTGGGGCGGGGCTACATAGATAAAGTCGAAGCAACGGCCGTTAAACGTTTCCAGATAGCGGAAAGCATTCACCTGTATTACCTCTGCCGCAGCAGCCAGCTTCGTCTGGCGCAGATTGGCCTGGATGGTGCGAATAGCTGTCCGGGCCGTATCGGTAAAGACTACGCTGTCGGCACCACGGCTCAGCGCCTCAATCCCGACCTGCCCCGTTCCGGCAAATAAATCCAGCCAGCGCGTACCGGCCACATCCCCTAGAATGTTAAATAAGCTCTCTTTTACCCGGTCCATAATTGGCCGAGTGGTGTCACCCGGCACCCGTTTCAGACGGACCCCTTTAGCCTGGCCACTAATTACCCGCATCAGCTAACCTCACACGTTCCCGAGAATCGTAACATTCTGACGGCCTCACTCCTCAACCCAAATAGTAAGCAACGGGTAGTTGTCTCCTATCTGACGGCCGTTTTCCATCAGCGGCAAACGCCAACCCTCGGTTTGTACCCACAGCCCGACAGAAATTGTATAAACACCCGGCTGTCGGCCCTCCGGCACGGTGACGTAGTGCCGGTCCAACACATATCTGTCAGGCGGCCAGCGGCGCGTGGGGAAATCGCCCGGATTGATTTTATCTGACTGACTGACCAAAAAGCCATCTTCTGCCTGTAAATGGACAAACACCTGGTAGTTGATACTCAATTGGTTGAGCGCTTTCCAATATAGGTCTATCGTTATCGTTTCGCCGGGGCGGACCGTTTGTTGGCTGGCGGTGTAGCCGATGAGCGCGATTTGATCGCCAAAATCAGCGAAAACCTGGGCCTCAGCCGGTTCGGCGACAAAACCAGTTGAATGGTAATGGAGAATGCCGGCCGGCTGAATGATCAAAAGAGAAACGGCCGTTACGCCCACCACCAACCACAAAATCGGCCGTTCGATAACACCAGGCAACGCCAACCGTTCGGCAACAAGATTACGCCCCAATCGCTGCCAGAAAACCGTGCCGACGGCCGTCAGCAGCAGTGACAGACCGGCCAGCAGCCAACCGGCCGTACGCGGCGGCGTTGAACCAAAACGAACCTCTAGCAGATGTTCACCGGCCGGAATGGGCACAATGATAAACCCTTCAGGCAGCCCAAGTTCTGTTTCAACCGGCTCTCCATTTAGCGTGACCTGCCAGCCGGGAAAATCGAAAAGAAACAGGCGCAGCCAAAACCACTCAGGCGCGTTCACCCGGTATTGGAAATTCAGCGGCGTGATTTCTTCACCCTCAACAGCAGTGCCCGGCGGCAGCGTTGGCCGGTTGACCCGATCCAGCGGTCGGTCCTCAAAGAAGCCAGCCACCACGGACTCGTTCCGCTCTGGAATGATGGCGGCGGTGGCGGGTACAAAATCGGCAGTTGAGGTTGTGCCCAACCAGCGGCCCGACGCCTCGATCAGCGTGTAGCGCAGCCGGTTGACCTCACCAAAATCAGGCCAGGGGGCAGGCTGGCTCAGGGGTAGCCCTAACAGCAGCGGCAGGGCCACAAACAGAGCAGCCAGCCAGTAAACCCGCTCGCCCCAGGCGGGGCGCAGTAGCCGCAGCAGAGCCTCGGCGGCCGCCCCGGCCAGCACGGCCAGGGTCAACGCTGCCGCCCCCAGCAATCGCCAGGGGAATTGGAAATAAGGTAGCACGGGTACGGCCGTCCACACCGGCTCAGAAACAGGCATCATCAAGAAAAGAACCAACCCTAGCGCAACAGCAAAAAAGGAGAGATGGTAAGGGTGGCGCGTGCGGCGCAGCAGGAGCAGCAGCAGCCCCAGACCACCCAACAGCCATTGGGCAATGCCCAAACTAAAGCGAAAATCTGCCTGGGTGGCCCCCCAATCTAGCCAGCCCGGAAAGGCCAGTAGCTCGCGCAGCGGCACAAAATGGGTGCGGAAGTCAAAATTGTCCCCCTCGCCGATCAGGGTGTTTAGCTCGACCGCGTTTCGCTCCAGGGCCAGCGGCAGCCAAAAGAAGGCCGACAGCCCCAACCCCAACCCCAGCAAGGCCCAGAGCGACCAGACGGGGACGGCCGTTTTCACCCGACCCAACCAAACCGGCAGCGACTGCCAGATAACCCAGCCACCCAACATACAGCCAAACAGCAGCGCCATCAGGTTGTGGCTCAGAATAACGGCCGCTATACCCAATGCCGCCCCCACCCAGGCCCCCGGCGCACCAGTCCGCCGCCAGCGGTCCAGCGCCCATAGGGCCAGCGGCATCAGCCCCAGGCTAAAGGTTTCGGCCAGCACTCCCCGCGCATGGGGATCGATGAATTGAACATAGGGAGCGTAGAGGTAAACGGCCGTAGCCACATAACCAGCCGGCCGCCCCCAATTATCACGCACAAAGCCATACACCCCCACCGCCGCCAGCAGCAGCGCCAGCACAAAGACGAACTTCACGCCATCTACAGCGTCAAACCAGGGCAGCCGCTCAATGGGCAGCCCGGCATAATAAGCCAGCGGTGCGTAGTAGTTAAAGATGGGATACCCATGCCCATGATAAAAACTGGGCGCCCAGCGCGGATACCATTCGCCACCGGCCACCAGATAGCCCAACTCCATCAAGCGAAAGATGTGTAGCTCGGCGTCTGTCTCTTGGGGCAGGCTGGCGCGGCTGATAAAGGGCCAGATGGCGATCAGGGCAATCAGCAAAACCAGCAAAAAGCCAGGATCAAACCGTTGGCGCAGACCGGCCAGCCGTTCTAAAAAGGAAGTCATCATACGCATAAAAACATAAAGCGTGATGCGTGACCGAAATCACGCATCACGCATCACGTTTCAGAATCTATGAAGATAATACTCAGGCCGCAATCAGGTCCACAATTTTGTCAGGATTGTCGGCTACTTTGACACCGGCTTCGCGCAGGGCCTGCACTTTCGATTCGGCCGTGCCTGATTTACCTTCCACAATAGCACCGGCATGACCCATACGGCGACCGGGTGGGGCGGTCTGACCGGCCACAAAGGCGGTCACCGGCTTGCTCATGTGGCGGGCTATATAGGCGGCCGCCTGCTCTTCGGCATTGCCGCCAATTTCACCGATCAAGATAACCTGCTCTGTGTTGGGGTCATCTTCAAATAGTTGCAGCACGTCGATAAAGTTGGTGCCGTTGATGGGGTCGCCGCCAATGCCGACACAGGTCGATTGGCCAATACCCCGTTCAGTCAGGGCGTACATCACCTCATAGGTCAACGTACCGCTGCGCGACACCAGCCCCACATGGCCGGGACGGCCGATACTGCCAGGGATAATGCCTACTTTGGCTTCACCGGGGGTCAGCAGGCCGGGGCAGTTAGGGCCAATCAGACGGCTTTTTTTGGTGTCCAGGTAAGCGCGCGCCTTGATCATGTCCAGGACCGGGATATGCTCGGTCAGGCAGACGATGAGTTCTAGCCCGGAATCGGCCGCTTCATAAATGGCATCAACGGCAAAGCGAGCCGGGACAAAGATAACAGTGGCGTTGGCTTCAGTTATTTCAACCGCTTTTTTAACGGTGTTAAAGATGGGTATTTTCTTTTGGTCACCTTCAAACCATTGGCCGCCTTTGCCGGGCGTAACGCCGCTCACAACATTGGTACCATAGGCGATCATTTGCTCGGTGTGGAACGTGCCCTCGCGGCCCGTAATGCCCTGCACCAGCAGTCGCGTGTTTTTGTCAACTAAAATGCTCATGGTTGTTCCTCGCTTTAGCTTTGGGCTGCTTTAACAGCTTTACGGGCGGCATCAGAGAGGGTAACGGCCGTTTCCATCTCTGCTTCAGCCAAAATTTCCAATCCCTCTTCGGCGTTGGTGCCGGCCAGACGCACCACCATCGGCACATCGGTATCAACCTGACTCAGCGCCTCGACGATGCCACGCGCCACTTCGTCGCCGCGTGTGATACCACCAAAGATGTTGATCAGCACCGCCTCCACTTTGGGATCAGACAAAATCAGTCGCAGCGCCGTGGCTACCTGCTCCGCTTTGGCCCCACCACCAATATCCAGGAAGTTGGCCGGATCGCCACCAAACAGCTTGATGATGTCCATCGTGGTCATGGCCAAACCGGCCCCGTTGACCATACAGCCAATATTGCCATCAAGCTGAATGAAGTTGATACCGCTCAGACGGGCTTCACGCTCTGCTTCCGGCTCTTCATCCGTATCACGCATTTCAGCCAGACGTGGCTGGCGGGAGAGGGCGTTGTCGTCGATGGTCATTTTGCCATCAACGGCCAGCAGTTTGCCTTCACCGGTTATAACCAATGGGTTAATCTCGGTCAGGCTGGCGTCGTTGCTCATAAAGCAGTTGTAAAGGCCCACCACAATTTTGTGGAAGTCGCGCCACAGCTCGCGGGGCAAGTCCATAGCGGCGGCCAGATAGGTGGTCTGGTAGCCACGCACGCCCAGCGAGGGGTCGATGTGGACGGTAAAGATTTTATCGGGGGTTGTTTCGGCTACCTCTTCAATATCCATACCGCCGGCGGCCGAGGCCATAACCATCGGCCGACGGGCGGCCCGGTCAATCAAGACGGCCAGGTATATTTCCTGATCGATGCCGGGAGCTTGCTCATCGATCAGCACTTTACGCACGGTAAAACCTTTAATGTCCAGCCCCAGAATGTCGCTGGCGTGCTGCTCGGCTTCGTCGGGATTGGCGGCCAGTTTAACACCGCCAGCCTTGCCGCGCCCGCCGGTCAGGACCTGGGCTTTGACAACAACTTTGCCGCCTAACTCGCGGGTTATCTCGCGGGCATCGGCCGGGGCAGTGGCAACCTCTCCTTGAGGAATGGGGACACCATGTTCGGCAAATAATCGTTTTGCCTGATATTCATGCAGGTTCACATAACACTCCTTTGTTAATAATGTGGGTCAGGGATTCAAAAAGAAAGGCGAACGCACGGTTCGCCTCTGTCTTGTACTTATCAAAGTTCGGTTAAGAATTATAACACGCTGTGTTATTGTGGCAATTTGCCAGAAGGCTATCTGCCTCTCAGGTCTTGCGTGCTTTACGTTGGCGGGCAACTTCAAAGCTGATAACGGCCGTTGCTGCCGCAGCCCCCAGTGAATAAGAAAAGGAACGGCCGTAGGGTATCTGCACTTTCACATCCGCCTGGTCTAAAAAGGAGCGGGTAATGCCCCGCCGCTCGCCGCCTATCAACAAAAAGAGCGGCTGGGTCAGGTCTGTTTCGTACAGAGAGGTGGCCTGCTTGTCACTGGTGCAGGCAATGGTCAGCCCCTGCTGCCGAAAAAAGTTCGCGGCATCCAGGCTGGTCTCGGCCACAGCCATAGGCACAAACTCAGACGCCCCGGCCGAGGAGCGGGCTACCACACCGGCAGCCGAGAGCCAGTTACGCGGCCGTACCACCACCCCATCTACCCCGGCTGCATAGAGGGCACGCAACGCCTGGCCAAAGTTGAAGGGGTCCTCAATGCCGTCGAGCATGACAATAAAGGGTGAGCCGGTGGCGGGCAGCAAATCGCTGAGGGGCAAAAAACGACGCGGGCCGACTTCGGCGATCACCCCGCCGTGGCTCTGGCCACCGGCATGGGCGTCGATAAAGGCGGCCGCTGCGGTTTGTGTGGGGATTTGGTGTGATTCGGCCGTTTTTTTCAACTGTTGTAAAGCACGGTCCCATTTACCTTTTTGCACATAAACCTGGTAAATGGGGCGGCTGCCGGCTTGCAGGGCGGCCATGACAGAGATGCGTCCTTCAAGCCAGCTTCGCGCCTCATCACTCATAAGAATTTCGGTAGACAGTAGCCAGAGGCTACTGTCTACTGTCTACTGCCCATCATCCAGCGGGGGCAGTTCTTCTATCGGTGGTAGCTCTGGCGGTAATTCTTGCTGCGGGGCCGGCGTGGGCTGCTGCAAGAATTTGGGGTCCAGCGAGGGCTGGGTTGGGGTGCGACCCCGCCAGTTGTCGGTGATTTCGACGCCACCGGAGGCTATGACACTGTCAACAAAGAGTCTGACCGCAGATAGCCGCGCATTTTCAAGGGCCTGGGGCGACAACGGCCGTTCCTCACGCCCGCTCACCTGCATGATAAAATAGCGGGGCGGCGCATTGGGATCAAGCTGTTCAGTTACAATGTCGCTAGGCGTATTGAGCGGCAAACTAAAGACCTCAGTGGCCAATGCAAAACCGATATTGTTGGTCAACTCATCCTGCGTCTGCCACGGCAGTTCTGTGGCGAAAGGCTGGGTCAGATTCTCAGGGTCAGGCGGCGCACTACGAATGGCATTCCACACGGGCAAAAAGCCCTCGGCCTCAATCATAGCCTGACCTTCATTGGCATCTTCTTCCGTGTCATAAATGATGACGTAGAAACTAACGTGATCGGCCGTTGTGGGCAAATCCTGATCTTGGGCCAGCCACTCGGCCAACCGCTCCCGAAAAAGCTGTGCCCGGACGATACTGCGGTATTGGGCCTCAGTAATGCCGTAAGGGCGGAACTGGTCCAGAAATTCATTGAATTCTTGCTGGAAAGCTTCAGCAGAAACGGCCGTTGGCGTGGGCCGCGGCGTGTTGGTTGGGCCAACCTCGGTTTCCGGCGGGGGCAACACCTCGGTCTCCGTAATGACCTCAGTAGTAATGGGCGTCACCGACGGCGTCGGCATGACTGTTGCTGTCGCCGTGGGCGTGGGCGGCGGAGAATCGCCGCCAAAGAAGTTGAAGCTTTCGGCAATCTCTTGCTCCACGTCAGCATCAGTAACAACAATGCCCCTGGCCTCGGCTGCCTGTCGTATGACTGCCTCTTCAATCAACGCGTTCAACACGGTCTGGCCCAGGTCCTCGGCGTTGAACACTTCCATGATTGTCTGGCCAGCGAACTGTTGGATGATGCCTACATCGCCATTAAAAGCGTCGTATTGGTTTTCCAAAAAGACAATCCGCTGCGCCCGCTCGTAGCGCACCCGATCTTGCCAATCGGTCAGGGAAATCGACTCTTCATTGACCACGGCAACCGGACGGCTGGGCACGATGAGGTACTCATTGATCAAGGCGATAACAACCACCAGGGCAATGAGACCCAGTACGGAGCCGATAGCCAGGCGCACGCGTTTCATTTGCCGCTGATGCCTGCGCTCTAACAGAATCTCTTTACGCGTTTTACGGCCGTCTTCTTCTTGTGGTACTAAAGGTTGTTTTTTAGCCATGAGCCATGCTCTCTTAAGGTTTTATTCGGCGACAAACGGTAGCAAAGCCAGGTGGCGCGCCCGTTTAACAGCTATGGCCAGGCGGCGCTGTGATTTGGCACACAGCCCGGTTTGACGACGCGGTTTGATACGGCCGTATTCATTTACGTAGCGGCTCAAAACCTCTGGTTCTTTGTAATCCACTTCAATCTCGCGGCAGGGGCGATTGCCTCGACCACTGCTGCGGCGACCACGATAACCTCTTTCATTCGGTTGCATAATCTTCAATCTCCAAACTTAACATTTACCGTCAGACAGGGGAATTATATCCTGGGCTACAACTTCGGTCCGATAATGCCGACGACCACTGCTATCCTCCCAGCCACGTGTCTGGAGGCGACCCTCAATATAAACCTGCTGATCCTCTTGCAACGCCTGCACACACAACTCCGCCAGGCTGCCCCAGGCCACTACGCTAAACCACTCCGTCTCCTCATGTTGCTCGCCTTCAGAAGATACCCAGGTTCGGGTAGTGGCTATACTAAACGATGTGACCGGGCGTCCGCTCGGTGTGTAGCGCATTTCTGGGGTACCATCTAAGCAGCCAATAATCATGACTTTGTTTAGACTACGCGCCGTACCCATTTCCATTTTTGCTTACCTTAGTCTTCGTCTTTACGTACGATCAGATGACGCAAGATATCGTCGTTGAACTTAACGTTACGATTAATCTCCGAAATCTGGGCCGGATCCAGCATAAGTTCATAATAGACATAATACCCTTCGGTATAGTCCTTTATGGGATAGGCCAGTTGACGTTTGCCCCAGTGCTTGATGGTTGGTTCAGGGGCTTCTACCCCATCCGGCATCATCCAGCCCTGGAAACGCTCCAGCAGAGCTTTTTGCTCTTCATCATTTAATTCAGGTTGTAACACGACAGTGACTTCATATTCACGCATGTTGCCAAAACCTCCTTTCCGTGGAATAACTCAGGCGAGCGTTGCTCCTGATCCAAAACGCCAGGAGCGGAAAGCAGCGAACATATTCAGTTGTTATGCTGCTGTGCAACAGTCGAGGATGATAGCACACTTTAGAAGATTGACAAATTTGTTTGGGAAAGCTCACGTAATCGCTATAATGCACCCATTGAGTAGCTTCAAAGTGATGCGAAGCACGGGCCAGACGCTTCTAAGTCATACCGGCATCTACTGGACTGTTCCTGGCACCTGAATGGTTGCAAAGTCTGACAGAATTTTGTCGTCTCAGGCTCGGCAGCTACCCAAAAGGAAGAATATGGAAGAAATGACGAGTACCAACCTTGATACCGAGGCCGAAACGGCCGTTTCCCAGCCTGACCCACCAACCCAACCCACTGTTATCCACGTCAAGCCCGAAGCCAATAACCGGCAGCCGCTCTGGATATTAGGCAGCGTCATCATCGGCTTTTTGCTGCCCATCTGCGCCTGTGCCGTATTGCTGTTTAGCTCTGTCGCCAGCCTCAGCCTGACGGATTGGAGCGGCCTGAGCGCCGCTCCGGGCGTGGGCGATGCGGTCGCCATTGTGCGTGTCGAAGGCTCCATCCTCAGCGGCGATCAGGCCGACTTGCTTAGCGGCAATGCCGTTAGCGGTCGTGTGGTCCAAAACTTGCGCGATGCGGCGGCCAATGATGACGTCAAGGCCATTGTGCTGCGCGTTGACTCGCCTGGCGGCTCAGTTACTGGCTCGGCCCAGATTTACGAGGCTATCAAAGAAATAGACAAGCCGGTCGTGGCCAGCATGGCCGCCACGGCCGCGTCGGGCGGCTACTACATCAGCGCCCCTGCCGATTACATCATGGCCCGCCCCGACAGTGTAACGGGCAGCATTGGCGTCATTTTGACCCTGTTTAATGCCGAAGCGCTGCTAGAGGAGTTGGGCGTTAGCATCATCAGCATTACCTCTGGTGACAACAAGGCGCTGGGCAGCCTGTGGGAAGAGTTAAAGCCGGAACAGCGCGTCATCCTGGAAGATTTCGTTGACGAGGCTTACGAGGAGTTTGTACGCGTTATTGTGGAAGGGCGCGACCTGAGCGAGGCTGAGGTATTGTCGCTGGCCGACGGCCGTATCTACACTGGTCGTCAGGCATTGGCTAACGGCCTGGTCGATGAACTGGGCGATCTGGAACAGGCCATTGTAAAAGCGGCCGAATTGGGCGGTATTGAGGGCGAACCACGCCTGGTTGAGTTTGAAACCACCCCCTCTTTCTGGCAGCTTTTTGATGGCTTTAGCAGCCAGTTGACCAAGAGTGAAAGTGACCGGGTTTGGGAAGCATTTGAGAGTTTTTCACGGCCGTATATTGAATACCGGTATGTGGGACCACGCTGATTTAACGGTTCTTTGGAATTTTGGTGGGTTGACAAAGCATATGGCGTATTCCGTATTGCGTAACCAGAGATCGCCACGTAATACGCAATACGGAATAGGTCTACCCACGAAAGCCAAAAGACCCAATTTGATGCGTTGGCTGCTGGTAACGGCCGTTCTCTGCCTCAGTCTATTCATTATCCCCATACCCAACGAAACGGCCGCACAGGGACAAACCCGGCTGGTGCTGGCCTTCTACTACGCCTGGTACAGCCCGGACAACTTTAGCTCCGGGCGTACCCCGTTCACCAACCCCAACCCTTACTTTTCTACCGATGCGGGCGTCATTCAGCGCCACGTCAACCAGGCCCGCAGCGCGGGCATCGACGGTTTTGTACAAAGCTGGTACGGGCCACAAACGGCCAACAACCAGACCGAGACCAATTTTAGCACTCTGCTCAACGTGGCGTCGGGCTTAGGCTTCCGGGCGGCCGTTCATTTTGAGGTGGGCAGCCCCTTTTTCGCCAACAATCAGGACCGGATTGACGCCCTGCGCACGCTACTATCTACCCATGCCCAACACCCGGCCTATCTGCGCGTAGACGGCCGTCCCGTCGTCTTCTTTTGGGCCAACTGGCTGCTCCCCCCTGATGAATGGGTTGCCATTCGGGATGCGGTAGATCCCGACCGCAACTCGATCTGGATTGCCGAAGGAGGACAAACCAATTACCTCAACGCCTTCGACGGCCTACATCTGTACAACATCGCCTGGTCGGCCAATCCTTCGGGCACGGCGGCAACCTGGGCCGCCAACACCCGGGCTGCCGCAACCACCTACGGTGGCTACAAATATTGGGTAGCTACCGCCATGCCGGGCTGGGATGATACCCGCCTGGGTCGAGGTGATGCCGCCTTTGTGCGCGACCGGGCTGACGGCGATTTTTACCGGGCCAGCTTTGGCGGGGCAGCCGCCAGCTCGCCCGACATGCTGATCATCACCTCCTTCAACGAGTGGAAAGAGGGCAGCAACATCGAGCCAAGCAGCGAATTCGGCGACTTCTATTTGACGCTGACAGCCGAATTGAGCGCGGCTTTTAAGGCAGGCAGTCTCAGTGCCCCGCCGCCGCCGCCGACCCAGCCAAGCGAACCGGCAGCGACCCATACACCCGGCCCCAGCCCGACACCATCGCCCATCCCACCAACGCCCGCGCCGCTGGCCTCGCCCACGCCCCAATCGGATGGTGCCATAGTCTATCTGGTAGCCCAGGGAGATACGCCCCTAAGCATTGCCAATCGCTTTGATTTACGGGTTGAAGATTTGTACACGTACAATAATCTGGGACCAAATGCCGTACTCACCATCGGCCAGTCGCTAATCATTGGCTACACGATTTTCCCCGATGGCTCACGGCCGTTGGCGGGTTTTCCGCAGGCCCGCGTTCAGCCAGACGGCACAATTGTCCATGTTGTGGCAGTTGGTGATACGCCGCTCTCTATTGCCAACACCTACAGCCTGACGCTGGCCGAGTTCTATGAGGTTAGTGGTCTATCGGCAGGGGACTTTTTGACGGTGGGGCAGGAGGTGGTGGTGGGCCACCGTCCCCGACCACGTGAAGTGGGTGGCTCGGCCACCGGGCCGGAGACAGTTACAACTACTATAACCAGTACGGCCACGCCGCTGCCGACAGCGACGGCCACCGCGCCCCCTTTACCCACGGATACCCCAGCGGCGATAGAAACGGCCGTTTCCCCCACCGAAACACCCGCACCTCCAACCAATCCGGCCGGCAGCAGCCAACCCAGCGGGCTGATTCCGCTTTTGGCCGGGTTGTTAGGCTTGCTGGGCCTGGTGGGAATGGTAGCGGTTTATCTGCTGCGGCGGGCTTAGGTACGCGCTCCCTGCTCACGCAGCCAGGCATCTAGCCAGGCGGCTTCGGCCTCGGTGACGGGTACGGGGGGCGGCTGATTATAGTCAATCAGCAGATCGTAGCTCCCCACGTCATAGGTGCGGTGGAGAACGGCCGTTAAATCCAGCACTATATCCTCATCCGGCGGCCGCAGCGGAATGCGAAAAGCGGGCAGCCGTTCCCGCAGCGGAATGGCATACAGTTCCAACTGGTGGCGCTGCCTCAACCGACAGACATTGATGCGGTAGCGCCAGTCGGGTGGCTCAATATTAGCTGCGTTGCGGGCCAGCACCGTCTCTTGCCCGTAGCTCAACAGGTCGATCTCAACCAGACTTACCTCGGTGTTCAGCAAATCTTTCTGCTTTTGCAGGTAATGTTCACGGCCGTCGCCCACCTTGTTGGCCGGGCTGAGCAGCTCGAGCACGGTGACAATTTCCCCTGTTTCGCGGGCAATAATTTCGATGAACGGCTCCCGGTAAGCCTCGTCCAATATCTCTACCAGTTGGGGGTCAGCCACAGGCACAGCCCCCACCAGCATTGGCGCCGGCTCTTTGAGGCGTTTCACCAGCATCACATCTCGCACATAGCTGCCGCCTGCGTAGGCCAGTTGCAGCCGTTCACCAATACGGGCTACATATTTGGGCCGTATCTGTGGCTGCAAAGCTTCACGTATGTAAGTGATGAGCGAGGCATGGACATCAGGCCACAAGGACCGTGCTTACAAATAGGGATCCATACCAGGAAAAGGACTGGGCATTGTTACACTCCTGTTGGCGTAGTGCGTATTTCGTAGTGCGCAGTGCGACATACAAACTGCTACGCATTACGCACTACGCACTA
>SLGK01000111.1 GCA_007123775.1 Anaerolineae bacterium | reverse complement strand
CCGGCCATGAGATCGAGAACGCTGCGCTCAAAGAGCATGAAGCCGCCGTTGATCCAGTAGGGGAGAAACGGCCGTTCCACAAAGCCCGACACCAGCCCCGCCTCATCCGCTTCGACCACGCCATAGGGCAGAGTGACTTGAACGGCCGTTATTGTTGCCAATTTACCGTGCGCCTGATGAAAGGCAACCAGTTGGGTCAGGTCAACGTCACTGACGTCATCGCCGTAGGAGACGAAAAAGCGGTCGCCGTCCAGGTAGTGAGCCACGCGGGCGATGCGGCTGGCTTTTTCGGTGTGCAGGCCGGTATCTACCAGCGAGACCTGCCAGGGGTCGTGTTGGGGTTGATCGTGAAAGTGGCGGGCAGAACGGCCGTTTCTCTCCTCACCCAGCGTCAGCGTCACGTTCCGCGTCATCATCTCATACTCGGCAAAGTAGCGGCGAATCTGGTCGGCCCCGTAGCCCAGCGTCAGCACAAAGCGGTTAAAGCCATGCGCCGAGAAAATCCGCATGACGTGCCATAGAATCGGCCGGCCGCCCACCTCAACCAGCTCCTTCTTTTGCTCAGTTGCGCCGCGCATTCGCGTGCCTTGCCCGCCACAGACGATAACGACTGGTATGTCACTCATCCAATTCCACTCCCGGAGGGCGTAAAAGTAGTGACGTAGTACGTAAAACGTAATGCGTAAAAAGCTGTTACGTTTCACGTTTTACGTTTTACGCCAGCCCCTGTTCCTTACGCGCCCGCTCCACCGTTTCCCGCACGTTCTTGACGAAGGGTGGGTAAATCACGCCCGCTTCGGTGATGATGCCGGTGACGTAACGGTGGGGCGTCACGTCAAAGGCCGGATTGCGGGCGGTCGCGCCAACGGGTGCAATCGGCTGGCCGCGCACGATTAAGACCTCGTCCGGGTCGCGCTCCTCGATAGGGATCAGATCGCCATGTTCCAGATTCAGGTCAATGGTGCTGGTAGGCACGACGGGGTAAAAAGGAACGCCATTTTCTTTGGCCACCACCGCCAGCTTGTAGGTGCCAATCTTGTTGGCCACGTCCCCATTGGCGGCGGTACGGTCTGAACCAACGACAACCATGTTTACCTGGCCTGTGCGCATGAAGTGGCCGGCCGCATTGTCGGCAATCAGGTCATAAGAGATGCCGCGCTGCTCCAGTTCCCAGCAGGTGAGCAGCGAGCCTTGGAGGCGGGGCCGGGTTTCGTCTACCAGGACGTGGATATTTTTGCCCTGCTCATGGGCGGCGAAAATGACGCCAAGCGCTGTGCCCCAATCGACGGTGGCCAGCGCGCCGGTGTTGCAGTGGTGGAGCAGCGTATCCCCGTCAGATACAAGGGCGGCGCCGTTATAGCCCATACGCCGATTGATTTCCACGTCCTGGTCGGCCAGCCGCTGGGCCTCGGTCAGGAGGGCATCACGTACTTCGTCCACCCCTTCTAGCTCTTCGTTGGTAGCCACGCGCAGCAGCCGCGCCACAGCCCAGGAGAGATTAACGGCCGTTGGCCGAGCCTCATTCAAAACCCGCCCCGCTTCTTCCAAATCACGTAGCAAAGCCATGCGGTCAGAGGCGTCACTCTGGCGAGCGGCCAGGGCCATGCCAAAAGCGGCCGCCGCGCCGATGGCCGGTGCGCCCCGGACGTACATTTCCGTAATGGCGCGGGCCAGTTTATGGTAATCGTCAAACGTCGCTACCACCAGTTCCCACGGAATCTGGCGCTGGTCGATCATCTTGACTGTGTCCGTATCGTAATCCCAATAGACAGTTCGCATTGTACCTCCCAAAAGTCGTCAAGTTACTGGCAGAAATCATAACACAGCCTGTTATGGCCTGCCAGCGTAACCAAACGGTACTGATGCGAAATGATGCTACACTCGTTCCAATCCGGTTTCTGTCTGGGTTCATTGTCGTAGTTTTGATTAGCAGATATGATGGGTGGCTATGGAAAAGCCAAGACGCCGAAAACGAGATATTTCTTACCAATGGCTGCAACTTGGCCGGCTTTGGCTGATCGTGGGGCTGGGCTTAAAACGGTGGCTGGTGGTGTTGGTGCTAGGTACGGCCGCAACCGGCCTGGGGCTGGTTTACGTGGTTTTGTTGCTAGAGCGCTGGGGCTGGCTGCCACGCCAGGTATATGAGGCGATGGTGTTGATGTTTTTACCGGTGCAGTGGCGCGTCTTGATTCTCTTGAGCCTGGGGCTGGGATTGATCGCCCTGGCCGTCTGGCGGTTAGGTTGGAATCTGGTGACGCCTCTGCACCAGTCTGACGAGCGCATAGTTGAACGGCTGCTGGAGTACCATCGGCCCCGGCGCGGCCCCCACGTGGTAGTGATCGGTGGCGGTACGGGTATGCCCAACCTGCTGCGCGGCCTGCGCGATTACACTAGAAATATTACGGCCGTTGTCACGGTGGCCGATGATGGGGGCAGCAGCGGCCGTTTACGGCGTGAACTGGGGTTGCTGCCGCCGGGCGATTTCCGTAACAACATTGCCGCGCTGTCACGGGATGAGGCGCTAATGACTCAGGTGTTGCAGTATCGCTTTGGTAGCCAGGTAGTGGAGCCGGACGCCCCGGCCAACGGCACCCATAGCAACGGGCAGAGCAACTTGCAAGGGCACGCTTTTGGCAATCTGCTGCTGGCCGCGTTGACCGGCATCATGGGTAGTTTTGATGAAGCGTTACTGGCAGCAGAGCGCGTGTTGGCGGTGCGTGGTCGGGTACTGCCCTCTACGTTGGAACAGGTAACGCTCGTTGCTGATGTAAGCGTACCCCAGCCGGACGGAACGGCCGTTCTCCAGCGCATTGTCGGTGAATCAGCCATTCCCAAAGCACGCGGCCAGATTCAGCACCTCTACCTGGAACCGGCCAACGTGCGGGCCTATCCGCCGGCGCTGCAGGCCATTTTACAGGCTGACCTCATCGTCTTGGGACCGGGCAGCCTCTATACCAGCATCTTGCCTAATCTGCTGGTGCATGATTTACAGGCGGCCCTCGTCCGCAGCCGGGCAGCTAAAATCTACGTGTGTAATCTTGCGATTCAGCCGGGAGAGACGGATAATTACAGTGTAGCCGATCACGTCAACACGATTTTAGCGCATATTCCCGTTAACTTTTTGGATGTGGTGATAGCCAACGACAATTTGCGTGTGCCGGCCGACGCGGGTGGTGGGCAGACCGTTTTTGTGAAACCGGTCGCGCCCCAAGCAGTCAGGATGGTAACGGCCGATCTTGTCGATGAAACCCGGCCCTGGCGACATGATAGCGCCAAGCTGGCCAAAGCGGTTCTGTCATTGCTGTAGCAGTCCTTACCTGTCGTACTGCGTGTTTCGTAGCGCGTGGCCAGAGAGAATTACGGCGTTACTCCGCAAAGTCTGCGCGATATGGGCACACTGTGTGTTAATTTTTGACGCAGAGAAGCAGAGGAGCAGAGAAACAGAGGAGCAGAGAAACAGCGTTTTTTCTCCGCTTTTCTCCGCGAAACTCTGCGGTCCTCTGCGTGACTCCGCGTAACTGCTTTTGGTTGTGGCTAAGCCACTTTATGCAATACGCAACATGCAACACGTAACACGTAGTTGGGTGAAGATGCGCTAGTGTCTTAATGACAAAAAGCATTACAACTTTGACAATATAGGCTACAATTAGAAGGAGTTATCGTTTACAAGTAATCGGTTCTGTCAGTTGTGGTTTACAACCCTTTCACACCAACCCCCAATCACGCTGCGAGCCTATAAGACCATAAGGAGAAAAGTATGACAATTAAAGTTGGTATCAATGGTTTCGGTCGGATCGGCCGGCAAGTGTACAAAGCGATTCTGGATTATTATGAAGGCGATCTGGTTGTTGAGGCTGTCAATGACCTGATGCCTGTTGAAACCAATGCCCACATGCTGCGCTATGACTCGACATACGGCCGTTTCCCTGGCATTGTAGAAGTACAAGATGGCGACATCGTTGTAGACGGCCAGCGCATCAAGAGCTATGCCGAGCGCGATCCCAGCAAACTACCCTGGGGCGACCTGGGCGTGGACATCGTGCTGGAATGTACCGGCATTTTCCGTGACCGCGACGGGGCCGGCAAGCACCTGGATGCCGGCGCCAAAAAAGTAATCATTTCCGCCCCTGGCAAAGGCGTCGATGCGACCTTTGTTATGGGTGTCAATGAAGGCGACTATGATCCCGACAACCACACCGTTATCTCCAACGCCAGTTGCACCACCAACTGCCTGGCCCCGGCCGCCAAAGTGCTGCATGATAGCTTCGGCATTGAGCAGGCGCTCATGTCCACCATCCACGCCATCACCAATGGCCAGATGATCCTGGATACCGCCCACAAAGATTTGCGCCGCGCCCGCACGGCTTCGGCCAATATCATCCCCACCACCACCGGTGCTGCCCGCGCCGTGAGCCTGGTTCTGCCCGAACTCGAAGGCAAGATCAACGGCATGGCCTTCCGTGTGCCGGTTGTAACGGGTTCCGTGGTGGACTTAACGGCCATCGTCAGCAAATCCACCACCGCTGCCGAGGTTAACGCTGCTTTCAAGGCTGCCTCCGAAAGCGACGGCTGGTTGGGCAAAGTTTTGGGCTATAGCGAAGAGCCGCTGGTATCCAGCGACTACATCGGCAGCCCCAAATCGTCCGTTATCGACGCCCTCTCCACCGACGTCATCAAAGGCAACATGGTCAAAGTTGTTACCTGGTATGACAACGAGTGGGGTTACTCCGCCCGTTTGGCCGACCTGACAGCTTACGTGGCTGCTAAATTGTAATCTATAATCAAATAGTGCGTAGTACGTAGTGCGTAAAAGCGAATCGCTGCTACGCACTACGTACTACGCACTACGCTCCCCAATGGATTTAAAAGAACTCGAAGCCCACATGCACCAGTTTGTGGGTGGTAAGGGTTGGTACGCTCCGGACTCCCCCAAACCTCAATCCCCTCGTAATCTGGCCATCTCGTTAGTTTTAGAAGCGTCTGAAGTGTTGGAGCATTTTCAGTGGCGTGAGGAGAGTGCCGACATAGACGCCCTGGCCGGTGAACTGGCTGACGTAGCCCTCTACTTGCTGCAACTGGCCAGCATTAGCGGCATTGACCTGGAGCAGGCCATTTTGGACAAGCTGACCCTAAACCAGGCGCGAGACTGGCCCGATCCATGAAAATTCTGGCCGTCAGCGATCAGGTTTTGGATACTCTTTATCGGCCCCACGTCAAAGAGTATTATCCTGACGTTGACCTGATTGTTGGCTGCGGCGATCTCCCCTTTTATTACCTGGAATTTTTGGTGTCGGGGCTGGATGTGCCCCTGGTTTATGTGCGCGGCAACCATGATCATGGGCCGCAATACACAGTTGAAGGGCGCGTGTTACATGAGGTTCAGGGTGGTGTTGACCTACACGGCCGTATTGTACGGTTCGGCTCATTGCTGCTGGCCGGCTTGGAAGGCTCTGTCCGCTACCGGCCTGCCGCGTCCCTGATGTATTCACAGGCCGAGATGCGCTGGCAGGTGGCCCGCCTGTTGCCCCGTTTACTACTGAATCGGCTGCGTTACGGCCGTTTCCTCGACATCCTCATCACTCACTCCCCCCCCTTTGGTATCCACGACCGGCCCGATCTGGCCCATAACGGCTTCAAAATCTTTCTCCCTTTCATGCGTACCTTTAAGCCGCGCTATCTGCTGCACGGCCATATCCACCTTTACCGCCAGGACACTATTCGCCAGACCCGATATTACGACACCGAAATTGTTAACGTTTTCCCCGCTCGCGTAATTGACGTCTGATAATCCTTGACGCGCCCGTACCCAAGTCGTACACTTTTTGTATGCTCGCCAAACGACCTGTATCAATCAACATGGGACCTGGTCTGGCAACGGCCGTTCGCTATCTACGCCAACCGCTAAACCGTTTCAAGCAATACGATAAGAGCAATCTGCGCCCTGACGTTATGGCCGGCTTGAGCGTGGCCGTCGTCTATCTGCCGCAGTCAATCGCTTTTGCCCTCATTGCTGAATTGCCGCCCATTATGGGCATTTATACCGCGATCATAGGCTCCATTATGGCTGCTTTATGGGGGTCTTCTAACCATATGATCAATGGCCCTACCAACGCCATATCGCTGCTGGTGGCGGCCTCACTGACCAACTTTCTACAGCCAAACAGCCTGGAATTTGTCATTGCGGCCGGTTTAATGGCCGTGATGGCTGGCGTGTTTCAACTGGTGCTGGGTCTGGCCCGATTGGGGATGCTGATCAACTTTGTCTCCCATTCCGTGATCGTGGGCTTTGCCGCCGGCGCCGGTATGCTCATTGCTATCAACCAGATTGAGCCACTGCTGGGACTCAGTCTGCCCGATGCCCGCATGATTGACAACTTGTGGGCCATTTTGCTCAACTTGCCCGCCGTGCATCTCTGGACGCTGATACTGGGCCTGGTGACAATGGTGGTCGTTATTTTTATTCAGCGCTTTTATCCCCGACTGCCCGCCATTCTGCTGGGTATCGTTTCCGCTTCAGTCATTCTTTTTCTACTCAATCTCGATCAGGCCGGCGTGACGGTTATTGGTGAGATTCCGGCCAGCCTACCGCCGCTGGCCAGTCTGCCTGTCCTGGACCTGGAGCTGATTGCCCGTCTGTCTACCGGGGCATTGGCCATGGGGGCCATTGGCCTGGTGCAGACGTCAGCTATTGCTCGTTCACTGGCCACGCAGAGCGGTCAGCATCTTGACAGCAACCAGGAGTTTGTGGGTCAGGGAATGGCCAACATAGCCAGCGGGCTGTTTTCCGGCTATGGTACAGGCGCGTCATTTTCGGTTTCGGCTGTGAACTCTAAAGGTGGCGCCCGCACGTCACTGGCCGCAATTTCCGCCGGTTTGTTTATTCTGATAGGCATGTTTGCAATTGGCTCACTGACCGTCTACCTGCCGCGGGCGGCTATGGCCGGGGTGCTGCTGGTGGTAGCCTATGGCATGATCGACTGGGCCGAAATGAAGCGGATTCTGACCGGTACTCGCTCTGACGCCATTATCATGCTGGTGACGCTGCTGGGCACCGTCTTTCTTTCGATTGAGTTTGCGGTACTGGCCGGTATCTTACTCTCTTTTGCCGTATACATCATGAAGACGAGTGCGCCGCGCGTGGTGCCTGTATTGCCTGACGAAAACTATAGGCACCTGACCCACCAGCCCGACCGCGACCCCTGCCCCCAAATGGCCATTTTAGAAATTAAGGGTGACCTCTATTTTGGGGCTGTTAACCACATTGAAGAAGAGATATTGGCCTATGCCGAGAATAACCCCAGCCAACGTTACCTGCTTATTCGCATGAGCCGCGTCAATCAGTGTGATTTTAGCGGTATCCATATGCTGGAAAACATTGTGCGGACCTACCGCGACAATGGGGGCGACGTTTTCCTGGTGCGCGTGGCTGGTCCGATCCGCCAACTGATGGAAGCTACCGGCTGCCATCATTACATTGGTGAATCTAACATTTTGGCGGAAGATGATGCGATTAGCCATATCTTTCGTCATGTGCTGGACCCGGCCATTTGTATTTATGAATGCCCGGTGCGTGCCTTTAAGGAATGCCAGAATCTGCCCAAGCAGGTTGATTGGATCAGTATTCCCACCAGCCGCGTGGTGCCGCGTGAGAGTGTTAACACGATTTCGGCCGGGGAGCTGTGGCAATGGTTGCATCTGACAGATGAACAACTGATCAAAGGGCGCCAGCCTGACGGCCAACCAAAGCAGAAGAACGGTTTTGCGGCGGAGCTTATGGCTAGACTGGGCAGTCTGACGGAGCGGGAAGTAGGGCAACGGCCGTTAATCATTGATGTCCGTGAGCCGCGTGAGTTTCACCGGGGCCACATACCCGGCGCGGAGCTAATTCCGCTGCGCGAGCTGCTGGTGGACCAAATTGAGCTACCGCGTGATCGTCCCATTGTATTCGTTTGTCAGAGCGGCCGGCGCAGTCGTCGGGCTGCCTATGCGTGGCGGCAAGAGGAAGAGATGAACGTCATGATCTTAGACGGCGGCATCCAGGCCTGGGAAGCGGCTGGCCTGCTCGAAGCTGTCGAAATATTCGTTGGTGCGGAAATGGATGAGAGCTAGAGCTAGAGTATAGAGT
>SLGK01000260.1 GCA_007123775.1 Anaerolineae bacterium | reverse complement strand
GTGAATTCCTTAATTGTTGAATTGTTAAGGGCGTGTAGCTAACAGCTCATTAATCATTCAGCAATTCAACAGTTCAACAATTAACTATTTTTTTATTGAACAGGTAATCTTACCCATCATCTCCAGGGGCGTCAACCGGTGTTAACAAGGCCGTCAGGGTATCGTCGTTAATGCGACGGTTGGCCTGGATGTGGCGGCGTTTGGGCCACATTTTGAAAAGGCCCCACAGCCCGGCCAGTTGGCCACGCAGGCGGGCGCGGGCCGCCTCACCGCGCCAGGCACGCAGGGCGTCGGCAGTGATGCCTAGCTGGGCTTTGACCACCAGCCAGCCATAGCGGCGCAGCAGGCTGGTGGGATAGTTTTTCCAGATGAGGTAGAGGAAGTTACGGCCGTCATAATAGCTGCCTATCACACTGCCGCCGGTCGCTTTTAGTTTGTGGTAGATAACGGCCGTTGGCATATAAACCGTTTGCCAGCCCGCCAGATTAGCCCGCCAGCCCATGTCCACATCTTCGCAGGAGAAAAAGAAATCGTCGTCCAGAAAGCCAATCTCGTCCAGCAGTTGGCGACGGTAGGCAGCCGCCCCACCACACGCGCTAAAGACCACCTCCTCCTGATCATATTGGCCCACGTCCTGCTGCCAAACGCCCCGGTTGCCGGGAATGCCGTCCAGCCGAACGTAGTCGCCGGCCGTATGAAAATGGTCGCGCTTATCAAACAGGAGCATTTTACTGGCAATTGCACCCGCCTGGGGATAACGGCCGAATCCGCCCATCACCTCCGCCAGCCAGTTGGGGTCTGCTTCGGTGTCGTTGTTGAGCAAGATGATGAACTCGCCCCGCGCCGCCTGCCAACCGGCGTTACAAGCCCCGGTAAAGCCCAGATTGCGGCCTAATTCCAGCAGCCGCACCTCCGGGAACTGCTGCCGTACGTAGGCCTGGCTGCCGTCGGTCGAGCCGTTGTCTACCAGCAGTACCTCAAAGTCGGTGAAGGTCTGCTGCCGCAGGCTGTGCAGACAGTCGTCGAGATGCTGTTTGCCGTTGAAGTGGGGGATGATGATGGAGGCTTTTGCCATTACGCGTTGAGAACTATTCGCCGACTAATGTTGCCACTACACTCTGAATCTCAGCCACATATTGCGAAATGGTTTCGATTTCTTCAGAACTGAAGCTGGCGCACTCATATCGACTGCGACGACTCTGATATTCCAATTCACGATACAGGGGGTAAACTGAATGGTGATGAGCTTGAATATCAGGCATAGCTTGGTCTGGAAAAGCGCAGGAAGGCATCTACCGAAGCCAGATCAATAGAAGCTAAAGAATCACCAGCCGCACGATCTACAAGATGGGTATCTATGCCCAGGCCGGGAAACGCCTGCATCAAGGCCAATTCCTGGGCAAAAATCTCTTTGCGAGCAGTGGGTGATAGGCGATGGACAATTAGCCAGACTTCCAAACCATCTGGGTGCCAATTGGCGTATAATGCTTCAACGGCCGTTATCGCTTCCAATTTCTGATAAAAAGCGGTCAGCGGATCAACTGCTGTGAAGGTAAACGGCCGTTCGATTGTGGGAGCCAGCACAGCCATAGTCAAAACCTCCTTTACAAATCTACATCAAATTATAGGCCAAACTCATGTCTCAACCAGTCCCAATCTGTCCAGGATGAAAGCAAAGTCGAAGGCGATGTCTTTCAGATAGTCATAACGGCCGGATGCGCTGAAATGGCCCGCGCCCATGTGGGTTTTGAGCAGCAGCCAGTTGTCGTCCGTCTTGACAGTGCGGAGTTTGGCCGTCCATTTGGCCGGTTCCCAATATTGGACGCGGGGATCGTTGAGGCCGGCCGTAATCAACATATGGGGGTAATCCTGGGCCGTCGTGTTGTCGTAGGGGGAATAGGAGAGCATGTAGTCGTAAAATTCTTTGTCGTTGGGATTGCCCCATTCTTCAAACTCGATGGCGCTGAGGGGCAGCGATTCGTCCAGAATGGTCGTGACCACATCGACAAAGGGCACGCCAGCCACCACGACGTGGAACAAATCGGGGCGCATGGTAACGACGGCCCCCATCAGCAGACCGCCGGCACTCCGGCCGTTTATAGCCAACTGCTGCGAACTGGTAATCTCCTGGGCGATCAGATGCTCGGCGCAGGCAATGAAGTCGGTGAAGGTGTTACGCTTATTGAGGAATTTGCCCTGGTCATACCAGTGACGCCCCATCTCCTGACCGCCCCGAATGTGGGCAATGGCAAAAATAACGCCCCGGTCCACCAGGCTGAGTCGGTCGCTGTTGAAGGCGGGCGACATACTGGCCCCGTAGGAACCGTAACCGTAGAGCAGGCAGGGATGGGGGCCGCCATCCAGGTCAATATCGGCGCGGTGGAAAAGGGAAATGGGGATTTGGGTGCCGTCTGCGGCGGTGGCGAAGAGGCGCTGACTGCGGTAGTGGGCCGGGTCGTAGCCACCCAGAACCGGCTTTTGTTTGATCAGGGCGCGCTGGCGGCTGTCCATCTGGTAGTCATAGACGGAATCGGCCGTTGTCAGCGAGGTGTAGGTGAAACGAAGCGTGTCGGTGTCGAATTCCCGGTTGGGCGCGCCGCGCAGGGCGTAGACCGGTTCGGGGAATTCAACGTCGTGGGGATCGCCGTCGCCAAAAGGGTGGATGGTGATGGTTTGCAGGCCGTTATGACGGCCGTATACCACCAAATGCCGCGCAAATAAGTCCATATCTTCCAACAAAAAGTCGTCGCGATGGGGCAGAAAATCCTGCCAGTTGGCTTCGCCGGGCCGGTCCACGGGGGTGGTCATCAGCTTGTAGTTGGTGGCTCCATCCCGGTTGGTGCGAATGTAAAAACGGCCGTCCCGGTGGTCTACCGTATAGCGATGGCCGTCGCGCCGGGGGGCGATGGGCTGAAAATCACCGCTGGGATTATTGGCGTCGAGGAAATGGTTCTCGCTGGTCTCGATGCTGCGGACGTGCAAAATCAGGTAGCGTTGATCTCTGGTTTTGCCGATGTAGACGCTGTGGCGTTCGCTGGTTTCGTGGTGGATTTCGACGTCGTCGGCAACGGCCGTGCCCAGCGTATGACGAAACAGCTTATAGCTGCGCCAGGTAGCGTCATTCTTGGTGTAGAAGAGGATTTTGTTGTCGTTGGCCCAGACCACCGCGTAGGAGGTGTCTTCGATCTGGTCGGGAAGCAAACGGCCGTTTGCCAAATCCTTCACAAACAGCGTCAGCCGCTCGCCACCGGTTGTGTCCAGCGAATAGGCCAGCAGCTTGTGGTCGGGGCTGACGGCAAAAACGCCCAATTTCAGGTAGTCGTAATCAGCGGCGACCTCATTCAGGTCCAGCAGCACCTCTTCGTCGGCGTCCGGGCTGCCCTGCTTGCGGCAGTAGATGTCATATTGCAGCCCCTCGACGGTGCGGCTGTAATAATAATAGTCGCCATGTTTGTAGGGGGCCGTGCTGTCCGTTTCCTGGATACGGCCGATCATCTCCGCGCAAAGCGTTTCTCGCAGCCCTTCGGTATGGCCCATCATGGCCTGCGTGTACGCGTTCTCCGCTTCCAGGTAGGCGATCACGTCGGGATTTTCCCGTTCGCTCAGCCAGAAATAGTTGTCTACACGGCTATGGCCGTGCAGGGTTAGTTCAGTTGGTTTTATGGGGGCGATTGGTGGGATTTTCATAATTGCGTGTTTCGTATTGCGTATTGCGTAGTGCGTAGCGAACTAGACTACTAGACTATTTGACTACTTGACTACTCGACTACGGTTCTCCGAGCACCTCACGGGCTAGGGTTTGCATAACGGCCGTTTCTTCGGGGTCGAGGTCGGTGGTTTGCCAGTAAATTTCAAGCAGTTCCAGGGGGGACATCGTTTCCACGGCGGCCGTATCCCCCAGTCTGGCCCGTTTTTCGTCCAGGCGGTGCTTTTGCAACTGGATACTAAATGCTTCGGCGAAGTGGTCCAGAATGACCCGCTCATCCAGCAGTGGTTCCCAGTCACGCGGGTAGCGCAACTGGAGGCGGCAGATGGCATCCTTGACCAGACTGGCGGGCGGAAGCTGCTGTTCGATGTCGGCCATGAAGGTATCGGCGTGGCGCGTGTCCAGCTTGAGGTCAATGAAGCGGCGCGTGTCTAGCGGCACAAATTCCCACTCCGTCTGGCCGCGGCTGACCTGGGCCATTACGTAGCCCTTGCGCTCTTTGGCCTCGCCGAAGTCTATGCGCTCGATGGAACCGGGATAGACGATGGGCGGATGGCTGCCCTGGCCGTTAAGGGATTGGTGTTTGTGGATGTGGCCCAGGGCCACGTAATCGAGGCGGCGGTCATTGACCAGGCCGCCACCCAAAACCAGTTCGTGGCCGAGCATGACGGCCCGCTCGCTGCCAAAAACGGCCCCCTGCACGCTGGCGTGGGCGGTGAGGATGAGGGGCAGGTCGGGATCGGCCGTTTCTATCAGATGCTTCACCAAATCCGTCACCCGGTTTTCGATTTCGGTCAGCACCTCGGCCAGCTTTTTACCGGCCGTTTCTTCGCGGGTCATCAACTGGCTGCGCGAGACCCAGGGCACGGTAATGACCTGTACCGGCAGGCCCAACTCATCCGGCCCCAGGCGCACAATGCGGTCGGCGACGTGGATGTGGGGTACTTCCAGCGTGTTGAATTCGTGCAGCGTGTGGGCACGGCCGGACGCGGGCGAAACGTCATGGTTGCCCACCAGCAGCACCGTGGGAATGCCGGCCTGCGACAGCCGAATGATGCGCCGCCCCCATTCCCGCTGAAAGGTGGGGTGAGGATTGCGGTCTTTATACGCATCCCCGGCAAAGATGACCAGATCAACCTGATCATCAATGGCCCGGTCCACAATCTGGTCTAGCGAGCGCAAAAAGTCCATGACGCGGACGGGGAGGGCGGTGTGGGAGTCGAAACGGCCGTAGTTGGCAATATCAATGTGGGCGTCGGCAAAATGGAGTAGGCGAATTTTGTTCATGCGTAGTGGGTAATGCGTAGTGCGTGGCGATCTACGCACCACGTACTGTTCTCATCTTAAGAGCAAACGGTAATGAACATTCGGATCTGGTAAGGCCGCCGGTAACACCCGCTCGACCACCACGTAATAGCGGCCCGGACCCAAGTTGCGGACAATCTGCTCATTCTGACCGGCCAGATTACGGCTTTCGGCCAGCAGCGTCTTATTATTGTTGTACAGCAGCAAATCATAATCATGATCGGCCGGAATATTGGTCAGTTCAATGGTCGTTACTCGCTGCGCCGTCAGGTCAAAGCGAAACACATCGTAATAATCGAGCGGCGCAGCGAAATTACTGAAGACGTTCTGGTTGAACGGCAAAAATGCGGCCTGGGCAAAGGTGTTGTTAATCGCAGTTGGACTGGGCGGGACTGCCCGCACAAGAGGCAGATAAACCTGGCGCGGGGCTACGTACAGCCGCTCAACCTGGGGTAGTACGCCAACTTCACCGTTGTTAACAACCAGATTACCGCCCGCGACCCACAGATGATTGCCCACAAAACCACCGCGAGGCCAGGTGCGGGCAGGGGATTCCAGTGTACCGCCCAAATCGGTCCTGGCACCCAACAACTGCCACTGACCCCGGGCCGGATCATAGACTTCTATTTCTGGTGTTGTACTACCATCACCTTTGACACCACCAAAAACGTACCAACGGCCGTCTGGCCCAACGGCACTACCAGCCCCATAACGCGGAATCTGCATGTCAGCTATGAAAGCCCAGGTGTTGCTGGCTGGGTTGTAACATTCGGCACTGGACTGTAACACGGGTACGCCCTCATCATTATTATGAATACCACCGGCCACGCACAGCCGCCCCCCTACCCAGGCGGCCGCATGGACATAGCGCGAAATCTGCATATTGGCTCGCTGTTGCCAACTGTTGGCGTGGCTGTCGTAACGGAAGTTGTACGCTTTGGAATTCTGCTTGTTGTTTATCGGGCTTTGGGCATCTGAGGTGCCACCTGTCAGGTAATAATGGCCACCAACGGCCGTGGTGGCGGCAAAACCTACCGGCAAGCCATCGTCGGCCCAGGCAGCCCAGTTAATTGAGGCCAAGCCATTGCTGGGGCCTAGCCAGAGATTCTGGGCAATATCTAAGGCCCAATGCTGCCCAACGAAGGTGGGGCTGCCGTCATCGCCGGATGGGATGTAGATACGGCCGTTAACGTGTACCCCACTGCTATTAAAATAGCCAATCTGGTTAGCGCCACCGGCCGGCACCGAGGCCATACTACTCCACTGACCAGTAGGTGTGTGCAACCGGTCTACGCGAGTAGAAGCCATATAATTATCAGGTCCGCCAAAATCTTTAAAGCCGCCCATCACATACAAATAGGGGCCGGTTGCGATACCAATATGGCGCGTTCGGGCTTCGGCCAGGGTATTCATCCGCTCCCATTCAGACTCAATCGGGTCTAGCACGACTGTTAGCTCCAGATTTTTGCCGCCCGGATTACTTGGTTCCCAATCAGCGACCTGAATGTAATAGGTTTGCCCGGTACGAACCGAAAGTGTGACATTCGAAGAGAGCATGTTGTAGTCATCGTTACAGGCCAGCTTTTGCAACTGGCCACAACTGCCTTCATAGACAGCAAGAACCGTATCGTAATTGCTGCCAAAAGTACTGATGGTGACTTGCCCATTACGCGGCACACTAAACTGATACCAGGCGGTTCGGTAGCCGCGTAGATCAGGGGGATTGCCCCACATACAGCTCAATATCGGGTCGTCAGGGGCCTGGGTAAGTTGGCCCACAAACGTATTGGCCCCAGTGCCGGTGCCGCCTGGCGGAAATTCGAGCAGGGCGGCCGTGCCACAGCTATCGCCCGCATCGGTAAGGATGAAGTTGTCTATCTCTTGCACGGCAATCTTGACAGGTTGGATGTGTTGGGCCTTGGCTGGCGTCACGGATTGGTCAGCGGTAACGGCCTGCACTGAGCTGGCCGGAGTGTCTGTTTCGGCCACAATCACCAACAAACCAAACATCAATACCACTAAACCAAATAATGCGCGTCGGGCCATAAGCATCTTCATCATACTGCTGATTGTACAAAGAGCACGGTAAATTAGCCAACTCGTCGATTATCTACCGTCGCAGTCCACGTGGATAATGGTTTTGCAAACGGCCGTTTACCACCTTCCCCCAACCAATGCCCACACCAGCCAGCGTCAGCAGCCGCCAGCCGTTGGCCTGACCGGCAACGGCCCACGTTTCGCCGCGCAGGTAGCGCGTGGCCTCTTCCGCGCTAACAGAGAGCGGGTCCTGCACCTCAGACGGCCGCAGCGTCAGGGCCAGATGATGGTCCGGCCTAAAATAGCCCCACCGCAGTTCGCCCAACAGCACCCCATACCGCACCAGATAAAGTGAACCGGTGTCGATAGCCTTTTCAGGCAGCAGGTAAAGACGGCCGTTTACCTCATGCAGCCGTTCTTCAGCCCAATCAACTGCCAAAACATCACGGGCAAACGTGCGCCAATGCCGCCAATCGCCCCGTTTAGCCACAAAAGGGCGCGGAATGGCCGGTTCGGCCGTTTGCCCACAGCGCAAGACAGCCACAAAGTGGCCTTCGCCGGGGAAATGGTGGGGCCAAAAACGAACCGTGCGGGCCAACTGGGGGTTGCCGTTGGCCCAATCCGGCCGGCCGGGCTGGCTGCCGGGAATGGGTAAGGTGGTTTCTATCTCAAAGCGTGGGTGATCTTGCAAAAAACGGCCGATAACCGCTTCATTTTCTTCGGGTGAAAAGGTGCAGGTGCTATAAATGAGCCACCCACCCGGCCGCACGAGGGAAACGGCCGTGTCTAAGATCAACTGCTGGCGTCGGGCACAGGCCGCTACCTGCCCCTCATCCCATTCATGCCCACCGGTACGGCGCAGCATTCCCTCCCCCGAACAGGGCGCATCGACCAGAACCCGGTCAAAGATGGGGCCAAAGGTGTCGGCTAACTGGGTCGGCGTGGCGCTGGTGACCAATACCTGCCGCGCCCCCCAGCGCTCCAAATTTTGGGCCAGATGAGGCACACGGCTGCGGTCAATATCATTGGCTACCAGCAGCCCCCTGTCCCCCAGGCGGGCTGCCAGATGGGTGCTTTTGCCCCCCGGCGCGGCTGCCAGATCCAGCACCAGGTCGCCCGGCTGGGGGTCGGCCAGGGCACCAACCGTCATGGCGGCTGGCTCTTGCAGGTAGTAGAGGCCCGCAGCATGGGCGGGATGGCTGCCGGGCCGGTTGGGGTCGTGGAGGTGGAAACCGGCCGGTTCCCAATCGCCTACCGGCGTGAGGGTGAAGGGGAGGGTTTGGCGCAGCGCGGCCGGGTTGGTTTTGAGGGTGTTGACGCGGAGGGCCTGGTGTAACGGCCGTTCTAAACTCTGCCTGAAAGCTGCAAATTCAGCCCCCATCAGCCGCTCCATCTTGTCAAAAAACGCCAGCGGAAAGTTAAATAATGCGCGTTGGGCCATACTGCTGATTGTACAAAGAGCGCGATAGATTAGCCAATTCCCTAAAATTTAGACCATAAGTTATGGTAGAATAGACATCATGACAAACTAAAGTGGAGGTAATTTATACCATGACCCTTAGCAAAGGTAGAGAATATGCACGCGGCCGGCCGATTCTTCATCTGGTTGACTATTTCCCCGATCAGGGAAGATGGAGTGAAGCCGACTACTTAAATCTACATACAAGCCAACTAATTGAGTTTGATGATGGCTTATTGGAGTTCCCGCCCATGCCCACCATGTCTCATCAAGATATTGTTCTTTTTTTGTATAGCCTGCTAAAAACCTTTGTGGCTACCAATGGCTTGGGCAAAGTATATGTTGCGCCATTACGGATTAAGTTATGGGCGCGTAAATATCGTGAACCAGATATTATTTTCTTAGCTCAGGCTCGCCTGGCACAAACAAAAGGCAGCTATCCTACCGGGGCTGACTTGGTGATGGAAGTGGTCAGCGGCACTGGTATTGACCGGCAGCGTGATTTGGTCGTCAAGCGGCAGGAGTATGCGGAGGCGGGTATTCCTGAGTATTGGATTGTGGACCCGGAAGAAGCGCAAATTACGGTTTGCTCTCTGCCTGATGGTGGTGAGGAGTATGAGGAAGCGGGGGTGTATGGGCCAGGGGAGCGGGCTGAGTCGGTTTTGTTGGCGGGATTTGGGGTGGATGTAACGGCCGTTTTTGAAGCGGCGGGTACGTAGTAAGTGGGGAATGGTTTGTAAACGGCCGTTTACCACTTTAACATTAGAGGCTAAGCAGCAATGAGACTAGAACACTATTTTGACTTTTTGGCACCCGATGACATTCGTCTAAAAGGCTCACGGATTGGTATCGAGTCTATTCTATACGAATACATTTACCATAAACAAACACCAGAATCATTATCAGATCGTTTTCCTACGTTAACATTAGAACAAATATACGCTACGATTCTCTACTATTTACATAACCGTGAAGAAGTTGAAGCTTACCTACTGGATTGGTTAGCATATAGTCAGCATGCACGGGAAGAACAAGAGCGCAACCCACCACCGGTTGTACTGCAATTGCGAGCATTGGCTATCATTTCTGAGGCTGCTGTTTCACTGGTCAACACGTCCCCAAGATAAGCATCCACATCAACAACACCTACTGGCCCACGTGGAGAATTACCCTTACTGGTTAAAAAAGCTGAAAAACGCCAGACTAGCCGACCATCTACTTGGATTAGTTGAGGTTGCTGTGCTACCAAATGACCCACATGGGTAATTAACCAACCATTCGCTTTGCGTCGTGCCAGATGCGGATCCAGGAGAGGCCGCGGCAGCTTTTCATCTGTAGCCAGTACAATGACCTGGCTACCTTCGGGCAAGTTGGCATCTGGTGCTAATTGCACATATCCTTCTTTGACTACACCTTGATAAGACAGAACTGTTTGCATTTGTTTACCCTAATTTTACCATAACATACTCACTCAGCATCATTGTGACTATTATACATTAAAAGAGCGGTCTTCTCGCATAAGCTCGTAACGGGTACAACAGATCGGTATGGTTCAAGGCAGCTTGACAATTCACTGACCGAGGACGGAGGACGAAAGACCGACAGGCTGACCCGTCCTTCGTCTTCGGTCCTCCGTCAAATTGAGGGCTAATTCTTGTGTAGGGCAAGCTGTACGGATTGGTCGCCAACAACGGCCGTTTCTCCATACCCCTCAACACCACCAGCCACCAACTCAGTCGCCAACGTCTCTTCCTGAATATAGTCGGCAAAATTAGTCAGGGCGGCCGCCACATCACCCTCAGCCACATAGCCCAGGCGGATACGGTCTGAAATCTCCAGGCCCGCCTCCTTACGCATGGTGTTGATGACACGCACCAGGTCACGGGCGTACCCTTCCTGAACCAGCGCAGGCGTTAGCGCCGTATCCACAGCCACCGTGACCCCCTTGTCAGAAGCCACCGCCAGGCCACCCCGCGCCTCAGTTTGGATCAGCACATCCTCAATCGTCAGCTCAACAGACTGGCCGTCAACTGCCAATTGCAGCGGCCGGCCCGATTGCAACACACGGGCGGCCTCAGCCGCGTTCAGCCCATCCAACGCCCGGCGCACTTTGGGGAACAAGGCCCCAAAACGCGGCCCCAGCACCCGATTATTCGGCAGCAGCTTATAATCCACCAGTTCGCCCACCTCAGAAACCACTTCAATCTCCTTGACGTTGATCTCCTCTTGCAGCACCTCGGCCAGCATCAGCAAATCGTCACGCTCCTGCTGGCTGCCGACGTTGACGCGGGCTTTGGCCAACGGCTGGCGCAGCTTGATGTCGGCCGAACTGCGGGCAGAGCGGCCCAGGCTGGCCGTGTTGATAGCCAACCCCATCCGGTTGAGCAAGGCGCGATCTAGCTGCTCCGGATCGGCGGCGGGGTATAGGGTATGATGGACGCTGGACGGGGCATCAGGATTGATAGACCGGACCAGGTTTTGGTAGATGGCCTCGGTGGTGAAGGGGATGAAGGGGGCCAACAACTTGATGTATTCGACCAAAACGTGGTATAGGGTGGCGTAAGCGGCCGTTTTATCGGAATCTGTCTCACTCTTCCAGAAGCGACGGCGGCTGCGGCGCACATACCAGTTAGACAGGTCATCCAGGAACGCTTCTAAGGCTTTACAGGCCCGCTCGGCGTCATACTTGTCCAGCGCGGCCCGCACGGTCAGCGTCGTCTCATCCAGCCGGGCCACAACCCAGCGGTCCAACTCGCTCACATTAGTAGAAAAACCGAGTTTTTGATCAGAATCGCCATCACCTGGCTCAGCAAGAACTCGGTTATTAGCTCCTGACGGCGTCCACTCATCTAACGTGGCATAGGTAACAAAAAAGGCATACACATTCCACAGGGGAATGAGGAAGCGACGGCGGGTTTCGTCACCTTTGTTAAAACCAAAGAGCAGATTCTGCTCCGGCTTGCAACTGGCGTAGAGCCAGCGCATGGTGTCGGCCCCCATTTTGTCGGCCGCTTCGTTGAATTCGATAGAGTTGCCCCAGGATTTGTGCATTTCACGGCCGTCTTCGGCCAGCAGCGTAGCATAGCCAAACAGATTCCTGAAGGGCGGCTCGTCGGACAGGACGGTGCTTTGGGCCAGCAGGCTGTAGAACCAGTTGCGAAACTGACCGGGGAAGCTCTCAGAGATGAAATCGGCCGGGTACCATTTTTCCCAATAGGTCCGGTCAATGGTATAGCCCACGGTGCTAAAACCAACGATACCGGCATCCAGCCAGGGGTTGCCCACGTCGGCAATGCGGGTGGCCTTGCCGCCACCGCAGTGTGGGCAGGCGATTTTGACGGCATCAATGTAGGGGCGATGGGGGGTATGGCCCTCAAATTCGTCCCAGCCCGCGACGGCCCGCTCTTCCAACTCCTCTTTGCTGCCCACCACGGTGAAATGGTCACATTCTTCACAGACCCAGATGGGCAGCGCCAAACCCCAGTAGCGTTTCTTGGAGATCATCCAGTCGTGCATATTGCGTAACCAGTCCATCTCGCGGTCGTAGCCGAAGCTGGGATACCAGTTGATTTGATCGACGCGATCCATGATCTGGTAGCGCAGGCTGCGGGCTTTTTCCGCGGCGGTCACTTCGTCGCGGGGCTTGTCATACAGTTCGCCCATGCTGATGAACCATTCGTCTACCAGCCGGTAGACCAGCTCTTCGGCGCAGCGCCAGCAGTGGGGGTAGCGATGGGTGTAGCGCTGTTTGCGGTAGTAGGCGTCGCTCTGGCGCATCGCTTCAAAAATATCTTCGGCGACCTCGTGGACGGAACGGCCGACCAGCCAGTCAAAGCCGTCCCCATAATAGCCATTCTCATCCAGGGGGGCTACGATGGGCAGGTCGTTCTCTTTGCTCAGTTGAAAGTCCTCAGCACCACAGCCGGGGGCAATGTGGACGATACCCGTGCCCTCGTCGGCGCCTACCTCTTTCCAGGCGATGACGCGGTGGGTGTAATTGGCCTCGGCAAAAGTCTGGCCGACGACGGGCAGATTGTCAAATGGCCCCTGGTATTCCCAGCCGACCATCTCGGCCCCTTTGAGTTTGAGTAGCACTTCATAATCATCCAGGCTGCCGATGAGCGTTTCCTGGGCGGCGGCTTCGGCCACGTAGTAGGTCCAGCCGTCGGGGGCTTTGACGTGTAGATAGTCCAGTTCTGGCCCTACGGCGGCGGCCACGTTGCTGGTCAGCGTCCAGGGGGTGGTGGTCCAGACGAGGAGGGCTTCGTTCGCTTCTGAGAAACCAGGTTTTTCGGAAAAACCTGGTTTCTTGGTGAGGGGAAAGCGTACATAGACCGACTCATGGGTCACGTCGCGGTAGCCGTCGGTGACGATTTCGTGCTGGCTGATGCCGGTGCCGCAGCGAGCGCACCAGGGCATGACGTCGCGCCCTTTGTAGAGCCAGCCGTTTTCGTCGCACTGTTTGAGGAATCGCCAAATCTGGTAGTTGTTGACGTCGGCGAAGGTGAAGTAAGAGCCGCCTATCTGGGGCAGCCCCAATTGGCCGACGACTTGTTCGGCCGTACCGGCGACGGGGCCTTCTGGTCCTTCGATAGTGACTTCTTGTTGGGGGTCTTCTTGCAGCCTTTGGCGCAAATAGCGGAGTTGGTCGGTATCGTTCCAATCCATCCAGTAGCCCAGGCGGATCGATTGTTCGGTTTGAACGGCCGCATACTCTAACACGCGCATCTTGCATAGTTTCACAAAGTCGGCCAGACCGTAGGCTTCGATGTCCCGTTTGCTCTCGAAGCCCAACTCTTTTTCGACGTTGACTTCAACCCAAAGACCCTGGCAGTCGAAGCCGTTTTGCCAGCGTTGGTTTTTGCCGAGCATCGCCTGGTAGCGCTGATAGAGGTCTTTGTAGGTGCGCCCCCAGGCGTGGTGAACGCCCATCGGGTTGTTGGCCGTAATGGGACCGTCGAGGAAGCTGAAGATGCCGTATTCGGCCTCGCTTTTGGCCCGCAGCCGGCGCAGTTGGTTGAAAGCATCGGTCTGCTGCCAGAAGTCGAGTATTTCTTGTTCTAGTTGGACGAAATCTACCTTGTTGGAAACGTCTTTGAAACTCATAGTTCTCCTCTTTTGTGTGTGTACAGCGGATTGGGGGATGGACAAATTCATTGTATCACGTCTGGTAACGAATTAGACGGGTAACAACGGCCGTTAACCCATCCTCCCGTTCCATCTTCACAACCAGGCCCGATGGGTCTAGCCAGATAGTGCGGGTTTTGTCTGACCAGCGTAGAGTCAACGGCCGTATCGTCAGCGTTTGGCGGGCGATGGTGGCTGTGTGGGGCTGGCCCCAGGTGCGGCTGATGGTGGGCTGTATCAGCCTAAATGGCCAGGGCGGATCAGCGGTCAACTTCTCGCCAGCAGCCGGTGCTTGCAGCGTAACCGTAGGGATTGGGCCAAGGACGGAGGACGGAGGACGGAGAGACGAGTTTAATCCTCCGTCTTCTATCTTCGGTCCTCCGTCGGCCAACAACCCCAGCCCCACGCTCGATGGAAACCAAAAACAATAGCCGGGAGATACGGCCGTTTCTTCTGTTACATATTGCTCAAAGACCTCACGGGTGGCCACAATTTCCGCATCTTCTAGCAGAACGTTGCCGCTGAGTTGCAACCCATTGGCCCAGAAACGGTATTTAAGCTGCTCAAAACGGCCGTTTTCCTGCTGCACCAAATGATAAATATAGCTGTGGCCCGACGGCGCAGCGCGAGCGTCCAGGTCTACGCGCAAAATCTGGTAGCCGGCCGTGCCTTGCGTCCAGCGCCAGCTTTCCACCGCACCGGTCGGCTGACCGTCCCGCTCGTAACGTAACTGCCCGGCTGCTAACGGCCGTTCGTAGGGTTGTTCCTGAACTAAAAAGCGCATCATGTTTTAGGACCGAGGACGGAAGACGGAGGACCGAAAGGACGCCACCGTCTTCTGTCCTCCGTCATCCGTCAAGTTCTACGTAAATTCGCTTATTGATTTTGCCCTTGCTCTTATAGTCGGTAATGCGTATCTGGCCCACCTCAGAGGTGTTGGCTACGTGCGTACCACCGTCGGCTTGCAGGTCCAGGCCGACCAGTTCCACCGTGCGGACCTCTTTAATCCCTTCCGGCAACAGGTTGATCTTGGTGCGGATCAGGTCGGGTATCCGGAACGCCTCTTTACGGGGCAAAATCTTGACCTGGACCGGGTGGGCAGCCGCTACTTCACGGTTAACGGCCGTTTCAATCTCCGCCACCAACTCCTGCCGCATCGTCTCAAATTCAAAATCCATGCGCCCCTGGAGTGGCTCCATATTGCCGCCCGTGACCGACGCCCCGTAGTCGCGCCAGATGACGCCGCATAAAACGTGCATGGCGGTATGGGTGCGCATCAGTTGGTAGCGCCGTTCCCAATCGAGCTGACCGGTAACGGCCGTACCCACCGCCAATTCAGCTTCAGCCGGAACCAGATGGACCACCTGACCTGATGCTTTCCGCACCCTTGTCACCGGCCAGCGCCTATCACCCACCAGCAGCCAGCCCACATCGTTGGGCTGCCCGCCGCCGCCCGGATAAAAGGCGGTTTTGTCTAGCACGACACCCTCCGGAGAAACGGCCGTTACCACCGCCTCAAATTCATTTACATACGCATCGGTCAAAAACAACAACTCAGTCATATGGTCTCCAATAGTCAGTAGTCAGATTGGACCAATTTAGTCTGGCAGATGCGGCAATTGGGTGAATAAAATTGGTCCAATCTACAGAATCATTCGTACTTCGTAATTCGTAATTCATACTTCGTAATTAAAAACGCCTTCGCCCCAAATTGGGACGAAGGCGTCAGTCTCCGCGGTACCACCCAGTTTCCTGAACAAAATCAGGCACTCGATTAGACCACAACGGCCGTCTTATTTACAACCCGGCGATTGTGTCACTCCCGATAACGTGGGAGCCTTCCGACCACGCTTACTTTTGCTTGGCAATTTCAGCAGGCAACTCCGGAGGGATTTTCGGCTGATGATTTGTGCCTGACTTCCACCAACTCAGGCTCGCTAGACAATTGGCACCAGCGTACTCGTCTCTTTCATCGTTTTTGTTGTTATAGTGACTGTGATTATGCCAAAACGGCCGTTTTCTGTCAAGAATTCTTGAAGCAGACCGTCAAAATAAATGTAGACAACCGCTTTCGCTTATGATAAGCTTAACGACAATAGAAAGCAGTTAAATGCTTACTAATGAATGAATTATAGGCGCAGTATCCAAGTATATGAGCCATACGCGTACTGTTAATCGAACAGCGTCTCAACCGTACCAGGACAAATGGCTGGCCAACAGGAAAAACATCATGACAAATGAGCGCAAAAAAGTTGTCTGCATAGAAGATGAACTTGAGATGATAGAGTTAGTAAAGCTCATCCTTGGGCGTAATGAGTTCGAGGTGATTGGCGCAGTGGGTGGACAAGCCGGGTTAGAGCTGATCGCGGAAGAAAAACCCGATCTTGTTTTGCTCGATCTGATGATGCCAGAAATGGACGGCTGGGAAGTATATCAGAAAATGAAAGCCTCGGAGGAAATGCGTAATATTCCGGTAATTGTTGTTACTGCCAAAGCGCAAAGTATTGATCGCGTTCTCGGTCTGCACATCGCCCGTGTCGATGATTACATCACCAAGCCATTTGGCCCGCAGGAGTTGCTAGACAGTGTCGACCGTGTGCTGCAAAGTCGGCTCCAACCCAACGATTCACCATAAACCGCAGAAATTTAGCGAGCAAGCACCTGGCAGCTCATGTCGATACGCTCTGTTCTTGGTGCCAAATGGTCGCAACCTGGTTACGATGACCACAGTAACCGCCAGACTTTGCTGGTCCGATCAGGGACGACAACTGTGACTCTGTCACTTTAGAAAACGAGCGAGGTAACGTTGCGGATCAGATTTTGGGGCGTTAGAGGCACAATTCCCACTCCCGGACCGACCACGATTAAGGTTGGTGGCAATACGTCATGTGTTGATGTCTTGACCTCGGATCAGCAATTAATCATTATTGATGCCGGCTCTGGCATACGTCAATTGGGTAAAGCCTTAAAGGAAGAGTATGCGGGTCGCATAATCGGCAGTATTCTTATCAGCCATACCCACTGGGACCACATTCAGGGTTTCCCCTTTTTTCAGCCAGTCTGGGGGCGCAACAATCGTTTTGTACTTGTGGGTCAAAAGCGTGTTAACCAACGCCTGGAAGAGATATTGGCTGGGCAGTTTTTTGAACCCTATTTGCCCTATAACTTCCAAACGCTACCGGCTGATCTGCTAGTCAAAGAAGTAGATGACGGTGAAACGTTTATCATTGGCGACAACACGTTAGTCGAAGTAGCCGAGCTAAACCACCCTGGCGGCTGTCTTGGCTTTCGTATTGAAAACAGCAACCTCGTGTTTACTTATTGCAGCGACGTAGGTCACTATAACAATGGTTTCGACGAAGCCGTGCTAAAGCTGGCCCGGAATGCCGACCTGCTACTACACGATTCTCACTTTGGTACCATGAAAGAGCGTAATCGCTTTACCAGTTGGGGCCATAGCTGCTGGTTAGAAGCAGCCCAGGTAGCGTTGGAGGCCAATGTCAAATGTCTGGCCTTGTCCCACTATTCACCCGACCTGACCGATACGGATTTGGAAGATATTCTACAGAAAACGCGCCGGGTTTTTCCCAATACGTTTCTGGCCAAAGAAGGATTAACCGTCAGTTTACCCCTGACCAATAAACTGCCGGACTGAAGGGCATAACGTATAATTGGTGCCCAGCCCGTTGATTTGTCGTTGCTTGAAACCGAGAATTGATTACAATAGGTAGATACGAGTAGTCAATTTGTACTAAAAGAAGGTCGTGTGTGATGGCCTATGTGAGAAACTAAAAGTGCCCGGTTATGTAGCGACTTTTTCTGGAGATCTTTTGACTCAATCTGTTTTGATTATTGACGATGAGCCAATGGCACGAACGCTGCTTCGTTTAATGCTTGTTCGTGCTGGTTTTCACGTCTCTGAAGCAGAAGACGGATTTGATGCACTGGAAAAGATCAAACGCGATCGGCCTGACATCATTCTGCTAGATGTGATGATGCCGGGAATGGATGGCTTTTCGGTTTGCGAGACGCTGCGCAGTGAGTCTGAAACGGCCTCTCTGCCCATTATAATGCTCAGTGCCAAATCAGACCTCAACAGCGTTAACAAAGGTTTGCGCGTAGGGGCCACAAAATATCTGACCAAACCGATTTCGCCCGGAGAGTTGACACAGCACGTGCGCGAAGCGCTGGACGAAACGGCAACTATCGGTTAGAGACGGCCAAAAAGCATTGCCCCAAACGGCCGTTTGTGATAAAAAACACAAGGTTACGAATACATCTTGGAGGCTTTTATGCTCGTAAAACGACTTTTATTAGCTGCTATTTCTATCGGCGTGGGTTTTGTGGCCACCGTACTTATCGTCTGGTACATTTGTGACACAACCGTAGCCGAATACGGCACAATTTATACATCGACGACGGCCCTATCTCTGGCTGCGGCCGTAGCCATTTGGCTGGACAAATTTATGGAAACCAAACTGCTGCCAGAGTAACCGCCAGCAGTATCAATGGTATTATTATTGACTATGTAAGGCTTCCGCACCTGTACGGAAGCCTTTTCTGTTTATTGGAGAATGGTTCAGGCTTTGGCGTTGAATCATTACACAAGGAGATTCCCATGACCGCGAAACTTATTGATGGCAAGCAAATTGCCGCCGAAGTACGGGCTGATGTGGCCGACCGTGTCGCCAAGTTGAAGGCCGAACATGGCGTTACCCCTGGCCTGGCTACCGTGTTGGTGGGTGAAGACCCCGCCTCGGCTGCCTATGTACGCAGCAAACAGCGCATGTGTGAAAAGCTGGGTATTCATTCAGTGGGCCACAAGCTGGAAGCAACCGCATCCCAGGAAGAAGTGGAAAAGCTGGTAAGCGACCTGAATGCGGACCCGGCTATTCACGGCATCTTGGTCCAGCTACCCCTACCCAAGCATCTGGATGAGGAAGCGATTTTGAACAAGATCGACCTGGCAAAGGACGTAGATGGTTTTCACCCGATCAATATCGGCCGTCTCACGATGAAAGGTCGTGAGCCGCTCTTTATCCCCTGCACCCCCCACGGCTGCATCTACCTGCTAGAAGCGAGCGGGGTTGAGATTAGCGGGGCCGAGGCGGTGGTCGTCGGCCGTTCCAATATCGTGGGTCTGCCGGTAGCCATGCTGCTGCAAGAGCGCAATGCCACCGTGACCATCTGCCACAGCCGCACCCGCGATCTGGCCAGCCACCTCAAGCGGGCCGACATCGTGATTGCCGCCGTCGGCGTCACCGAGATAGTCAAAGGCGACATGCTAAAACCGGGTGCGGCTGTTATCGACGTGGGCATCAACCGCAAAGATGATCCGACGACTGAGCGCGGCTACAGGCTGGTCGGCGACGTGGAGTTTGAGTCGGCCCAAGAGGTGGCGGGGGCCATTACTCCCGTTCCCGGCGGCGTTGGTCCTATGACAATTGCCATGCTCATGCTCAACACCCTGCGCGGGGCAGAGATGAGCGTATCGTAACGTATTTCGTAGTGCGTAGTGCGTAGCGGTTTATGGCTAAAGCCACGGACTACGCACTACGCACTCTTTCCCCCTCCAACCTTCTCTCCCTAATCATTAACACATTCTGAATACAGTTCGGCATGATATAGTTCGATGGCGTACAATTCCTCGTATGAATAAGTTCGCCCGCCACTGCACCACTTCGCCACTTCGCCACTGCGCTACCCCACCACCCTGCCCATGAAACACCCTAAATTCTCCAAAGAAACCTACGAGAAATGGCGCACCTTTCTGCGTGAATTGACGCCGGAAATTGATACACAGTCGATGCGGCTGATGGAGCAAATGCGGCTGGTGGCCCATACGCTGGGCCAGATTGGGGAGACGAGTGTGGATGCGGCCGGCCTGTCGTATGCCAAGTACCGGCTGCTCATGGGGCTGCTCTTTAGCGAGCAGGCGGAGGGCCGGCCGGAACTCAACCCGTCAGAGATTAGCGAGCGACAGGGGACCAGCCGCAATACGATCAGCGCCCTGATTCGTGACTTGGAAGAGGAAGGGCTGATTGCCCGCACGCTGGACCCGGACGACCGCCGCCGCTTTAATATTCGACTGACGGAAAACGGCCGTTTCCTCGTCCGTGAACACGCCAGCCGCCACCTGCACATCATCAACCAATGCTTCAGCAGCCTCACCGGTGATGAACAAGGGCAACTCAGTGAGCTACTGGCCAAAATCGGCGAAAGCGCAGAAGAACTGGTAAACAGTAGTCAGTAATCAGTAGTCAGTAGTCGGGCATGATTCGTAATGGGTCTTTTGGATTTCGCGGGGTTTAGACGTATTCCGTATTTCGTATTACGTAGCTCTCTCTGGGAACGCAATACGAAATACGCTTTGTCAACCCCCTGGATTCCCAAAGAGCCTTCGTAATTCGTAATTCATAATTCGTAATTTGAGGACCTATGCAACTAGCACAAAGACGACGACAACGAACAGACAACCAGGCCGGCCGGAGAGCCTTGGGGCAGGCCATCAGCTATCTATGGCGCTATCCCCGCTATACCGCCGCTTCCGTTATCGCTCTCCTGTTAGCCACTGCCGCCCAACTGGCCGTACCCCAACTGGTCCAGGAAGTGATCGACTCTATCGTAGCCAGCGCCGTAGCCGTAGACCTGGACCTGGGTCTGGCTCTGCGCGGACTGCTGCTGGCGGTAGTTATCATTATCATCATCGCCATCGCGCGCGGCCTCTTCGCTTTCGGCCAGACCTACCTCTCCCAGGCATTGTCCCAAAATATCGCCTTTGAGCTACGCAACGACCTGTTTGCCAAGATTCAGCGGCTCAGCTTTAGCTACCACGACCAGAACCAGACTGGCCAACTGATGATCCGGGCCACCGACGACGTGGAGCGGCTGCGTGTTTTCATTGGTCAGGCGCTACTGCTGGCCCTACAAGCCCTGCTGCTGCTGCTGGGCACGCTGGCCCTCCTCTTTGCCACCAACGTGCGCCTGACGCTGGTGGTCATCCCTATTTTGCCGATTGCGCTCATCGTTTTTATGGTGTTTGGCAGCGTGGCCCAACCTTTGTTCCGGCGGATTCAGGAAAAATTGTCGGCTGCTAACACTATTCTGCAGGAAAATCTGGCCGGCCTCAAGGTGGTCAAATCCTTCGCCACCGAGCGGCGCGAGCAAGTTCGCTTCCGCCACAGCATCGACGATCTACTCGACGAACGCATTATCGTCAGCCGTACCTTTTCCGTTTTGTTTCCCTTCATCTTTTTGGTAGCCAATCTGGGGCAGGCGGCTATCCTCTACTTCGGCGGCCGTGAAATCATCGGCGGCACGCTCACGCTGGGCGAGTGGCAAAAATTCAGCCTTTACCTCACCTACCTCTTTTTACCGATGGGGCAGCTTGGCTTTATTATCGCCCTGACCGCCCAGGCCGCCGCCAGCGCCGAGCGCATCTTTGAAATTCTGGAAGCTGAGAATAAGGTGGCCGACAGACCAGACGCTATTGGCCTGCCAGCTATTCAGGGTGAGGTTGTATTTGACAACGTGACTTTCCGCTACTTTGCCAGTGGCGATGCGGTGCTACAAGAGATCAGCTTCCGCGCCAAGCCGGGGCAAACGGTCGCCCTGCTGGGGTCTACCGGCAGTGGTAAGACGACGATTATCAACCTGATCCCCCGCTTTTACGACGTGAGTGAGGGGCGTATTATGATTGACGGCCGTGATATTCGGGATGTCACCATCGAATCGCTGCGAACCCAAATTGGCATTGTGCTGCAAGAAACGACTCTTTTTGGTGGGACCATTCGGGATAACATTGCGTTCGGCCGGCCGGAGGCTACGTTAGAAGAGATTGAAGCGGTGGCTAAAGCGGCAGCGGCCCACGAGTTTATCATGCGCTTTCCTGATGGGTACGAGACAGCGGTGGGCGAACGTGGCTCAACCCTGAGCGGTGGTCAGCGGCAGCGCATCGCCATCGCCCGCGCCCTGCTGATGGACCCCAAAATACTGATTCTGGACGACTCGACCAGCAGCGTCGATCTGCAAACAGAGTTCTTAATCCAGCAAGCCCTGGACAAGCTGATGGAAGGGCGCACCAGCTTTGTTATCGCCCAACGCATCAGCACCGTCGTCAACGCCGACCAGATTCTAATCCTCGACCAGGGCAAAGTCGTAGACCAGGGCACGCACGAGGAATTGCTGGAGAACAGCGCGATTTATGCGGAGATTTACTATTCGCAGTTAGCGGAGTAAGAGATGTTGCGTACTCCGTATTGCGTATTGCGTGGGGGCGACGTCGCTACGCAATACGCAACACGCAACATGAAGGACACACTATGTTCAACGACAACGTCCGTCTTTTTGGCAGAGAAACACGCAAAGCCCGCGACATTAAAGTCACGCTGCGCCGCTTTGCCGAGTACCTGAGCGCGTACAAACTGTCACTGCTCTTTGTGCTTATCTTTATTGTTTCGGGAACAGCGATGCAGGTAGCCATTCCCCTGCTGATCGGTCAGGCAGTGGACTGTTATCTGGCCCCCGGCACGCCTGAAGCGGCCGTTAGTTGCTGGTACACCACCCCCGATCCCAGCGCACCCGCTGCCGCTAATCTGGCTGGCCTAGGGCAGGTCATTCTCCTGATCGTGGCCCTCTATCTGGGCAATGCCGTACTGAGCGGGCTGGGATTTTACCTGATGAGCGTGGCCGGCTACAAGATGCTGCGTAATCTGCAAGAAGACCTTTTCCACCACATCCACCGGCTGTCACTGGGCTACTTCGGCAAACACAAGGCGGGGGACGTCATGAGCCGCATCACCAACGACATCGATACCTTACAACAGATGATCGGCTTTGGCCTGTTATCGGTTATTCAGGGTACGCTGCTTATTGTCATGATTGTGCTGGCCATGTTCGGCAGCAGCATGCCCTATGCGCTGGTTAGCTTGTCGATCTTGCCGCTGATGTTTATCGCCACGCGCTGGTTTTCGACCCAGGCTCGTCGCGCTTTTCGCCAGGCACGCAAAGAGTTGGGTGACGTTAACGCCAATCTGCAAGAAAACATCGCCGCCGTGCGCGAGGTCCAGGCTTTTAGCCGTGAAGACGAGAATATTGAGCAGTTCCGTAGCAGCAGCGCCGCCACGCGGGATGCTAACATCCGCGCCCAGGCGTTTAGCAGCGCCCTGGCTCCCACGCTGGAAGCTCTGGGCTACGTCAGTATCGCTATTGTGGTGGGGCTGGGTGGTTACTTTATCCTGACCAACCAGAGCTTCTTCGGCACGACGATTTCGCTAGGATTGATTATCACTTTTGTGGGTTACGTGCAGCAGTTTAACCGACCGGTACAGCAAATTGCCGTCTTATGGACCAATTTGCAAAGCGCGATTGCCGGTGGGGAGCGGATCTTTGACCTGATGGATGAGTCCCCGGACGTGACCGATAGGCCAGATGCTATCGAGATGCCGTCAATTGTGGGCCAGGTGGTTTACCGGGACGTGTGGGCGGCCTACAATCCCGATGAGCCGGTACTGCGCGGGGTCAATCTGGAAGCGCAGCCGGGGCAGACGATTGCCATTGTAGGGCCAACGGGTGCTGGTAAAACAACCATCATCAATTTATTAGCCCGCTTTTGGGACGTGGCCGACGGGGCGGTGCTGATTGACGGCCGTGACGTGCGTGACGTCACTCGCCACAGTTTACGGGCGCAGATGGGGATTGTGCTGCAAGATACCTTTTTGTTCAGCCAGTCGGTGATGGAGAATATTCGTTACGGCCGTACCGAAGCCACCGACGAAGAGGTGATCGCCGCCGCCAAGCTGGCCCGCGCCCATGACTTTATCATCCGCCTGCCCGACGGCTATGACACGGTCCTGGGCGAACGGGGCAGCGGTCTGAGCCAGGGGCAGCGCCAACTGCTGGCCATCGCCCGCGTGGCCCTGCTGGACCCGCGCATCCTGATTCTGGACGAGGCCACCAGCAGCGTGGACACGCGCACCGAGCGGCAGATTCAGAAGGCGTTGGAGGAGTTGTTACACGGCCGTACCAGTTTCGTCATCGCCCACCGTCTCAGTACCATTCGCAACGCCGACCAGGTGCTGGTCCTGGACCAGGGGCAGATCATTGAATGGGGCACCCACGATGAGCTGCTGGCCGCCAAGGGCTTTTACTATGACCTCTACATGAGTCAGTTCCGCCGGGAAGGCGAGGAGTCATCCCCAGTTGCCCATTTCTTTCCAGGCTAACAGTTTGCTGGAAAAATGATAAGTCATCAAGATGAACGATTGACAGCAAGCGCCTCATAAACGGCCGTTAACCACTCATCTTGCGGCCACACCAACGAAGGCGCCGGCCGCAGCGGCGTCCAGAACAGTTCGAAGTGATGGCCATCTACAAAGACGGTCCAGGATACGGCCGTTTCCGTCTCGCACAGCAGCCAATATTGGTAGCGATGAATGTGGGGCGTTAGCCAATCACGGGGCAGCCAGCCTTGCTCCCGGCGCAGTAGACGGGGTGGCTCGGCCCACTCCTCCATCAGGACCTCGGCAAAGCTGTGTTGCTCACGCAGCAGCCGCACGTAACTGCCGCGATAGAAGATAAATTCACTGGCCGGTGGTGCGATGGCGTCCGGCGCGGCCAGCAGTCTGGTCGTACCCAGGACCAGAAAATGATTGTCGGGCAGAACGCGGTGCAGCATTCCCAACGGCCGTTTCAACACCAACCCTTCTAATCCCGTCTCCTCAGCCGCTTCACGCATAACGGCCGTTTCCGGCGACTCCCCCTCCTCCACCGTACCGGCCGGCAGTTGCAGCCCGTTCAGCGGATGGCGAAAGATGAGCAGTT
>SLGK01000317.1 GCA_007123775.1 Anaerolineae bacterium | reverse complement strand
GTTGGGGCGGCGTCTACATTTATGGCGGCGGAGAGGCAAGCCTGGGTCATTGTGAAATTGGCTACGGCGGGGCCAGTACCGCTTACGGCGGGCTGTATACGGCCTCCTCACAGGTGAACGTGAGCGACTGCCGCATTCACCACAGTGGTCATCACGGCTTGAATTTGTCCGGCGCCGGTCTCGCGCCGACTTTTACCCGCGTACAAATTGAGAACAGCGGGGCTAACGCCGTGTTGCAAAGTACCTTTGACATGACCCCCGCTTATAACGATTTGCGCCTGAGCGGCAACGGCCAAAACGCCATTGTCGCCCCCGGCGCGACGGTGAACCGGCATATTACCCTGCGTCAAGCGGGCGTTGTGGGCGACCAGCCCATACCGTATCGCTTAACCGGCTCGACCAGTGTCACCGTCGCCAATGGTCAGGCGTTAACGATTACAGCCGGATTAGAACTTCGCTTTGACAGCGCCAGTCAATACCTGTCGGTGCAGAATGGCGGCCGTTTACACGCCGTCGGCGCGGCCAATAATCCCATTATTTTCACCAGCGCCCTCACGGAAACGGCGACGGCCGGTAGTTGGGGCGGCGTCTACATTACCAGCGGCGGGCAGGCGACCCTGAGCCATTGCGAAATAGGCTACGGCGGGGCCAGTACCGCTTACGGCGGGCTGTATACGGCTTCCTCACAGGTCAACGTGAGCGACTGCCGCATTCACCACAGCGGTCATCACGGCCTGAATTTATCCGGCGCCGGTCTTGCGCCGACTTTTACCCGCGTACTCATTGAAAACAGCGGGGCTAACGCCGTGCTGCAAAGTACCTTTGACATGACCCCCCTGTACAACGGCCTGACCCTGCGCGACAACGGCCAAAACGCCATTGTCACCCCTGGCGGCACAGTCAACCGGCACATTACCCTGCGTCGGCCGGGAACGGTGGACGGCGGCCAGGTTATTCCCTACCGCTTTACCGGCAGTTCCAGCGTTACCGTCGCCAATGGGCAAATCTTGACCATTATGCCTGGCATTGAACTCTACTTTAACAGTACCAGCCAACAGTTGTGGGTCAACAGCGGCGGCCAACTCCGCGCCGTGGGGACGGCGCAGCGGCCTATTTTGTTTAGCGGCGTCAGCGCGGAGGCGGGCAGTTGGGGCGGCATTCATATCGCCGCTGGCGGGCAGGCGGAATTGGACGCCTGTCGCGTAGAGAAGGGGGGCGCGAGTTCTGTCTACGGCAATATCTCTATCGCTTCTTCGGCCGTCTCCGTGACCCGCTGCCAGATTCGGCTGGCTGGCAATGACGGCATTCGCGTGAGCGCAAACGCGCAGCCCCACTTGCGCTTCCTCTCTATCGAGGCGAATGGCTTTGGCCTACGCAACACAACCCCGGCGACTACTGTGGACGCCTCCTTTAACTGGTGGAATCATCCCACCGGGCCGGCTCACGCCACCAACCACGGCGGCCTGGGGCAGCCGGTGAGCAACGGCGTTCTTTTCAACCCCTGGTTTGATTCGCCCGCCTTTAACGTCACCGATTTGGAATTGGTCTCGGTTGTGGCGGCTGCGGCCGTTGATCTGGGCGACGACATTACGGTGACTTATTCCGGCCGCAACCTCAGCGACGCCCCCCTGCTGCGCGGCTGGACTGATTCCCTCTACGTCTCCCCCACGCCGGAACTGGGGCCGGACGCCCAACTGCTGACCCGCGTCCATAACGCGGACGGGCTGGCGGCGCTGACCCAATACACCAACACCGTCACCGCCCCCTTCCCCGGCGTGATTCCGGGCGACTATTACGTCATTGCTGTGGTGGACAGCCGCAGCATCATTCCCGACCTGGATCGGGATAATAATATCGGGGCGACGGCCGAGACGACGGCCGTCACCATCCCCGAACTGACTTTAGGCGTAGCCCTCAACAACAACATTAACGCCGGGCGCGACCGGTATTACCGGCTGACCCTGCCCGAAAATGACGACATTCTGGTTATCCTTAATCTGCCGACCGGCTGGCAAGGGGAACTGTATCTGCGGCGCGGGCAAATTCCTACCCGCAGCCAGTTCGACGCCAAACCGGTCTCCTTCGGCGCGGCCGAGCAGCGCATTTTCCTGCCCAACGCTTTGGAAGGGGAATGGTATGTGCTGGTTCACGGCCGTCCCGAAGCGGGCGGCGGCGCTCCCTTCAGCCTGCTGGCCGAGTCGCGCCCCTTCCTCCTGTTTGACGCGCAGGGACGGGTGGGCGGCAACGCCGGTTCGATTACGCTCAATGTGACCGGGGCTGGCTTTACGCCGGGTACGGCCGTGACCCTGCGCGACAACGGCAATATCATCGCCACCGCCGGCGTTGAATGGGTCAACAGCTACAACCTGCTGGCCACCTTTGACCTGACCGGTGCGCCCCTGGGTATCTATGACCTGTGGGCCGTCGCTGGCGGCGATCAAGATAGCCTGACCGACGCCTTTACCATTGTTGAGGGGGTTGGGCCGCTGCTAGAAGCGGACCTGGTTCTGCCGCCCGTCACCCGCAGCAACATGCCCTTCCGGGCCAGAGTCGTCTTTGAAAACGTGGGCGACGCCAATCTGGACTTGCCTATGCTGCGTATTCAGGCCCCACCCGGTGGTCTGGTCTGGTCCGACGGCGTGACCCGCGACAACGCCACCGATTCGCTTCAATTTGTGGCCGTGCCTGAAAACTATCTCAGCGGAGGCGTCCTCGCTCCCGGACAAAGAGGCTCCTTTGAATTCATGGGCCTGATTCCGGCTGAAGGGGCTACCAACTTTGTTTTGACAGTCGTGACCATTGACCATGACGCGCCGTTTGACGCCGAAGCACTGCGCCAGCAAATTCGGCCGGATGATCCGCCGCTGCTGTGGGATGATGCTTTTGACGTGGTAGCCGTTAGCCTGGGGCAGACGTATGGCAGTTATGTGACCGCCCTGGCCGGGGCTGCGGACGAAGCGCGTGGTTATGGCCTCGCGTTCCAATCGGCACGAGCCTTGTTGAGCTATCTGGTTGAGCGGGCCATTGTCCTGGACCTGCCGGCCGACATTCGCGGACGGCTGTACGTGGCGGCTGGTGATGATGTTGTGCCGCTGCCGCGAGCCAATATCAACCTCATCCTTCCCTTTGACCTGTATGACGCCGAAGATGGCGCAGCGGGTGACTTTACCTGGTACGACGGCAGCTTTGCCCTGCGCGATCTGCCGTTGGGTACGTTTGACGTTCTGGTGGCTCGCCATCGCGCCCCCGCACCGGCAACCGTTGTCTTTGACGGCACGCCTCAACAGGGTTTGGCGATTACCGTGGCCGCCGGCGGCACAATCCAGGGTATTGTCCGTGAAGAGGACACCTGGTGGGGGTATATCCGCGAAGCCGGCGTTGAGGTTCGCGCCGCCGACGGTAGTCTATTAGCCAGCGCGGTAACGGATCAGTTTGGCCGTTATCTGCTAACTGGATTGCCGCTGCATGAACCCGTTACGCTGTCGGCCGTCAGTGCCAGTTTCTTACCGTCTGGCCCCGTCACGGTTACGATACCTGCCTCTGGGCTGGCCTATCAAATTCTATCCATGTCTATTGGCGGTTCAATCAGCGGCATCGTCTACGGGCCTGATAACCAGCCGGTTGAAGGGGCGTTGGTGCGCGCTGTACCGCTCTGGGGTGACTCTGGCCAGACGATACTAAGCGGGCCGGGCGGACTATATCGTCTGGATGGTTTGTCAAATGGTGCCTATCTGGTCACGGCAGCCACGGCCGTAGCCGCACCGGCGACCGCCAATAACGTCACGGTGGTTGAAGGGGTACTCACGCCCAACGTTGATCTGACCATGCTGGCCGCTGGCGGCCTTCAGCTAACTGTTACCGACGAATCCAGCGGTGCAGCGCTGCCCGGTGCGGTCGCTTTGCCCGAACTGGTTGGCCTGTTTAACCATCAGGCTTACGCCGACGGCAGCGGGTTGATTGCCCTGAGCGGTCTGTCACCGGGCCAGGTGGGTGTTGAGGTTCGGGCGGAGGGCTTTCTGCCTCGTACTGTTACGGCTACCGTCTCAGCCGGTAGTGTGACACCGCTGGCTGTTGCCTTGCGTCCGAGCGGCTTTATCGGCGGTACGGTTCAGCGCAGCGGCGGCGGGCCGCTGGCTAACATGCCGGTCACGCTCAGCAATGAAAGATTGTTTGCGCTAACTACCTATACCGACAACAGCGGCCAGTTCGCTTTTACGGCCGTACCCGATGGCGACTACTCCCTGGCAATTGGTGAAGGTGAAGGTGAAGGCTCCGCCCTGTTAAGTGGGGCGATGGTGGACCGCCAGTCGGTCACACTTTCGGCGGCCAACAATGTGGTCGATTTGCTGTGGGAATTAGACGCGACTGTTGTTAGCGGCCAGGTGTTTGCCGCCGACGGCGTGACGCCCGTGAGCCAGGCCCGTGTCGATTTGCTGCGCGATGGGCAGCGGGTGGATACGGCCGTTGTCAACGATGACGGTCAATACCGCTTCCTGATCCTGGCCGCTGGCGATTATACGCTCTCGGCCGCTCAAACAGCCATCGGCCTGGCAGCGCTTGATGTTACCGTGACCTTGGGCAGCGATCTGCCCCAGCAACATCTGATTATCGGCGGTGGCGCGCTGACTTTCAATCTGACGCACAATGGTGCGCCGGTAGAGGCTGCGGTTGTTATCCTGAGCCGGGACGATTGGTCTGAGGATACTGTCTGGCTGCTGGAAAGCGATGGGTCGGGTCAGGCCACTTTGCCCCACTTGCCGGCGGGAGCGTATACGGCCGTTGTGGCCGCTCCCGAACTGGCAGAAACGCAACTGGCAGTTATACAGGGTGCCGGCGGCCAGACCATTAACCTGTCTCTGGCCGAAGGACGTACCCTCAGCGGCCAGGTAACTATCGAGAACGGCCTGGCCCCGTTTGCCCAGCTTCGCTTTGTCAACGAATTGACGGGACAGGCAGTCTATACCTTTGCCGACCAGCACGGCCTCTATGAGCTTGACCGGCTGGCCGATGGTGATTACACCGTCTGGCTGTTTAGCGGTGCCGGCCGTTTCCGCGCTACTTCTGTGAGTGGTGTCGCCATCAACGGACCGGGGCCACACCTGATCGACTTTACCGTATCTGCTGCCGGCGGCGCATCCCTGTCGGGCTACGTGACCGACAGCGCGGGCGAGCCGGTTATCAACGCGGTGCTGCTTGTGCGCGACGCCAACGGCTACGTCGTCAGCGAAGCACGCAGCGACATCTCCGGTTTTTACCGCTTCACCCGCCTGCCTCAGGGGCAGCTAACGCTGCAAAGCAGGGCGGCCGGTTATACGCCACAAACCAGATTGGTCAATATGCCGCCCATTGGTCAGGTTACTGTTGCCGTCAACATAGGTGCGGCCACGGCCCTGGCTCTGTCGGCCGAGGTCGCTGTCATACAGGGCGTGCCGGTTTCACTAAGCAGCACGCCGTTTTACCAGACCGTGATGACAGGTGGTCGCCTGGTGCGGCCGGAGCGTCACCCCTACCACGAAGCTTTTGAGATGCCGCCCGACCCGCCGCCTGTCAATCCCAACCGAGATTGTGAAACCAACCGGTTCATAGCGCTTATTAACTTGCGTCAGGCCGAGCGTGCGGCGAACAGAGCTTTTGACGCCTGGAGCGATCAATATCAAGAGGCGCTGTGGGAGTTTGGCACGGACTTTGCCGTAACGGCCGCCACCTATACCAAACTAACCGCCGACGCGGCGCTCATTGCGACCGGCCTGGCCGCCATCGCCACCGGCAGCGCTGCTGCCGCCGCCCCTGTGGCCTTAGTGGCATCGGCCGGCAACTACGCCACTGAACTCTACTTTGGCCTAAAATACGGCAAATTCCATGAGGCTCAGGTTGCGCTACGGCTTCTGAGCGACACGTTGAGAACGGCTACTCAGAGGGTCGGTGGTGCAATTACTGGCATTGGCGGTCTCTATGCCCAGTTAGACAACGTTACCAGATTGATGCAGAGCATTGATAGCCAACAGGCGAGTACCATCGCCCGCATTAATCAGGCCGAAGAGTTGTACCTCGAACAGGTGCAGCGGTTGCATCAGGCCAGACGAAATTTTGAAGCATACGACAAGAGCAAAGATTGTAAGCCTTACAAGGACGAGAAAAAGGAGAAGGATCCGCCGGATGAGGAAGATGAGGAAGAGGTAGACGAAGAAGAAGTCACCCGCAACGACTCCTGGGATCCCAACGACATCGTCGGCCCGCAGGGCTACGGCCCGGAACGGTGGATTCGCCGCGACCATACCACGCTGCCCTATACCATCCGCTTTGAGAACGAGCCGGACGCGGCCGCGCCCGCTCGCGAAGTGTTCATCACCCACACGCTCAATGAGAGTCTGGACTGGACGACCTTTGCCTTTGGTGACGTCGGTTTTGGCGAGTACACGTTGGCCGTGCCGCCCGGTCGGCAAACCTTCTTTGTCCGCCTCGACTTGCAGTCTGAAATGGGGATGTATGTGGACGTCACCGGCGACTTTGATCTGGCAACCGGTACGGCAAGCTGGTATTTCGCCGCCATTGACCCGGTGACGTATGATCTGATTGCCGACCCGACAGGCGGTTTCTTGCCGCCGAATCTCAGTTCGCCGGAAGGCGAAGGGTTTACCAACTTCACGGTGCGGGCACGCAATACGGCCGTTACTGGTGAAACCATTATCGCTCAGGCCAGCATCATCTTTGACGCCAACGAACCAATCGAAACGCCAGAGTACATCAATACCCTGGACGCCGAGCCGCCCGCCAGCGCGGTCAACCCGCTGCCTGCCGAAAGCCCGGTCGCCTTCACCGTCTTCTGGAGCGGCAGCGACGGCGCGGGGTCGGGCGTGGCCCATTACGACGTTTACGTTTCTGTGGACGGCGGGCCATTCGTCCGTTGGCTGCACCGAACGTCGGCGACCAGCGCCACGTTTAACGGCGAAGCTGGCCGGAGTTACGCCTTCTACAGCGTAGCAACGGACAATGTGGGCTGGCGGCAGCCGACACCCACGGCCGCCCAGGCCAGCACAACCGTCAGCGGTGACGCGCCACCTATCGGGCACAAATTGTTCCTGCCGGTCATTATACGGCCGTAAATGTGACATCGTAAGGTCTGTAGTAATCGCTTGGGTGACAATCCGCTTGGGCGATTACTACAGAACCTGAGTTCGGAACCAAATAGAAGATGGCGGCGAGCAGCAGGGCCACATACCATAGCCTATCATAACGCCACCTGCTCATCAGGAAACAGATAAGACCAGACGGCCAACACCTCAGCCGGTGAGCGCAGCGCGTCGGCGACAACGGCCTCGGCGTCCTGCCCCTGTCGCAGACGGTGCAGCATCTGGCGCACCAGCGGCGGGTGGTGGTTGATGAAGGTGTCAAAGGTACGTCCCTGCTGGCGCGGCGTTAGACCGCCATAATCCGGCACATCCCGGACTAGGTGTGCCTGCTCGGCGGTGAAGAGGGCAACTACAAGACTATCGAGTTCCTGCAAAGCAACCCCGGCACAACGGCCCGGTAGGAGGCGTTGAAGGTGCTGGGACTGATTGGGGATATGAGTGAGGATGAGGCGGTGCGGGCGGCGGTCGCCATGGTGCGAGGCACGGGCCGGCCGGATCGGGATTAGCCAAAACCATTCGGCTCTTGCCCCTTTTACCCCGCCCCATTGTCTCGTATAATAGGCGCAGGACGAATTACGAAGTACGTATGTGGGTTGTAATGAAAACGGCCGGGCCGAATTTGCTTGTAGGATTGGCTGCGGCTGGAATTAAATGAGAGGTTGGGCTATGAGCTATGAGATTGTATTAACCCAACAACGAGTAGCAGAGACGGGTCTGCTGTCGTTGCACCTGGACGAACAGATCGAGATTCAGATAAGCGCCAGCGAAGCACGTCGTCGTGTCAACAACTGGGTGCATTTAGAGATCAGCAGCCAGATACGAGCCATGATGCCGCAGTTGGTCATCCCCACAAAGGGAACAGCCCATTGGCGCGTACCACTGCAACTTACCTTCCCGGCATTGGGGGATGTGGGACCGGTGGGCGCTGTTTTGGTGGACGTGCAGCAAGGCGTTATAACACTATCATCTGACGAAATTGCGGAAATTAAGCAAAATGCCCAGACTCTCGCGCAGCGTTTCACAGCAGTCCCAGCGTAGCCAGGCCGATTGTTTGCCGATTGCTGTGCAGATGGTCGCGTCTTACCTGGGATATGATGTACCATATGAAACGGTGTATGACTTGTTAGGCACACAATGGTATGGCACACCATTTCGCCATCTGGAACGGTTGTCTGAGTTGGGCTTACGAGTCATTGTTGAGCATCTGGGCACGGCGGAAATAGCGGCTTATGTTGAACAGGATTTGCCGGTCATCGCCGGTGTTCAGACAGCGCCGCTGCCCTACTGGTCACAGGCCGCCGATCATAAGAATAACGTATTCCAGTAGCGACTGGCTTACACTATGACGGCAGGTTCACGCTGCGCTTTCCTATTTGATTTTTGTTTGGCTACGTTTGTAACGCCATATTTCTCTTCAAAAGGAGCCAATCGCTGACGGGCCAGCGCCAGGGCCAGTTCCAAACGGGCAACCTCGCCGTCAATAGCTGATTTAACCAACTGCTGCGTGTCGGCATATTCTCTACTATCCATATAAATTGTGGTTGTCATTGGTTGTCTACATCCAGTAGAAGAAGTGGCGCGTCCTGCCTGATTAAAGCGGTGCTTATTATCATCATACCAAATCAGTCCATAATTGTATAGTCAGTTATAGTTGTGTCTGCGTTTTAACGTGGTGCAAGGCACGGGCCGGCAGGATAGCAGGTTGCCAGTGGTTGGTTGGAGATGAACAAGCATTCAATGTTTCATTCGGCCAGGTGCAAGTGTGAGAAACAGGCAAAATGGCCGCTGGCGTCGGCGTAAATGGCACGGGCCGCCGGTCGAATGGCCGTTCAAGACTTTGCTCAGCCCCAGCCTTTCTGCCCGCTTGACAAGCCCCCCCAACCCTCCCATAATTACAGGTAGTAGCACCACTTTCTCCTAAGCAGCGGTCTGCTTTAAGCGGCAGGACGCAACAGGTTATCCGATGCTGATCACCGTTCGTTTTAGCGCAGGTTTAATCCAACACACTGGACAGGCGCGGCTGCCGGTAACGCTGGCCGAGGGCGCGACCGTGGCTGATTTGCGCCAACATCTGGCGCAGCATTTTGAGGATGCCCAGCCGCTTTTGGCCAATGCCGTGCCCGTCCTGGCCGGTCGTCACGTGACCGACAGCGAGCCGTTGCAGAACGGACAGGAAGTGTCGCTGCTGCTGCCCATTGCCGGCGGTTAGGGCCGGCCCCTCACTATTTTCCCCAATCCGGGCCAGTAGTCCCGGCCCGCATTGGCGTTAGCTACCCAAAGGAGAGTAAGATGACCCTCACGATTGAAGGTAAAGCAGATGTTCATGCAGACGGCCGTTCCGACAACGGCCGTTCTGCTGCCCACGAAACGGTCTACGTTGACCAGTTTGTTGACGGTATCCTCGATCCCCATCGCCCCATGCTGGGGCCGGTGCGGGACGGCGGCCATATCGTGGCCAATACCGCGCCCGGCTGCTGGGGGCCGATGATTACCCCCGAGATTCGCGGCGGCCACGAAGTCACCCGGCCGGTAGCCGTAGCCGGTGCTGAAGTAGGCGATGCCATTGTTATTCGCATCAAGGAAATTACCGTGACCTCGCTGGCCACTGCCTCGGGTAACGACGTTTTTATGGACGGCCGTTTCCTCGGCGATCCCTACGTAGCCGGTAAATGCCCTGAATGTGGCCAGCTCTACCCCAAAACGAAACTGGACGGCATTGGCCAGACGGCGGTGCGCTGCGCCAGTTGCGGGGCCGACGCGGCACCCTTCAGCTTCACCAACGGCTATACCATCGCTTTTGACGCCAACCACACCCTGGGCGTCACTCTACCCCAGGCAGCGGCCGAAGAGATTGCCCGCGATGCCCACCGCTACGCCGCCCTGCCGGAGAAATCGATCCAGAACCCGATTCTGGCCTTTGCCCCGCACGATCTGGTGGGATTGGTGGCCCGTTTACGGCCGTTTATGGGCCAGTTGGGGACCACCCCGGCCATACCTATGCCTGATTCACACAACGCCGGCGACTTTGGCTCCTTCCTGATTGGCGCGCCCCATGAGTACGCGCTGACCGCTGACCAACTCCAGCACCGCACCGACGGGCACCTGGATATTGATGCCGTACGTGCCGGGTCGATCCTCATCTGCCCTGTCAAAGTGCCCGGCGGCGGCGTTTATCTGGGCGACATGCACGCGCTGCAAGGAGATGGTGAAATCGCGGGCCACACCTGCGACGTGTCGGGTACGGTCACGCTGCAAGTCCACTTGCTGAAGGGGCTGAACCTGGACGGACCGATTTTGCTGCCGGTGGTCGAGGATTTGCCCTTCCTGGCCCGGCCGCTCAGCGCCAGCGAGCAGAAACAGGCCGATGCCCTGGCCCAGGCCTGGGGCGTGGCCGAGGTCGAGCAGTCTGCCCCAATTTCCGTTATCGGCACCGGCCCCGACCTCAACGCCGCCACCGACAACGGTCTGGAGCGGGCCGCCGCCCTGCTGGAGATGAGCGTGCCAGAGGTGAAGAACCGGGCCACCATTACCGGTGCCATTGAAATCGGCCGTCATCCGGGCGTGGTCCAGGTAACGTTTCGTGCGCCGCTCTCCGTTCTGGAGCGGCGGGGGCTGCTGCCCTTTGTGCGGGACCAGTACGGTCTATAAAGCAGTGGGGCCGATTGGTTTACCCAATCGGCCCCAATAGCCGTGCGTGCTGCGCCAGCCGGCACCACCACCAGCCCTGACCGTTTCCCCCTACCCTACCCGGCGTCAGGCCGGCAATGTTGGTATCCTGGCCATACCGCCCAAAATCGCCACAGACGGCCGTTTATGCCTATATGCCTAGGAAGGTGTGGTAAGGGCGGTTAGCGGCGAGAGAGAGCCATTTTGGGCGGTTCTGAGCGATACCTGGCGTTTTCTGGCACGGCCGAAGCCATTAAACTTGTTTTGCTGGCAGCTATTGCCCAGACTATCTACGTACTACACGAAGCAAGCTGCGGGCGTTGGGGGGCGGCCATTGCCGGTGCCTTGAAGCCTGAAGATGTTCGTCACCGGCATAATCGTGCCCCCAACCTATCCCCTGCCAGCGGTCAAGACAGCGTTGTCCAATTGCTGTCACGGATCAGTCGGCCAGCAGCCGATCCAGCTCAGCCCGCAGCGTTTGCAGCGCCTGGCGGGCTTCGTCATTTTCGCGCAGCGCCAGTTTGACGGCCTGGCGGTCGGTAGCGGGTAGGGCACGAAAGCTCTTGAGCGTTGTTCTGGCCCGCTGGTGGATTTGCTGCACAACGGCCGTTACCCCCGGCCGTTCTTTGCCTGGCTGCTGCCTCGGATTCTTGTCTGCCAATAGCTTGGCAATGATGCGATTGAGCCGATCGGCGCCCACCGGCTCGCCCGCTTCCTGCCAGCGAATCAAATGGCGCAGCACCGCTTCTTGCAGTTCTGGCTCTGCTAACAGCTTATCGGTAATGGGACGGATGGTGCGCTCCGGGAAATTATGGGCCTGGATCAGCGCCTGGGCCGGTTCACTGAGGCGCAAGACGCGCAGGATGCGAATACGATAGGATTTGGAGATGCCCAACACCTCCTCCACCTCTTTCCAGTTGGCTGCTTCACCGGTCAGGCGACTCAGGTCCTCGCGCAGCGCTTCGATGCCCTGGGCACGCTCTATCGCCGACAAATCTTCACGAGCAATGTTCTCAATTAGCTGCAGGGCACGGATGTTGGCCTCTTCGGCGACAATCGTGGCGGCAATCCGTTCGGGCTGGGCCTGGTTGGGGCCGATGGTGCGATCCAGCAAGGTCAGCAAGACATGTGCCCACCAGCGTCGTTCGCCGGTCACGATAACGTATTGGATGCCGGCGGGAACACCATCGCTGTTAGTCGCCGGGCGCACGGTAATGGGATTGATGAGGCCATGCTGGGCGATGGTATCGGCCAACTGGCGCAGATTGGCAGCCGCCTGCGCCTGGGCCGGCGTTGACCTGGCCGCGGTACGCAGCCAGGATTCCAGAACGGTGACGGCCGCTTGTTGTCCGTTGTTCAGGCCAATTGTCAGGTCGGTTGGTAATAGCTGTCGGGGCTGGCCCGGGTCAGGGAGGATGGTTTCGATGTGGAGTGTCTCGCGCTGCAAGGGGACTATCTGCTCTTTTCCCTTCTGGCCATACGGGTCAATATTGTCAAACAGGTTGGATAGACCACCGGTTAAACCGCTAGAACGGGCCATAACTTACTCCTTTTCTCTCAAGGTAGCCACGACGGCGGCATAGGCCGCGGCGCTGTCGCTGTTGGGGCTAAAGCTGAATATGTCGTGTCCGGCAGTGTGGGCTTCGTTGATGAGGGTGCGCTGCGGAATCTGGGGCAGGAGGAGATTGGTGAAGTTCTCTTCCAACTGGGTCAAAGTATCGCGCGACACGACCGTGCGGCTGACCAAGGTAGGCAGTACCCCGGCAACGCGGAGATGCGGATTGGCCTCGCGCACCGACTCGATGGTGTTTAGGAGTAACCCTAAGCCAATGAGGGGAAATAGTCCGGGATCAACGGGGATCAGGACTTCCTCGCAGAAAATGAGCGCGTTCAGGGTAAGGGTTCCCAGGCTGGGCGGGCAATCAACAATGACGACCTCATAACGCCGTCGCACCGTTTCTAGCTGCTTTTTGAGCCTGTATTCGCCGCGAAAAGTGTTGCTCAGAATCGACTCTAACGTAGCCAGTTCCAGGTGTGACGGGAGTATGTGCAGATTACTGTCCGGTTGAACACCGTCGGCAGTGGCAATGCCCGGCAAAGTCTTAACCTGAATTGCCGCGGCTGCGGCCGTTTCTTCTAGCAGCACCTCCTTGATGGTGGGCACGTCTGGCCGGCGGGGGCCAACGGCGAGACCCACATCCAGGGCCACGGCGGTGGCATTGGCCTGGGGGTCCAGGTCTACCAGCAGCACCCGGTCGGGTCCGGCCACGCGCGCCCAACCACAGGCGATGTTGATGGCGCTGGTTGTTTTACCTGTACCCCCCTTTTGGTTGGCGATGGCGAGCGTTCTGGTCATGTGGTGTCTCCGTCAGGATTATCAAGGCGGCGAGGTTGTCCATGGACGACCTTTGTTGCCAAACTTATCATTGCCAAAAGGTTGTCCATGGACGACCTTTTGCCGTCAGAAAGGAATTGTGTCGTCGGTCAGTGAGGCCCACCACTCCTTTAGCCAGGCCATGGCCTCCTCATAACGGCGGGCGGGCAGCTCACGGTAAGCCGGAATCTTGAAGCGACGATATAGCTCGCCGTAAACGCCGCCATATTCGTTACGCCCGGAGCGGCTGGACAGTTCCAGGGCGATGGCTTTGACGGCCTGGCTGATATGCGATGCCTGCTCAGGAGTGATGTTGCGCCTGGAATCGCCTAAGTGGGCCTCGATGCGTTCGAGACGGTCTTCATGATCTTCCAGGCGGTTGGTGAGGCGTGCCTCAAGCAAAACCTGGTTGCGCGCCATCTGGGCCATGGCCTGGAGCATCTTATACGTCTGTACGGCTGGGGTGTCATTCTCCAGGATGCTCTCAAATGCAGGCACGGCCGTCAAACGGCCTTCCTGAAAAGATTCCCACAATACCTGAAAGCACTCTTCACGGTAGCGGTCCAGCTTTTCCTGCAGCTCTTTACGTGCCCGGCTCACGCTGATACCAAATAGCCAGCCGGGCAGCAGGTCGAGCGGCAGGCACATCATCTCTCGCTGGCTGTTGTCAGCGGCGGTAACGATCAAATTCCTGACGCGCTTTTTTATCACATTGTCACGTAGGGTACGCTGCCGCTGCGAACTCCAGGCCAGGCCGAGAAATTCAGCCATGGGGCGCAAGGGAACGTAAGCGGTATCCTCCATCAGAAGCAAGTTGATACGATCCCCATAGAAATCGACAAATTTTTCAGTTGTGGGCATCAAGGCTTTCGCGTCATCGCTCATAGGGTCACCGCTGTTGTTGCTTGGGACCGTGTTTGTTATGAACACGGTTGGACTGCTTGGTGCCTATATTTAACACAAATAGGCAGAGTTGGCTACATTGAAAGCCGTTTTGCGCTGCCAAAAACTGTCATAAATTGGATTTTGGTGGTAGATGGGGCTGCGGTCGCTGCGGCTGCTGCCGGTTGGCGGGGCGGGGGGCTGCGGCAACAAGGCCATGCCGGACGTTAACCGTGTTCGTTAGCAACACGGTTCGGCCGCGGGGTTACGGGCCGGGACCGGCAACTAACCAGCAGCAACTTTGCCAGTTGGCCTACAGTTGTTGTCAGGCTGCGGGAGGTGGGGGAGGGGGGTAGCCTGACATGATTATGTAAACCCACACTGTATTTCGTGTAGTAGTTCATCGGTTCGTTAATTTGTTGCGGTATTTCACAATCGTAGTAAGATTATGGCCCTGTTTACTGACCATCACTATATTCCTTCGGTACGAAAAAGCAAAATACGGTGAATCCCTATGAATAGACGACTCTACATCCCCACGCTTGTTCTGGCTGCAATTCTGTTGGCCTCTGTTTTTTTGGCGACCGATCGGCTGGGTACGGTTGATCTGGTAAGGCCGGTGATAGGTAAGGGAGCGGCCGTGCCCCTGGCTGACGTGAACCACCCGGAGCGGCAACTGGCTCAAGAGCTAACGCTGGCCGATGCCCGCGTGCTGCACCATACCATGGGCAGCCGCACCGAGGTCTTTAGCATTCGCCAGATGCACCCCCAGCACTCACCCGCCGACCACGCCTGCCAAACGGCCGTTTGTTACCAGGTTGAAATCTATAACTTTGACCAAAACGCCACCATTACGGCTATCGTTGATGTCGAGGCGGCCACCGTGCGCGACGTCTTCACCCTGGACAACGCCCAGCCCGGCATCAACAAGCGGCTGGCCGACCTGGCCCGCGACCTGGCCAGCAGCGACCCCCGCGTCATTGAAGCGTTGGGCTACCGGCCTGACTCATCTGAGGTGGCCCCGGTCATTGCCGATCGGCCCGGCACCAGTTGCGACGGCAGCCATTTGTGCGCGGGTCTGGTTTATCATGAAAGCGAGCGGGTCCTGTGGGTCATCGTTGACCTGACCCTTGAGGAAGTCATCCACGTTGAGTGGACCGAGACGATTGCCGCCTCGTCCCAGGTGTCACCCCCTTTTGTGGCCCAGACCTGTCCCCAGCCGGGCAGCGTGGAGCGGGATGGTTGGTCGCTCAGCTATCACACCACCAACTGGGACGGCCTGCGCGTGCATGACATCAGCTACAATGGGATGCCGGTAGCCAACAATATCAAGCTGGCCCAGTGGAACGTCCGCTATAGCTCTGGTTCCGGCTTTCGTGACGTCACCGGCTGCAACGCTGGCGGCGGTGGTTTTCACATCTTCCCTTACGGCGAAACCAAAGTGCGGGATCTGACAGATGATGATAACAACGTAATTGGCTTTGAGGTCGTGCAGGACTTTCGTATGGGCAATTGGGGAGCCAACTGTAATTACCGCTATGAGCAGCAGATTCGCTTTTACGACGACGGCCGTTTCCGCGTGGTCAGTGTGGCCTTCGGGCGCGGCTGTAACCCGATAGGCACCTACCGCCCGCTGGTCCGCATCGACATCGCCGTTGATGGCTCGGCCGACAACAACTTTGCCACCTGGGACGGGGCCGAATGGCAGTCTCACCAAACCGAGTTCTGGCAGTTGCAGGACGGCCCATACACCGACGAAGGGTACAAATGGCTGGTCTATAATGACAACGGCGTTGCCTACTACATTGAGCCGGGGCAGGGGCAGTTTGATGACAGCCCCCACCCCGACGACGCCTATATTTACGTGGTAAAGCACCATCCCAACGAAGGTGACTTCGACCTGCCCGCCATGGGCTCCTGCTGTAACGACGACCACCAGCAGGGGCCGCACACCTTTGTCAATGGGGAATCGATTGAGAGCGAAAATATCGTTATCTGGTATGTGCCGGCCATGCCCAAAGATGGCGTGAACCAGCCCTATAGCTGCTGGACCGTCTCGGGTGAACCCAATCCCGAAACCTACCCCTGCTTCAGCGGGCCGATGTTTGTGCCGGCTAATCTGCCGTCCCAACCGCCTGAGAGCAGCTTTGACCACAACGGGCCAATTACGCTGGGCCAAACGGCCGTTTTCACCGCCACTTCTACCGGCACACCCCCGCTTACCTACGAATGGGACTTTGGCGACGGCAGCGGCACGGCCACCGACGCCAACCCCACCTACCTCTACACCGCCGTAGGCACCTACACCGTGGCCCTGACGACGACGGCCGGCAACGACCTCACCCATACCATCACCGACACCTTCGTGGTCGCCGCGCCGCCGCCGCTAACGGCCACGTTCAGCTATGACAACCCGCTGCTGGTGGGCGAGTCCGGCCTGTTTGTGCCCGATTTTGACGATGAATCGCTCGCTTATCTGTGGGATTTTGGCGATGGGACTACCAGCACGCTAACCAGCCCCAGCCACAGCTATGGCGCAGCCGGTAGTTATACCGTCACCCTGAACATCACCGAAAACGGCTATGCGCTGAGCGAAACGGCCGTAATCGACGTGGGCCATCTCCGGGCTGAGTTAGAACCAACCGGCGGCGACCTCTTTAGTTACGATGACGGCAGCGGTCGGGCCATTACCGTCACTTTTGCCAGCGATACCGTGACCGAAACGGTGACGCTGCTCTACACTGCACTCGATGCGGCAGAAACGGCCGTTGGCCCCCCCCTGACCTTCTTCACCGGCAGCGGCTTTGCCCTGACCGCCTACCGCGACGGCCTGCGTCTGCCCGACCTGTCCCTGGCTGAACCCTATCAGCTTATATTTGCCTACGACGAAGCGTTTACCGATTCTTTCGTCGCAGAGTCGCTGGTCTGGTGGCAACGGCCGTCGGGCACTGCCACCTGGGATGATGCCGCCAATAGCTGCTCGCCCCCCTCAGACTACCAGCGCGATTTCGACAATAACCGGCTGGACCTGGCGGTGTGCAGCCTGGGCCACCTGCTCCTCTATGGTGAAGCCCAGCACCGCCTTTACCTGCCTGCTATCTTGCGCTAACCAATTGACGGAGGACCGAAGACGGAAGCCACTAGGCCTCCGTCTTCGGTCCTCCGTCCTCCGTCTCATTTAGCCACACAGAATACAAAAGTCGCCAAAGCAAACTGTCGCCTTGCTCATAGCAAGGGGTAAGAAGATGCCGGTTACTCCTCGGCACGCTCGATGTAGGGCAGATAGACCCACGGTGTCAGGATCGGCGTGGGGCTGGGTGTGACGGTTATGGTCGGTGTGGGAGTGATTGTCGGTGTGGCGGTGATGGTCGGTGTAGGGGTTATCGTCGGCGCAAACGCGGTCGCTGTGGGCGTCGGGGTGGGCGGTGGTGGTGGCGTATCTTCCTGAATGCGGTAGATAATCCCCTGGCCGCGGGTACTGACATACATCTCCCCATGGATATCCTGCCCGAAGCTGCTGGTGGTGAAAAGCTGCGTGATAAGCTGGCCCAAGAACAGATTCTGCCAGCCTCCGTCGCCATCCGGGTGCAGGGCGTAAAAGCGGCCGCTGCAATAATCAGCATAGACGTAATGACCCCACAGCACCGGGTATTCACTGCCGCGATAGACGTAGCCGCCCGTTACCGAACAGTTGTTGTTGGTATGGGCATATTCATGCACGGGGAAGGTGTAATCGCCGGCCGGGCCGCAGCCGCTCAGATTGTAGGGCAGATTGCCTTCATAACAGCGCCAGCCATAATTCTCACCGCCGGGACTGGCGGCCGGCTGCCAGTTAATTTCTTCCCGTGCATTTTGGCCCACGTCGGCAATATACATATCGCCCAGCAGCGCGTCAAAACTAAAGCGCCACGGATTCCGCACGCCCGGTGCCCAAATCTCGTTACAGCTACCCGTTACCCCGACAAAGGGATTGTCGGCCGGAATCGAGTAATTGGTCGTGCCGCTGCCGCAGTCGGGCGCCAAACCGGCCGTTGGGTCCACGTCAATACGGAGCATCTTACCCAACAGTGAAGCCATGTTCTGGCTGCGATTGAGCGGATCGCCACCGCTGCCGCCGTCCCCCATGCCGATGTACAGATAGCCATCCGGCCCAAAGTGCAGGTCACCGCCGTTGTGGTTGGCGAAATCCTGGCCGATGTTCAAAATCAGCAGGGCGCTGTTGGGGTCGGTTACGTTGGGATTATCGGGGTCCACACTGTAGCGGGCTATCTGCGTGCTGCCGCTCAGGTCGGTATAGTTTACATAAAAGTAGCCGTTATTCTCATACTGCGGGTGAAAAACCAGTCCCAACAGCCCGCGCTCATTGCCTGAAGTATTGACCAGGGCGGCAATATTGAGAAAAGGCGTGGGCAGTACGGTGCCGTTTGGCTGCACCACGCGAATCTGGCCGGGCTGCTGCACGACAAAGAGCCGCCCATCGCCGGGCACGCCGCTGTTGACAATGCCGATAGGCTGCGTCAGGCCGGTGGCGAAAGTAGTCAGGCTGACGTCGGGCGTGGTGGGGGTGGCTTTAAGGCGATAAATGGTGCCATCGCTGTGGCCAGCGGCGTACAGTTCGCCGTTGGCCCCTTCGCCAAAGCTGCTGACGTTGGGTAGTAGCATACCCAGCCACTCAACCTGCCATTCCCCCTCGTTATCGCGCATGAGCGACCAGAAGTTGCCGCTGCAATAGTCACCGAAGATATAACGGCCGATCAGCGCCGGCGACCAGTGGCCGCGATAAACAAAGCCGCCCGTCACCGAACAGCCGAGAAAGGTGTTGCCATCAAAATGGGGATAGGCATGGGCGGGAAAGGTATATTCTGCCTCCGGGCCGCATTCGTCGAGGTTATGCTCGTCAAAGCCTTCGTAGCAGCGCCAGCCGTAGTTCTCACCGCCGCTGCTGCTCGCCGGTTGGAAGTTAATCTCCTCGTAGCCGCTCAGCCCCACGTCGCTCAGATAAAGGTCGCCGGTAGCCCGGTCGAAGCTAAAGCGCCAGGGATTCCGCAGCCCTAAAGCCCAGATTTCATCCAGCACCTCGGCATCACCGATAAAAGGATTGTCGGGCGGAATCTGGTAGTTGGTTTCGGGGGTGGTGCCGTCCACGTCAATCCGCAGCAATTTACCTTGCAGGCTGCTGCCGTCCTGCGCCTGATCGTCGGGGTCGCCTTGCGCGCCGCCATCGCCCAGGGCAATGTAGAGGTAGCCGTCGAGGCCGAAGTGGAGGTCGCCACCGTTGTTGTTGGGGTAGGGCTGCTCGATGCTGATAATGGGGAAGGCGCTGTCGGGATCGGCCGTATTGGGGTTATTGATATCGACCGTATAGCGCACCACCTGCGAGTCGCCGTCCAGGTCAATAAAGTAAACGTAAAAATAGCCGTTGTTGGCATAATCAGGGTGGAAAGCCAGGCCCAACAAACCTTGCTCAAAAAAGCCGGTTTCCACAAGGGCCTGAATGTCCAGGAAGGGATCGGGTAGGACGCTGCCGTTTTCATCAATAATGCGGATGAGGCCGGCCTGTTCAACGACGAAGAGACGGCCGTCGCCGGCATGGGTAATCACGGTTGGCTGGTTAAAACCAGCGGCCACAGTCACCAGGCTCACCTCAAGCTGGGAGGGTGCGGTCAATGCTGCAACTGTATCGGTCTGGCGGCTGCCGCTGCTCAGCAGCAGCCCCGCTACCAACAGGCCTGCCAGTAGCAGGCCAACAAACAAAAATGTGGGTCGGATAAATCGGGTCATGGTTTTTTCCTCACGGGTGGAGACGGTAGACGGCAGACCGGCCAGCTACCCTCTGTCCTTGGTCTGTCGTCCTTCGTCATCATCATGGTTCACTTAAACTGTGCAAAAAGGCCACCAACTGCGCTATCTCCCGCTGAGACAGCGACTGGCCGGTGGGTAAGTATGGGGCAAGGGTAGCCAGAATGTTCTGTTGGGTGATGGGTTCATTTTGCAGGCTGCTTTGCAGGTCAGGGGGAAGGGCACGGCCGTTATATGCTTTGAGCGCTCCGGCCGGGTCCAGGTGGTGGGCAATGACGGCCTCCAGGGTGTCATAAGCCCCGTTGTGGAAGTAAGGGCCGGTGTGGGCCACGTTTCGCAGCGAGGGGGTGCGGAAGGCGTAGCGGTCAGCGGCCTGTTGGGTCACGGCATAACGGCCGTAATCCAGCGGCGCAAAGGGATCGGTACCCGGCCCAAATTGGGGTACGCCAACGTTGTGGAATTGCAGGTCGGTCAGCAATGGCCCGCTGTGGCAAGCAGCACAGCCCAGCCGCCCGTAAAAGAGCAGCGCCCCCTGCTTGGCCTCGGTGGAAATGGCGTCACGGTCCCCGGCCAGGTAGCGGTCCCAGGCGGTGGGCATCTGACTAAAGGCATCGGTCTGGAAGGCGGCCAGGGCGTTGGCGGCGTGGACAAAAGTAAGCTGCTCAGGCAGTGTGTGGGGGTAGGCGGCGGCAAAGCGTTCGCGGTAAATCGGCCGTTCAAGCAGGCGCACCATCAACCCCTCCCAGATGGCGGGCATGTCGGCGGCATCGTTCCCCAGGGCAGCCAGCTCGTTTTCCTGCCCAAAAATGTCCCGGTCGGCCCAGCCCAACGGCCGTTCCTGCTGGCTGTCTGGTTCATGACCCGGCTGAATGGGATAACCGGCGACATCATAGGTGCCGCCTCGCATCTCGTGGCGAGAGACGACGGCCAGCATGGCCTGGACGGCCAGGGCGTTGTCCAGGCCGGGGGGCAGGTAGTCGCCAGCGGGCGAAGTAAAACCGGATTCGGCCATGCCCTCGATACGGCCGTCCCAAAACATGACGGTCCATTCCGGCCGGCCGCGATGGGCCAGGTCAGGGGTATTGCGCGGCACAAACTGGCGGCCCTGGCCCAACGTGCGCTCAGGCCCAACCCCGTCGCCGCCGGTACCCACGGCCAGGGGCAGGCCGTCGCTCAGGCCAAAGGCGGGATGGTGGCAGGTGGCGCAGTTGATGTCCCGGTTGCCGCTGAGGTCGTTTTCAAAGAAGAGGGCCTGACCCAGTTCGATTTGGGCGGGGTTAGTGGGGGAGGCAACGGCCGTTGGCGGCTGCAAGCTTTCCTGGTCAATTAACTGGCGCAGTTCGGTTTCGATCTGGTGGGGGTCGGCAGAAACGGCCGTCTGGTTCAGCGCAATTCCCAGCACGGCCAGGAAGACAACCGCCAGAGCGGCCCACAGCAGGTAACGGAAATAGCCCATAGGCTAATATTACACGGAAGCAGCGACAGAGGCCACAGACGGCCGTCTTCTATTCGTTCATCCATCGCCAGCCGTGCGTGCTTCCGGGACGTGTACAGACCGATGGCTGCCTCGCAGCCAGGCAGGATAATCGCCTCTCATTGATCGTTGTCAGTCCGGTTGCAACCTATGACATAGGGGTAGGCCACTACGTCGTCGCTGCGGCTGAATAAGCCGTCAATGAGCAAAGAATTGCTTTGGCCAGGAAAACTGCTCTCAGGGAACGATCTGGGAACGATACGGCCGCTATACTGTGGAAAGTAATGTGTGACAAGCGATGAAAGGAGGTGATGCCACTCTTTACAGAGAGCCAGCGATGGCATGGCTACAGCGATGACACATCTTTGTTCGTGGATCGGATTTAGATTATTGGCAAGCGCCAGGCGTTTCAATATGCGCACAGATCTTACGGAGAGAATCAAATGAACCGCAAATTCGTTTTACTGACCTTGTGTACCTTTCTATTGGCTTTACTGGTGATACCGGCCACGGCTGGCACTGTAAGCCAATCTTATCCTAGCAGCAGCGGTACGGTAGACATTATCATCCTGACCAACAGCTCTACCGCTGCCCTGTCAACCCACATTCACTCTGTGGGCGGGGTTGTGAATTTTGAATATCAAAACGTGCCCGCGGTGGCCGCAAGGGTACCCGCCGATCAGTTGGGAACGGTGGCCAGCTTTGCCGGCGTAACCAGTATCCAGAAAGATCAGATGGTCTATCTGAACGACGACTTACAAGAAATCGGGAACGAACCACGGCCCATGTCCTATGTCGTTGAGAACATGATTGGCGTGGAGGTGCAGGCGGTCGATTTGGCCGCGCTGGACCTGGGTACACTGCCCCACGGCTATGCCAATTTTCACTACACCGGGGCTTATGATGTTTGGGAGCATACCATGGGTGAGGGTATCATCGTCGCCGTGGTGGACACCGGCACGGCGCCTAACGTCTGTCTGGCCCATGCCGTCATTGGTGCGCCGGGCTTCCCCAATGGTTACAGTGCCGTTATGGGTCCGCCCTTCAACGATCCCTATCCCGCCAATTCGCCACTCAACCACTGGCACGGCACCCATGTAGCCGGCGACATCGCCTCGGCCTGCGCCTTAGACTTTAGCGCCAACCCGGACCACCCCATCTACCTGGCCCAGCAGCCTTACCTGGACTGGCCGGTGGACTTTGTGCCAGTCTTTGGTCAGGCACCTGAAGCCCAGATCTATCCGGTCAAGGTTTTCCCCTACACAGGCGGTGGCGTGCCCAGTTCGGTGATTCTTGATGGGCTGGATCACATACTAACATTGAAGAAAGAAGGTCTGCTAGACATTGATATCGTCAACATGAGTCTGGGTGGACCTACGTTCTGGGACGGCCGTGATGCTTACGACCGCTTTATGGAAGAATTGCTCGAGGCAGATATCCTGGTGGTGACCTCGGCTGGCAACTCAGGGCCTATTCCCAACAGCGTTGGTTCGCCAGGCACATCCTTTGGCGTGTTGTCCGTCGGTGCGCTAGATTACGCGCCCTCCTCACGGGTTCTGTACGAATACATAGGTCTGGCTATCTGGCCAGGTTCACCGGGTATGGGCCTGATCATGAGACCCAGCGATGAAACCAGAGTAGTCAACTATTCGAGCCGTGGCCCCCTGAGTGACGGCCGCTTTGGCCCGGAGATAACTGCCCTGGGTCACTGGAACTTCCAGGCCGGTCCGCAGGATGAACTTCGTTGGGCGGGTGGCACTTCCTTCGCCTCACCCACAGTAGCCGGCAGCGCTGCGCTCCTTAACTCCTGGTGGAAAGCACAGGGCAATATAACCGATCCCACCATCTTGGAGAATGTGCTCCTGCTGGGCGCAGATCCTGAAGTGGTTGGCCCTATCTGGCAAGGGATCAATGACCAGGGTTACGGCACCCTTAACGTGGCGGCGTCCCTCGATCATCTGATGACGGGTAATTGGGCACTTAAGCCAGCCACAAAGACAGGCCCGCTCACAGCCAACGTGTTGGGCAACCCGGTACCGGGCAAAGTGGAGATCTGGGAAAGCGATCTTATCACCCTGGTTCCGGCTGAGCCATTCAACGCCGTTTTCGCCATCAGCGATCGGACCAGCAAAGTAACAATGGAGGTCTTCGATATCGACATTCCCGATAACTGGGATTGGGCCTACTGGCCTAACGCGCTAGAAGTCCACGTCCAGAGCGCTAAGCGCAGCGTGTTCAGCCATCCAGTAGATCGCTATTGGTATCCCTGGTTTGGCAACAGTTTCCAGATTGTGATTGAGGACGGTCCCTGGACATCACCGTGGGGTCTGGAGGCCAATCAGCCGATGGAACCGGGGTTGATGAAGTTGTCTCTCATCGGTGATTACTCCAATGAGGACCCGGTAAGCTTCAGGGTACGTATCACGCGCGAAAACTACCGCGTGCCACTCCATCCTAGATACCGCATCGCCAGCGGCGTTATCAAGATGGGTGACACGATTGCCATGCCGGTAACGATCCCTGAAGGGACGAACGCAGCCACTTTCGATCTGTTGTGGGCGCGAGACTGGAGCAAATTCCCCACAAGTGACATCGATGTGATTCTTGTCAGTCCATCGGGCGGCTTTGTCTGGAGTGGAGCCACTGCGAATGCGCCAGAACGGGCTATCGTTGTTGCGCCTGAGGCCGGCGAGTGGTTGGTGATTATTGATGCCTATGAAGTTAACAGGTCTGACAATTACAGTCTCTACCTGATCTTGGAATAGCCAGGGTCAATTTATTGCCCTGCTTGAGACTGTAAGGGTAGGCTAGGGTGTGCGGCGTAGGATTTTGGTAGCCTACGCCGCACTTTTGATTATGGGTTCTTCAGAACAGCCGGTAGATAAAGCTGGTAAGGGCTGACCGTCACCTGTAAGGTGGCACTGTCGCTATCACCAGCATTGTCGGTAACCGTAATGATTACCGGATACACACCCAATTCCTGATAGGTATGGGTGCCGCTGATGCTACCGGCTGCTTGATCCACTACCCCGGCCGTCACCGTGCCATCGCCCCAGTCAATCACGGCCGTATGCGTATCACTCACGTCCGGGTCGGTGAAGGTAGCTAACACACCGTGTACCGGGTTGCCTATAATAACGGTGCGATCCGGTCCGGCCGTGACCACGGGGGGCTGGTTGGCCTGATCCATGATAACGGTCAGCGTAGCCGTATCACTGGCATTCGTTCCCTGGTCGGAAACGGCCGTTGCCGTCAGCGTATAGTTCCCCGCCCCACCGGCATAAACAGTCAGCGGTAAAACGGCCGTTGACCGCGCCGGAATGGGCAGCTCATCCAGCAGCAG
>SLGK01000202.1 GCA_007123775.1 Anaerolineae bacterium | reverse complement strand
TCCGCATAGCATTCTGCTTTTACCAGGTCGATTATCGCTAATTTGTATGCCTTGCACATGTGTGCATAGAACATATATTCTACCCCATCTACATATATTTTCAAGTATTAGTTGTTACTCTCTTGTTAAGCGAGGGAGAGGGACCGCCGGAGTGTATCCGGCGTGCTGTGAACAGGCAATCTGTTAACCATTACGCTGCCATTTTGAGCCAGACACCTGTAACGATCAGCCAATACCGCCGGTGAGAAATACCGATCCGAGAAATAGTGAGGAGCGCGGTTAGGAAACCGCGGCTACAGCGACTTGTCGGGCAGAGAAGGGTGGTGCGGTTCGGAAAGACCTGCCCAACCATCAACCCGCCACAAAATGAAGCGCCCCGGCCAGCGCCGCACCTACAATCAATATCCAGGATAGGGCCGACTTGAACTCATTTAGGGGATGTTTCAGGAACAGCAGGTGCAGCCCCAGGTGAATGATAAAAAAGAGGGATAGCCCCCGCATCAAAGTCTGGTTAAGGCCGTCGGGCGCGAGGAGCGCCCAAAACAGCAGCAGGTAGAGGGGGACGTGAACGGCCGTAAAAACCAAATACCCCCTGCTGTCATCCAGACGGGAGGTAAGCGGGAAGATGCGCCATTCCCGGCATTTGATGGCGTCCATCTCGTGCGTGAGCATAAAGGCGAGGCCCACAAAAAAGAAGAAAGAGTTCATATTTCTACCTGTCAGCCAGCCGCGGCTGGCCGTTCCCAAAGCTGTTGACAAAAAAGCGCGTAATGCTGGCCGGGTCCAACGAAGCCTCCACAACCTTTTGAAAAGCTCGCGCCTTGCGTTGGGCTTCCTCATCGGCCAGCAGCCTTTCAATCGCCAGGCACATCTTCTCAGGCGTCAGCCGATTCTTGCGGATGCGGATAGCAAACCCCTGACGCACCAGGCAGTCAATGTTGGCCTCCTGCTCAAACATCATTGAGACGCCCACCACCGGCTTCCCGGCCAGGCAGGCGGTCATCACCGTGCCAATGCCACCGTGAATAACCGAAATGTCGGCCATTGGGTTGACCTTATGGGCTGGCAGCCAATCCGTCACCAACACGTTGTCCGGTATCGGTACGTTCAAACCATCCAGCAATGGGGCAACCGGCGCGATTACCCGGTAGGGTTGCCCATCAAACCCGGCGATGATTTTAGCGACTACCTGCGGCTGGCCGGAACTACCCATGGCAAAATAGACCAGCGGTTTATCGCGGGGTAACTGCAAGATTTCTTCCGGGATAGGTAGGTCCAGACGAGCAATCAGGGGCGAGATATAGTGATAACTGGGCGGCAGGGGCAGTTGGCAAAATTCGGCCGGTTCAGCCAATAGATTATAATCCCCCGTCCAGATTTGCTCCAGATTGGTAAAGGGGGGCTGGCCGTATCTGGCAGCGACCTGGCTGTAGGGGCGCAAGATCAGGGCGGTGAGGGCAAAGGCTCTTTTGGTGAGCCACAGCAGCGCCGCGTCTGGCAGCCAGTTCAGGGGCGGGAAATCGAGCATGTCGGGCCAGGTGCCCAGCCGGGCCTCGATCAATGAGTGCAGCATCCAGGTGGAATGGGTCAGCCAGACCAGCGGTATTCCGGCCACCCGGCAAGAGATACTGTTGCTCATGTTAAAACCGGTAACGACGGCAGCCGGTTTGACCCGCTCAAACAGGGCCAGTTCGTTACGCACTTGTGTTTCTACCTCGCCGGCCGAGAACATGTAGCCAAACTTTTTGCCTTGATCCACTTTGTAGATGTGGTCCGCTTTGGCCGGCGTAATCTGCGGCTCGAGGCGTTCCAGAGCAAAACCGGCCTGGGTAATCAGCGGTTCAAATTGGCCGCCATAGCTCATAAACAGGATATCGAAGTCGCGGCGGCACGCTTGGGCAACTTCAATACAACGGGTTGTTTCAGCCAGATTGTAAGCGCCTGGGGAAAAAAGTAAGGTTTGCATTTGTTTCTTATCCTTTGTCGGCCGCCAGCCCGGCCAGCAGCAGGGCAACGGCCGTTTCCATCTGTTGGCGCAAGTTAAACTGGTCAGGAAAAAGGCTCCAGAGCAAGATGACCCCTTCAATGGCGCTAATGAGGAAGTGGGCGGTAGGCGCGACGGCCGTTGTCCCTGGCCAGATTCCCTCATCTATTCCCTCTTGCAGCAGCAGGCAGAGCTTCTCGTGATAGCCAGCGTAAAACTGTGCCAGCCGCGCCCGCAGCGTCTCATTGTGGGCGGCCAGGGTGTAAAACTCTAGCGGCGCGGGAAGTCGGGCCGTAGTGGCTTCCAGTTCGGCCCCGGCTAGATCCACCAACCGGCGCAGCCGAACCGCCGGCCTGTCCGCGCTGTTCAGCACACTGTGCAAAATGGCCTCCTGCCCGCTGAAGAAAGCGTCGAAGATGGCCAGGATCAGCGCCTCTTTGCTCTTGAAATGCCAGTAAACCCCTCCCTTGCTCACGCCCGATTCGCGCACGATGTCGTTCATACTAGTCTGGGCGAAGCCGTGCCGGGCAAACAAAGAGAGGGCGGCGTTGAGAATCTGGTCGTGAGCGTCTTGTTCGTTCATCATAATCGTACTCCGATTACAAACCGACCGGTTGGTCTGTGCTAATCATAACAGTTTCGTGCCGTAGCAAATCTCGGTGCCTAACAACAACCTGGTTAGGCGACGGCCGCTTTGCGCTGCCGGATCCAGGCTTGCATGGCTGCCGGGGACATCAGCTCCGGATTGCCGTAATCCGCTTCACCCGCCTCAGCCAGCTCTGGCGGCAGATGGTCGATAATCAGCTCTAAATCCCGGTAATCCCGAATTTCTTCATCAATGACCCGCGCCATTTCCTGGCTGGCGGGGGTGCGCAATAAATTATGGCGGCGCATAGATTGCAGCAGTCCCAGGAGCAGCGTCTCCCAGGTGGTCATCGGCTGCTGTTTGGCGGTGGCTGATTCGGCCGCCGAATCGAGGAAAGCAAACGGTATCTGGGCGAACGGCTCGGCGCGGGCAATAAAGGCGGCAATCCAGTCGGTGTCAAAGGAGAAATCGAATACGGTGGGATCGGCGATGATCTCCTGGAGCAGGCGGCTCTCATACAGCTTAAAGGCGGCCTGGGTGTCTAATATGTTTTGGGAGAAGATAGCCTCGCCGATCATGCGCTGCATATGGCGCAAATTCTTGATGCCAATGCCCCACCGGGCAGCGTCTTTGACCAGGACCGAATCCGGGTGTTTGCGGTTGCCCAAGACGACGCGACGGCCGTCCCGGAGATAGGGCTGCAACAGCAAACCAATCTGTCCCAGGTGGACCGAGTTGTCGGCATCGGTGTAGATAACGGCCTCCGCGCCGGCGGCAATGGCCTGCATACAGCCCAGAATGATAGCCCCTGCCTTGCGCGAATCATCGGCTGAGGCCAGCCGGCGCAGCGGTCCCGTGGCGGCCGGCAGATGGTCGGCCAGAAAGAGAACCTGAACCGCTTGCTCTGAGCCATATTCGGCGGCGATGGTCTGGGCCAGTTGGCCGCTGCCATAAGGGCAGCCATCATCCACCGGGTAGAGCGCCCATTCAACGCCGGTTCCGGCCGTGGCCCAGCTCAACTGGTTAATTTTGGCGCGCAATGAGTCTTCGCCGTGGGGGTTGTCACTGCTTTTGGGGCGCAGCCGGTTTTGCTCGCCCCACATGGCAAAGACCACGCCGATTTTTATCGGCCGGGCGCCGTTCAGCAAAAATGAACGGGATTCCATCAGTTTAGCGGCCATCTTGAATTCCAGGGGGGCGGTTTTTTGACACGCCCGCGCCTTGACCTGCTCCAGGCTGATTTGCCGATCGGCCAGCAGCGCGTCGGCTAGAGCCAGCAGGCTGGCCCGGTCCTCCGGCTCGGTCAGATTAAATGTCTCTTTGGCATTGGCTATGCGTGTGTCTAACGCGTTCATCAACACAACTCCACTTGATTTCGTAAATGCATCATATGGTCATCTCCCCCTTTTGTCGAAGCTTCCTCCTACTTTTGGCCGATGAATGTGATTGGCGTAGTTGCTATGATACCAGAGATGGGAGCAATCTGTCTATTATGTTTGGCTTCAGGCCAACAAGGAGGTCGGCCATGTTACGTTACACAGAACAGAAATTAGGAAAGAGAACGGCCGTTTGGGCCATGTTGATGCTGCTCATAGTAACCGTCTTGATTATCGGCAGCCAGCCACGACCCCTACAGGCCAGTACCGCACTGCAGACCGGCTCTGGCTGGCAGGCAACCTATTGGAACAACCGCACTTTGTCGGGCACGGCCGTTTTGCAGCGGCAAGAAGCAGCGCTCAACCATGACTGGGGCCAGGGATCACCCGATCCGCTGGTCAACAGCGACAGCTTCTCCGCCCGCTGGACACAAACGCTTACCTTACCGGCCGGTACCTACCGCTTTACGGCTACCATGGATGACGGTATGCGCGTCTGGGTGGATGGCGTCCTGATCATCGACTCCTGGTGGGATAGCCAGGTCCATTCGATGAGTGCCGACGTCTATCTGCCAGCCGGCAACCACCATATCCGGGTTGAATATTACGAGGCGGGTGGCCAGGCTGTAGCTAAGCTCAACTGGACGCAGATCGGTGGACCAATTGTGACCAACAACTGGCGGGCCGAGTATTACAACAATATGGCGCTCTCAGGCACGCCGGTGCTGGTACGTGAGGAGGCCACCATCAATTACGAGTGGCACGGGGCTTCGCCAGTCCCCGGCATCGTCAACCCTGACAACTTCTCAGTGCGCTGGAGCCGCTCGGTGCCGTTTAACGCCGGCCGCTATCGCTTCAGCGTCACGGCCGATGACGGCGTGCGTCTCTGGGTCAACAACCAGTTGGTCATTGACCAGTGGCGCGACCAGCCGATGACCACCTACACGGCCGAACTGGACCTGGCCAGCGGCAGCGTACCCATCCTGATGGAGTATTACGAGAACCTGGGTGGGGCCATTGCCAAACTGAGCTGGACGCCCGTGTCGGCTACGCCACCAACGCCCCAGCCACCCGCGCCGGGCACGGCTACGGCCGTTGTCATCAGCGGCAGCTACGTCAATGTCCGCCAGGGTCCCAGCACCACCACTGGTGTTATTGCCACGGCTGCCAGGGGTACGACCGTCACGCTGTTGGGCCGCAACGAGGCCCGCACCTGGTTGCAAGTACGCCTGGCCAACGGCACGGTTGGCTGGTCGTATGCCCCCTTGCTTCAGCCCAACGTCAACATCAGCACCCTGCCGGTCACGTCCGGCAGCACGCCGCCCGCACCCACACCGCCCCCGGCAACAACGACTACGGCTACGGTCACGGCCTGGCACCTCAACGTGCGTTCCGGCCCCGGCGTGGGTCATGGCGTCCTGACGGTGATTAACCGCAATACAACGGTAACGCTGATCGGCCGTAATCAGAGCGGCAGTTGGGTCCAGGTACAGTTGGCCAACGGCACGCGCGGCTGGGTCAACGCCAGTTGGGTTAATCCCAGCCGGCCGGTGAGCAACCTGCCGGTCACAGGCTAAAGAAGACCGAGGACGAAGGACGGAAGACGGAAGCTGACTACTCGGTCCTCGGTCTTCCGTCCTCCGTCACATTCAGGAGCAACAGATGACAACTGTAGATACCATATCGCTGCCTGACGAAGGCGGCTGGCATTTTGATTGGCTGGTTCCTTTGCTAACGAACCCGCGAGCGACGATGGCCCGCATAACGACCGTTTCTGAATCGGTCTGGCGCACGCCCATTTTTGTGCTGATGGTGACGGCCCTGATGCGGGTACTGATTGCCGGCTCCATCCGGCAGGAAGCGGCGCAGAGCGGCCAGGTTGTCTTGCCGCCCGGCTTTGAATATTACACGCCGGAGCAGCAGGCCCAGTTCCAGCAGGCGCTGGCCGCCACCAGCGGCCCCGTCTTTACCTACGTCCTGCCGGCACTGGTGGCCATCCTGGGCATTTTGGTGGCCTGGTTCCTGGTGGGCTGGCTGCTGCACCTGGTGCTGACCATGCTGGGTGGCCGGGGCAGCAGTGGCCAGGTACTCAACCTTGTGGCCTGGGCCACGCTGCCCTATGCCCTGCGCGACCTGGTACGCACCGGGGCCATGCTGGACGGGCAGCAGTTGTTGTCCCATCCCGGCCTCTCCGGTTTCGCCGCCGAAATTGGGACCAACTGGTCGGCCATGTGGTCGGCCTACCTGGCCTCGCTGCTGGCCCTGGTGGACGTCTACCTGATTTGGTACCTGGTGCTGCTGGTGATCGGCGTCAGGCTGGCCAACGGCGTCTCGCGGCGCAGGGCCTGGACGGCCGTTTTGCTGGTCGTCATGCTCTTTACCCTGCTCCAGGCCAGCCCGGCTCTCATTACGGCCCAGTTTAGTGACCTGACGGTGATACGGCCGTTTTTCTAAATGAGCCATGCTGCGTATTGCGTAGTGCTGCCCAATACGCAATACGCAACACGCACCATGATTCGCATCAATAATCTTCGCAAAAGCTTCCGCATGGGGCGGGAGACGGTCCATGCCCTGGCGGGGGTGGACCTGACCATAGAGGCCAACACCTTTTGGGCGGTGATGGGGCCGTCCGGCTCCGGCAAGAGTACGCTGCTCTACCTGCTGGGCGGCCTGGACCGGCCGACGCAGGGACAGATTGAGGTCAACGGCCGTTCGATTGACAGCCTCGATGAGAACCGGCTGGCCGTCTATCGCCGCCATACGATTGGCTTTATCTTCCAATCCTTTAACCTGATTCCCTCCATGACCGCGCTGGAAAACGTGGCCTTTCCCATGCGTTTTGCCGGTATCTCCCGGCGCAAGCGGCTGGCGCGGGCGGCCGATTTGTTAACCCAGGTGGGCCTGGCTGAGCGCATGAACCACCGCCCCACCGAACTGTCCGGCGGGCAGCAGCAGCGGGTGGCCGTGGCCCGCGCCCTGGTCAACGACCCGCAGCTTATTCTGGCCGACGAGCCGACCGGCAACCTGGACACGGCCAGCGGCACCGAAATCTTGAATTTATTGGCCGAACTGCACAGCAACGGCCGTACTGTCCTGGTTGTCACCCACGACCCGCGCATCGCCAACTTCGCCAGCCATACGATTCAGTTGTTGGATGGCAAGATCGTTAATGGTCAATCTGCGTAGTGCGTATTGCGTAGTGCGTAGTGCGTAGAAGGACTACGAACTACGCAATACGCAATACGGCTTTGGAGTATACTTTATGAAATCCTACCCCTATCTACTGCTGTTATTTTTGCTGCTGGCCGTGCCGGTGCTGGCCCAGACGGAGACACCGACACCACCGAGTGGAGCCGGGTCTACGGCCGTTAGCATCAGCCAGGTGCAGCCCAACCAGGTGAGCAACGTGGCCGCTGTGGACCTGGTAGTAACGGGCAGTGGCTTTGTTGAAGGAGCGGCGCTCATTTTGGGCAGCTATGGGGCTTTGTCCACCACCTACGTCAGCCCCAGTATGCTGCGGGCGCTGCTGCCGGCCGACGTGCCGCCGGGCAGCTACGCTATTACCGTGACCAACCCCGACGCCGTGTCGGCCACGCTGGCCAATGCCCTGACGGTGACAGCGCCGCCGGCGGCGACTCATACGCCGGCCCCCACCAATACACCGGCCCCAACCGCATTTGTACGGCCGTTGCTCGTCGTCCATTCCTACGGGGCCAGCTCAGCCGCCATCATCCCCGGCGAAAATCTCGCCTTTGAGATGACCTTGCACAACGCGGGGCAGGCGCTGGCCACCAATATCGTCGCCACCTTCGCCAACGGCGATTTTACCCCCCGTGAAACCGGCGGCGTGCGGGCCATCGACCCGCTATGGCCGGGCCACCAGCACCGCTTCTTCCAGCCGTTGGCCGCCAGCCGGGACCTCAGTGGCCAGAGCCTTGCCACCTTAGAGGTCAACGTGACCTACACCGACCCCTACGGCACCGCCTACAGCGAGAAGTTTGCTCTGACCTTCCCGGTGGCGCGTCCGCAGGCATCTGGCCCTGGCGCGACGGCCACACCAACACCGACCGCCACGCCCACGGCCACGCCGGCGCCCCGGCTGCGGGCGCAACTGCTCATCACCGACTACGGCAGTGACATAGCCCCCTTGCAGCCGGGCAGCCAGTTTAACCTGCGCCTGACGGTGCAAAACCAGGGCAGCCAGCGGGCCAAAGACGTGACCATGATCCTGGGCGGCGGCAGCCTGACGGGCGGTAATCCCGGCGGCACGCCCGATCCTGGCGGCGGTTTGTCGGGCGGTGGCGGTGATTTTGGCAACTTCGCCCCGGTTGGCTCCTCCAACGTGCTGGCCATGGGTAATATGGCCGTGGGTGCTTCACTGACGGTGGAAAAGGCGCTGATTGTCAACGCATCAGCCAAGTCAGGCGCGTATCCGGTCAAAATCACTTTTGTCTACACTGACGACGAGGGCCATACCTATGCCGATGACCAGGTGATTACGCTGCTGGTTTACCAACTGCCCAAGCTGGAGCTGGCCTTTTACGCCGAACCGCCACCCTTTTTTGCCGGCGAGATGGCCCCGCTGCCGCTGCAAGTGACCAATATCGGCCGTTCTATGGTGACGCTGGGCAATTTCCGGGTAACGGCCGTTGGCGGCCAGTTGATCAATAACAGCATCTTCGTCGGCTCGCTGGAAGCAGGCGGCTATTTCCCCCTGGACGCGCTGCTCATGCCCCAACAGCCCGGCCCGCTGGAACTGATCGTCAGCGTGGATTACACCGACGACTTCAACCAGTCCCAAACCATCAGCCAGACGATTGCTATCGAGGTGATGGAATCGTTCATGCCGGAGCCGGGCGAGGGCGAGTGGGAAGAGCCGGGCGGCTTTGAGCCATTCCCCACGCCGGCCGAAAGTTTGACCCAAAAGCTGTGGCGCTTTATTAAGGGGCTGCTCGGCCTCAGCAGCGGCCTGGCCACCCCGCCCGGCGGCAATTTCGACTTTATGCCCATGCCCGACATGCCCATGCCGGGGCCGGTAGGGGATCCATATCTGGGATAGCAGCGAAGGGGCAAAGTGGCGGAGTGGCGAAGTAAGCAAGTCACTCCGCCACTCTGCCACCCCGCCACCTCGCAACCATGAAACTCCAAGATTTCCTCTCCCTCATTTTTGAAAACCTGGCCCGGCGCAAGGGGCGGGTGGCCTTAACGGCCGTTGGTGTCATCATCGGTACGGCGGCTGTGGTCTTACTGGTCTCGCTGGGGGTTGGTTTGCAGCGCAACGCCGCCGAGCAGTTGGGCGGCATTGGCGACCTGACGCTGATCCAGGTCTGGCCCAGCTACGGGGAACCAATGCCCGGCGGCGGACCGTCCCAGGAGCTGATCACCAACCGTTCGCTGGCTGAAATTGGAGCGATACCGGGAGTAACGGCCGTTCTACCCCGCTACGGCTTTCAGGGTGGTGTCAACATGGTCATCGGCCGGCAAGAAGGCTGGGGATCGATCAGTGGAGCCGGTCCCGACGACCTGACAGCCCTGGGCCTGCGTGCCGAACAAGGTGGCCTGGAACTACATCGGGGCACGGTCATCGTCGGCTCGCAGGTGGCCAACAACTTCTACAGCCCCCAGACCCGGCCAGGCCAGGAGCCGCCCCCGCCGCCCGACCTCTATGACAAGCAGTTGAAGATCACCCTGTTCAAATGGACCGAAGAAGGGGAGGTCCGCAAAAACGTACAGGTGCGCGTCGTGGGCATCCTGGCCGAATCCCGCAGCGAAGCTGACTGGACCGTCTACATGCCCATGGAGGAAGTCATGGCCCACAACGGCTGGGTCATGGGTCGCCGCGTAGACCTGGACAAAGACGGCTATCATGGCCTGGTGGTCAAAGTCGGCGACGTGAAAGAGGTATTGGCCGTCCACGACCAGATTACGGCCCTGGGCTACCAGGCCCATTCGCCCCAATCCTTTGTCGAGGGCATCAACAGCTTCTACGTCATCTTGCAGGTCATCTTTGGCGGCGTGGGAGCTATTTCGCTGCTGGTGGCGGCCATCGGCATTGCCAACACCATGGCCATGGCTATCCTGGAGCGCACCCGCGAAATCGGGTTGATGAAAGCGGTGGGGGCCACCAACCGGGACGTGCTGAGTATCTTCTTGGGCGAAGCGGCCGGGATCGGCTTCTTGGGCGGCTTAGGCGGGGTTCTGACCGGCTGGAGCATCGGGCAGGTGGTCAACGTGCTGGTGCTGGCCTATCTGGCCGGGCAGGCGGCGCAGACGGGTGGCCCGCCGCCGACGGTGGCGGTCTATACCCCGCTCTGGCTGCCCGTCTTCACCCTCGTCTTTGCCACCATCATCGGCCTGCTCTCCGGCCTTTACCCGGCTCTGAGCGCGGCCACGCTGGTACCGGTGGTGGCCTTGAAATATGAGTAAACGATTGAGCCTTACCCGGCATAGTGAAACAATGATCTAACAGTTTGTCGGAGAACCCCATTTTGTAGCCGAGGTATCCTTACCTCGCCTCTGGGAAACGCGGTAAGAAACCGCGGCTACAGTGACTTTCCCGACAGGCTTCTAGCGCATGTAAGATTACTTCAAGTCAGGCTGAGCGTTGCACAAAGGTAATCCATCTGCACACAGGCAGGGAGGCAATAACCGTTTGCCTTTTGTTTATGAAAGGGAACTGGCAAAAGCTGTACCAATTATTGTTGACCCGCCCGGCGAATAGCCGCCAGCAACTGCTGGCTCTCTCCTTGTTTTACGACAAATAGTCTGGCCCCATTGGCCAACGCTTTTGTTTTCAGGGCGCGATTGTCATACAGGCTGTGGGCAATAATGACCCGGCCCGCCTGGGCGGCCAGCGCTGACAACGCCTGCCCGTCCGTTTCCAGCAGCAGGTCAATATCCAGAACAACCACATCGGGCTGGGCCTCTTGATAGAGGGTGAGGAGATCACGGCCGTTGCTGGTACTGCCTACAATCTCAATATCCGGCTCCAGGGCCAGATTCATGCTAAGGCCCTTGAGAATGGCAGGTTGTTTGTCGGCCAATAATATTTTTATCATCGTATGGCTTTGGTTATGGTATAGTAATGGTGCGTATTGCGTATTGCGTAACCGTCGGCGGGACGCAATACGCAATACGAGATAGATATAGTTTCAGAATTTATAGAAATCTATTCTGTTTGTAAGATTTTCGCCTTGCTGGATGAACTACAACACCCTCTATCTTCTCAGCCGGGGCTTTGAAAAATACTTTAACCAGACTGATGATGGTCTATCTGAGCGAATTTACCTCGCCTGATAACTTCCTGCTTGAACTGGTTACAGTGGATTGGCCTTTAAGCCGTCTTGTCAGTCCGTGCTTTGCACACCAATTACCAGGGTCATTGGTATTTGATAGGTTATCCATCATAGACGCGCGTGATTTTACACCAGATAACGGTTTTTTCTGGCAACCGCCTATCACTTGTTAAAGAACGATTCAACTATAGCATAAACAGCAATTATGTTCTATAAAATAGATTTACTTACAATTCTACTTTTTATCATTTATTCAAGCAGCTTTAACAATACTATACCCAAACACCCTGTTATTTACGTCATTCCGCAGGCTTATTTGGGTGTAGGTCTTTAGACTGATGGCAGCTAACCTGATCCCGTTTACACTTGTGGCCAGAGGTGAGGCTCATGACAATTAACGTTTTACTGGTAGATGATCATGCGGTGGTGCGACAGGGACTGCGGATGTTCCTCTCGCTTGATCCTGAGCTGGAAATTGTGGGCGAGGCCGGCAATGGTGAAGAAGGCGTGACCCTGGCCCACCAGCTTAAACCGGACGTGGTATTGATGGACCTGTTGATGCCGGTCATGGATGGCATTACGGCTACGGCCGTTATTCGCCGCGAACTGCCTGAAACCGAAGTCATCGCCCTGACCAGCGTTCTGGAAGACCGGCTGGTGGTGGACGCCATTCGCGCCGGGGCCATTGGCTATTTGCTCAAAGATACCAACGCTGACGACCTCTGCCGGGCCATCAAAGCGGCCGCCGCCGGCCAGGTCCAACTCTCGCCCCAGGCCGCCGCCCGCCTGATGCGCGAGGTTCGCATTCCCGACAGCCCGGAAGCTCTGACCGGTCGGGAAACGGAAGTGCTGCGCCTGGTGGCTCACGGCCAGTCTAACAAGGAAATTGCCACCACCCTGACTATTACCGAAAAGACGGTGAAAACCCACGTCAGCAATATCCTGGACAAACTGGACGTCAACAGCCGCACCCAGGCCGCCCTGTATGCGGTTCGTATCGGCCTGGTTTCAGCCGATCCGTGAAGCGTTACGGCTTTTCGTGTTTCACGCATAACAGCTTGCCCTGAACGTCGTTGAAGGGTATCACGTTCCACTTGACCTCATGACCCAATCATTCACCCAGTTTCTCAGCACACAGTGGCGCAACCCGCACCGGCGGGCCTGGTTGGGGGTACTGCTGGTGCTGGCCCTGTTGCTGCCGCTGTGGGTTCAGGCCAACCGTTGGTATGAAAGTCGGCTGCTGGCCGAAGAGCGGTCGCGACTGACTGTGGAAGCTTCCTTGTATGCCAACGCTATCTCTTCGGCTGTCAACCGGCGCACGGCTCTCATGCGTGGTTTGCACGCTTTTGTCGAGTCGAAGCTGCTTGACGAGGACTTTGACGCCGAATTTGCCGTTTTTGCCAACCGTCTGCATCTAAGTGCGGCCGGCATTCACAACATTGCCGTAGCCCCCGACGGCATCGTGCGTTACGTCTACCCACCTACTGCCGACAACCTGGCTATTCTCGATTACGAACCGCTGCGCGATCCCCGGCCGGCCGTGCGCCAGGATGTGGAGCGGGCTATCGCCAGCCAACAGGTCATATTAAGCGGGCCGCACGAACTGTTGCAAGGGGGCATGGGCCTGATTGCCCGCCAGGCTGTGTTCTATGAAGAACAATATTGGGGGCTGCTTAATATCGCCTTTGACCTGCCACCGCTGCTGGCCGAAAGTGGTTTGACCAATGTGTCCAACGCTACTGACATTGTGCTGCGCGATGGCCTGAACGGTAATGTGATGTTTAGCGTGGGTGAGTTGACGGAAGCTGAACCAGTACGTCAGCGGATTCTGCTACCGGATGGAGAGTGGGAACTGGTGGTGGCCCCTAGCGCCGGTTGGTTGGCTTTGATACGGCCGTCTCTACAACTCTTTCAAGGCGCGGGACTGATTATCGTATTGTTACTGACCGGCCTGACCTATCTGGTCCTCAGCCGTCAGGCCAGCCTGGAGGAAGGTATCCGCAGCCGCACGCAGGAATTAGCGGCCGTCAATGCCCAACTGCAGGAAGAACTCGCCCACCGGGCGCAGGTGCGGCAGCAATTAGAGCAGCGAGTGGCCGAACGGACACGGGAACTGACCACGCTACTGGATATGTCGCAGCAGATGGCTTCGGTGTTGGAATTACGGCCGTTGCTGACCATCATTCTGGATCAGTTGCAAAACCTGGTGGCCTATACCGAGGCCACCATCTCCGTGCGCCAGGAGGATGCTTACCTTATCCTCGACTACCGGGGTAGTTATCCTGCCGAACAAATAGTAGGGCGGGGGACCCCGTTGGACCACGCACCCCTCCTCTTTGGCACGATTAAACAGGGCCAATACGTGCTAATCGAGGATATTGCGACCGATACCCCAACCGCTATCGAGTTCCGCGAAAACGCACCTACCAGCCTGGATGGTCTAGTAGAGCGCGTGCGCTCCTATCTGGCTGTACCCTTGCTGGTCAAGCAAGACGTGATCGGCTTCCTGGGCATGTCTCACCCGCAACCCAACTATTACAGCGAGCGGGATGTGGAACTGGTAACGGCCGTGGCCAGCCAGGCCGCCGTGGCTATCGAAAATGCCCGCCTGTACGAGCAGGCCCAGCAGTTGGCCGCCCTGCAAGAGCGGCAGCGCCTGGCCCGTGAACTGCATGATTCCGTCTCCCAGGCTCTCTATGGCATTGCCCTGGGCGCCCGCACCGCCCACACGCTTCTCCAACGCGAATCGGAGCAAGATTTGCCCCAATCATTGGCCGAACCACTCGAATACGTACTTTCGCTGGCCGAAGCCGGTCTGGCCGAAATGCGTGCGCTCATCTTTGAACTGCGGCCTGAATCGCTGGCATCGGAAGGGTTGATTTCGGCTCTAAGCAAGCAAACGGCCGCGCTGCAAGCCCGACACAATCTGACCATCAAAACCGATCTGCTCGCCGAGCCGGACGTGCCCCTTCCCGTGAAAGAGGCCCTGTATCGGGTGGCCCAGGAAGCGCTGCACAATGTGGTCAAACATGCCCACGCCCAACAGGTGTTAGTCAAGCTCTGGTGTGAGGAGACGCACAGTCAGCCACAAACGGTTAACCTGCAAATTGAGGATGACGGCATTGGCTTTGACCCAACGGAAGACTTTCCCGGTCACCTGGGATTGCGTTCTATGCGTGAGCGAGTAGAGCGGCTGAACGGCCGTTTACATCTGGAGAGCCGTCCTAACATGGGCACACGACTACGGGTGGCTATCCCATTCCGCCTGGAAACCGGCTCCTGACCGCGCCAGGGTAGCATTAAGCGGTGGCCTGACGAAGCTGGCACAGGCTGCAACAACAGGTGAAGTGCTATAGATGTGCTGCCAGGGTACGCTTTAATGCGGCCAACTTCTCCGGGGTATAACTCCCCGATGTTCGCCAGACCGTGTCGCCACTTTGGTCAAATAGATACAACCAAATCTCTGCTTCGTTGGGGATGTCCAACGCCAGACGGAAAGCAGCCTTGTCCAGGTAGAGCGTGATGGTACGGGCCCGCGTGGCCCGATCGGGAATGCCAGCACGCATCCCCTCGTTAAGCATTGTGCGGTAGAGGAAATTGCCGCGAGTCAGCGTGGGGAACTCGTAGTAGCTGAGGTCGGGAAAGGCTTGGCTCAACTGCGCTACAGACGGTACCCAGGCATCAATAACGTCTTGGTGCCATCGCTGAAAAGCAATGAAGACCAGGTTGAGCCGACCGTCAAAATCGGCAGGGAAGCGCATTTTTTGCCGTTCCAGATTATAACCGCTGACGTCAGGCAGTTGCATGAGTTATCCTTGTTGGTTGTTTGGCTGTGCTAGCAGCTTGCCGGAGAACCCTAAAAATAGAACGCTGATGACGCGGAAAGGCGCAGATTTTCGCTGATTCTCTCGTAGTAGATCAGCGTTTATCAGCGGTGCATCAGCGTTATCTGCGAGCTATCAGGTACTTTTCCGACAGACTGCTAGAAGCGTCTAAACGGGTGCCAGGGTACCCGTCCAGATCAGCCAGCAAAGCACACTCTTGGCCGAGAGGCTCAGGACAATATAGACGTATTCTCCGTACAGGTAGTCACGCCAGCGGCCAATCTTTTTGTATTGCAGCACCATGTTGATGGCGAAGATGTTGAAGAAGACAAACAGGGTTGGCACAATGACATATACAAAGCCTGGTGGATTGGCCTCGCCAGAGTTCACGGCGCCAACAAAGTAGAGCGTAATAACGACCCAGGGAATGAAGCCGGCCACGCAGCCATAAATGAAAGCGGTCCAGTCGGTCCGCTGCGTGTGCTGATTATGCAGCTCCATCATGATGCCAAACAGGTTCATGGTGGCGTTGAGGGTAAACAAGAGAATGATGGCGCCAAGGTCCCAGATGCCAATGAGCATCCCGATGAGGACAATCATCAGACTTGAACTAAGGGCATATTCGTAGAAGCGGACCGGGTTCATGCCTTTTTTGAGATTGGTTACATATCGCTCATAGCCAATGGTAGCCAGGTAGAAATGGGCTACGGCTGAAATCAGTAAGAAGAGGGCGACGGCCGGGCCAAAGGGAACTTCGTATAGCAGCTCGCTGTTGGGTGCCAGCGTAAAAGTGGTGGTGTCAAAATTCAGGTAATTGGTAAAGATGGGGTAGGTTGTGTCATTGCTGACCAGAATCATGAAAACACCCTGGATAAGGTGCAAGAAGCCCATGATACCGTTGAAACGACGCAGTTTATTAAAGGTGTCGTTTGACCTGTTTTCTGAACTGGTTATGGTTTGGGACTGGGACATTATTCTCTCCTTTGTCACTATCCGGGTGCGCTGGCTTTAGCCAGCAGATTTGTGCAGCCTCAGCAGTTGTCGCATCGGGTCGCACCGCTGGTGACTATATGGTTACGGCAGCTTTGCCTAATTTCCATTCTACTTTACCGGAATGCCAATAGCAATGGGTAATGGCAGAATTGGGTCGTCTGGTAGCAAAGGATCGTTAAGCCAGTTCTCCCTAAAATAGTCCGCCTGAGATGTTTTCTGCATCATATTTGCTCCGCGAGCCAATCATTGACAACTTGCTCCAAGATCGCGAGGGGCATGGAGCCGTTATTCAGGACAACGTTGTGGAACTGGCGCAGGTCGAAGCGTCCGCCGAGAGCTGCTTCCGCTTTGCGGCGCAGGGCGACCATTTTGATCTCCCCAATTTTATAGGCGCAGGCTTGCCCCGGCATGACAATGTACCGCTCAATTTCGCTGACGTTGGTTTCATAAGCGTTGGCCGTGTGCGCCTGCATGTAGTCAATCGCCTGCTCTCGCGTCCATCGTTTGTAATGAATGCCAGTGTCTACCACCAGCCGCACCGCTCGGAACAGCTCCGACGCCAGATAGCCCAATTCGCCATATGGATCGTCTTCGTAACAGCCCAGTTCACGGGCCAGCTTTTCGGCATACAGCGCCCAGCCCTCGGCGTAGGCGGTAAAGGGCACCAGCCGCCGGAAGAAGGGCAGCCCCTTCAACTTTTGGGCGATGGCGATTTGGAAATGGTGGCCGGGAATGCCCTCGTGGTAAGAGAGCGTCTTCATACCGAATTTGGGGACTTCGGCCATGTCGCGCAAATTGGCAAAAAAGACGCCAGGACGCCCCCCGCCCAGGTCGGGTGGCTGGTAATAAGCCCCGGCCGACGTTTTCTCTCGAAATTCGGGAATACGTTCGACGGTTAACCCGGCCTGGGGGCGCAAATCGAAGACACCATCCATTTTGGCGTCCACTTCGTCCAAAATGCGCTGGTAGTCGGCTAAGGCAGCGGCACGGCCGTTGTTGTCGTTAGGGTAGAGAAAGCGGGACTCTTTACCTAACTCGGCCAATTTTTGCGGCGGGTTGGCAACTTCGCCATAGCCAATAGCGGCGAAAATGGCGGCCATTTCGCCCTCAATGCGAGCCACTTCTTGCAGGCCAATGGCGTGAATCTGTTCGGCGGTGTAATCGGTGGTTGTGCTAGAGCGGAGGCAGTAGGCGTAAAAGGCGTCGCCGTCGGGCAGTTTCCAGACGCCGTCGTCGGTGGTGGCCTTTTGCTCCAGCGTGGCGAAGTAGGCGATGAATTGATGGTAGGCAGGGTAGACGGTTTGTTCGATGGCCTCGGCCGTCGCCCGCAGCAGTTTTTCCCGTTGCGCTGGGCTGATTTTCTCTAGTTTATCCAGCTTATCCTGAAAAACGGTATAGAGCGGGTTGTCCGTTGCCGGTTGTCCGGTGAACTCCCTCATTTCGGCTAACACGCGCTGAATCACAAACCGGGGCGGGATAATGCCCTTTTCTTCACGCAGCTGCAGCCCTTCCCTGACCTGCTCAAACTTAACGCCAAATTTGTTCAGCCGCTTGATGTAATTACGTGCCTCCCAACGATTGACCAGCGGGTGCATGGTCATCATAAAGTTAGGTAGTTGGGACTGGACGCCGAACATCTGGTTGAGAGGATAGTTATGGAAGCGAAACTGTTCGCTGCGGGCGATATTGTCCAGGAACCAATCCATAATGTCGGTGGAGAGGAGCGTCTCTTTGCTTTGCCGCTCGCGGGGGTAGCTGCGCAGAATTTCCAGGTCGCGTTTAATGCGGTTGAGCGTTTTGGTTTCATTCGCCACAGAAGCGTCGGACAGTTTGGCGTTATGCCAGCGCCAGCCAAACTTCTCCAGCAGCCCGATCATGGTCAGTAGTTCTGGCCCGGTGATGGCGAAGCGGATAAAGGTGCGGGCGTACAGCAGGTGGATTGTCCAGGGCTTGCCCCAGATCAGACTGTAAATAAACCAGCCCAAAATGGCGAGAATTAGCACGAGGATCAGGTGGGCAATAGTCATAGTGTTTCTCCAAAGAGGCGATAGGCGTGACGGATGCAGCGTTGCTTAAGGCCGTCAGCTGGCTTCAAGAATCATCTTCGTGTCGGCATGAATAGAAGGTTGACAAGTTTTAGATTGTCTTCACCTGTGATTGTCCAGTGCTGCCGGTAGGTCCAGGATGATGTTTAGCCGCTGGGCCTTCGGTATGGCGTACTGTCGCCGGGGGTCAAGCAGCAGGCAGGGCAGGCCGGCCGCGTTGGCCCCCAGATAATCAGCCTGGTAGGAGTCACCGACGTAAACGGCCGTGTCCGGCCGGCTACCCGAAATCTGTAACGCATGAGCAAAAATCCGGGGCGATGGTTTGCGCCAACCGAATTCTACTGAGGTGACAACGTGCTGAAAGTAAGCGTCTATTTCTCCCTGCCGCAAGTGGTGGTGTACCAGTTGGGCATGATGGGTGTTGGACAAGAGAACCAGCGTGTAGCGGTCGGCCAGCGTCGCCAGCATCTCTTTCACACCGGCAATCTGGCATACGCCCCGGCCCCACTCAGCCAGATAGGTATCGCGGAAGGTGGCAACAACGGCCGTGTCCACCGGCCGGCCCAACACCTGCTGCCAGAAATGCTGGCACAGGTCGGTCATGGAAAACTCCATCAGCGTGGCCTGGCCCCGTCGCTCAAATTCTTGAAACAACTTGTCCCAGGCCGTCACAAACGCCTCATAAGTCAGGTCAATCCCCTGTGCGCGCAGCAGTTGGTAAGAGCGGGCATAGTCCTGGCCAATGTGGTCAGGCGAGTAGGCCACCAGCGTTCCAAAGAAGTCGAAAAGAATGTGGGTTAATTTGGTCATAACTGATGTGATTATACGTCGTTTCTGCGCCTGGTGACGATAGCCAGCACGTGGGTATTGACAAAACAAGTAATAAATGTTAAGATTCTGAACAATGATCGGTAACTGAACGAGGTTAACATGCGACCACGCACCCGCCGCTATTTGCGTACCCGCCAGGCCATTCTGGATGCCGCCCTGGAAATCATCAACCAGGAAGGACCAGATGCCCTTTCCATGCGCTCCCTGGCCGAGCGTATTGATTATAGTCCGGCCGGCCTGTACGAATACTTTGGCAGCAAAGAAGAAATTGTCAACGCCGTTTGTGAGGAGGGGCAGCGCACCCTTTATGAAGCGATGGGCCAGGTAGACCCCACGCTGCCGCCGTCTGCCTATCTATACGAGATTGGCCAGGCATACATTCGCTTTGCCCTGGCCTACCCCGATTATTTCCTAATGATGTTCACCTTGACGCCGCCTGCACCAGCCAGCTATATCGCTTTGGAGAACCAGCCTGAGATAGCGCAGAGCGAACCGACAGCTTATGATTTACTGGTGCAGGCCGTCGAGCGCGGCCTGGATGCCGGTGCATTTCACGAACGACCCGGCTTTGGCCTGGCGGAAATCACCTATGCCGCCTGGGCACTGGTCCATGGCATCGCCATGCTGAGAGTCACCGCTTTGCGTGACTTTCCGACCGATTTATCCGTTAGCGACCACGAAGCACTACATAATTTTATGCGCGGCCTGCAAGCAGCGTAACGGCCGTTCTCTTTTTTTGTCACCATGGACCGAACAATGTTAGGAAACCGTATATTGTTTGAGTGCCCCAATGAAAGGAGTTTTGCTATGGTAGATACAGTCGTTTTCCCCTTTTCCGGCAGCCGGATGATCAGCCTGTTGCGGCAAGGATGGGCCTTTAGCCCGCTTTTGGTCGTGGCCGGTTTGGCCAACCTGACGCTTATTCCGCTCTTCCTCATCGCCGCTCTGGTCGATCCGCGCCTGATTGCGGGCGTGCCGGCCTGGCATAAGCCGCTTAAATTCGCTATCTCTATCACCATTTACGTGGCCACCTTTGTCTGGCTGCTGACCTTTGTGGAGGGACGGCGACGCTGGATGCGCGGCATCGCTGCTGTGACCGGCGTGGCCATGCTGGTGGAGATTGGCCTGATCGCCATGCAGGTGGTGCGTGGCACAACCAGCCACTTCAACGGCAGCACCCCGTTTAACCTGGTCGTCTATAACCTGATGGGGGTCTTTATTACGGCCGTATCCGTCTGCACGCTTCTTCTGGCTATCTGGCTGATCCGCCAGCGCATAGCCGACGCCGCCTTTGCCTGGAGCCTGCGCTTGGGCGTGCTGATTGCCTTCGTGGGCATGGCGGTTGCCTTCTTGATGACCATACCCACTGCCGACCAACTCGCTCAGGCTCAGGCTGGCGGCGGTATGCCCCAGGTAGGCGGGCACGGCATTGGCGTGGCGGAGGATGGGCCGGGACTGCCTTTTCTGGGCTGGCGGACCACCGGCGGCGATTTACGCGTGCCCCATTTTGTGGGCTTGCACGCCATGCAGGTGCTGCCGCTGCTAGGTGGGCTACTGCTGCGCCGCCGGCATCGTCTAGGCGACAAGCAGCGTTTGGGTCTGGTCTGGACGGCCGGTCTGGGCTACCTGGGCTTGACGCTGCTGTTAACCTGGCAGGCGCTGCGCGGCCAGTCGGTGATTGCCCCGGATGGATTGACGCTGCTGGCAACGGCCGTACTGCTAGGCGGCGTTCTAATAGCGGCTGGCATGACCCTCAGCCGTAAGGAGACTTTCTTGTCATGAGCAACAAACAACTAAGACAAACTGTGCGACTGCTGCACCTGGTTGCATCATTTATTCTGGGTGCGTTTATCTACGGACCGTGGGGCGCTGGCTCCATACTAGAAGGCTTGATTCAATTCTTGATATTTCCGGGCCTGGCTGTTTCAGGCCTAATCTTGTGGCAGCAGCCGCGTCTGGCCAGACTGCGGCGCGACCGCAACTCATAAAGGTTCGACTTAAGTGGTTGCGGGTACTCAAGAAGCAAGGCCAGGCCAGGCGCTCCCATAGCAGCGAATGCGTCTGAGAGGAAGGTAAACAATGAAAAAGCAGAACAAAACAGAAACCAGGTTGAGTAGCAAGGTGCTCGGCGGAGTGCTGCTGATCGTCTTGGGGACTATCTTCCTCGCCGGTCATCTCTTTGAGATTGGCTTGGGCCACAATGTCTGGCCCTTTGCCATCATCATTCCTGGCGTAATTCTATTTTTGGGCGCCTTAACCTGGGCGGAAAAGGCGTCGCAGGCGCTGGCTGCTGTCAGCGGCGTCGTTTCTATGGTAGGCATTGTCCTGCTGGTGCAAAGCCTTACTGGCTGGTGGGCCAGTTGGGCCTATGCCTGGGCGCTGGTCGTGCCGGCGGGGCCAGGTTTGGGGATGTGGCTGCTGGGGGTGATGAAAGAACGCGCCAGTCTGGCGCGATCAGGCAGAGCTGTGAGTCGCCTTGGATTGTTTATCTTTGTGATAGGATCCCTTTTCTTTGAACTGTTTCTGGGCATCAACGGGCCTGGAGCCCGTTATGGGCTAGCGCTGCTGCTGATGAGTCTGGGTTTAATCCTGCTAATTGGCGATATGCGTACATCACACGCTTAGGTACAATATGATCATGTCCACCGCAACCGGCTTGTTTTTGATGTTGATCACCAATAACGGCACGGCCGACGGTGTTCTAATTGGGGCCGGAGTGGACGGATGCGGCGTAATCGAGCGGCATGGCATGATAGTGAATCATAACATGACGATAAATAGTAAAGACGTAATGACTTGCCTGATGGCCTCATGAGTAATGCTTTTCTCTCTACCACTTCATCCTCTCCAGTCGTAAAGAGGATTCATGCCCTGGATGGGCTGCGGGCGTCCGCTCTGTTGCTGGGCGTTGTCTTCCACTCAACGCTGGCCTATGTCATGCTGCCGGGCGACTGGGGCGTCGGTACGGCTGAGCCGTCGTTACCTCTCTGGTGGTTGGTGCATTACTCCCACAACTTTCGGATGCAGCTGTTTTTTATGTTGGCCGGGTTTTTCGCTGCTATGACAATTGATAAGCGTGGGGTCGTGCCCTATTTACGTGACCGGACGATGCGGATTGGTGTGGTGTTCATCGTTTTTATGTACCCCATCAAAATCTTGATTGGGCTGCCCTGGGTGCAGGGTGGGCTAAAGACGGGTTGGCTGCAATTGCCGCCAGAGGCTGAAGGCGCTCGCTTACTGGACGTAGTGATCGGCAGTATTCGTCTGGAGTCATGGCCGTTCATAACGCCCGCCCATCTCTGGTTCCTGTATTACCTGGCCCTGATCATCCTCTTGTTCGTAGCCGCCCGTTTTGTCAGCCTGACATTATTGGGCGACCGGGCGGCGGCGTGGCAAAGCAAAGTTGCCGGAGGTTTCTACTGGTTCTTTTCTGGCTGGTTGGCGCCGATTTGGCTGGCCCTGTTAATGACGCCCTGGCTGGTCAACACACCGCGCTTCACCCTGGAATCACCCGATAGGGGTTTCGCGCTTGAATGGCCCGCTTTGTTTATCTATGGGCTGTTCTTTTGCTTTGGTTGGTGGTTACACAAGCGTCCCGCCTTGCTGACCATCTTCCCCCGCCGTTGGGTACTCTTCGTCCTGTTAAGCATAATGGCGAGCAGTCTCGCGTTCTATCTGGAGCTGCAGCGATATGTGGCAGAGGTGACAACCGCAACGATGTGGATCGCTTCGTTTGCCAACGGGCTGACAACGAGTCTGGCTGTGCTGGGCTGGACGGGCTTTTTTGTCCTCTTTTTCAGCCGGGAATCCTGGCTCATGCGTTATCTGGCCGATTCTTCCTACTGGGTTTACATCATCCATTTGCCAGTGGTGGTGGCGTTTCAGGTATGGGTGTCAAACTGGGACTCAATGGTTGCCCAACTGTTGTTGATCAATAGCGCCACCTTCATTGTGACGATAGCCAGTTACCATTGGTTGGTGCGCTATACCTGGGTAGGTCTGTGGCTAAACGGCCGTCGGCGGGTACGACCTGGATAAAGCCTGCATCTCACCGCTTGCGCCAACCACTGGACTATCTCGTGACACTGTTTTAGGCGGAACGGGAACGGCCGTTTTCCTGCCCCATGCCTGTCAAATCGCCCACAGCGGCCCGCATGGCCCAGCAGGACCAGGCATGGGTATTCGCTCAGCGGTACGCCAGAGATCAGCACGGCCGGCCGCTGTTAGACGCTCTTTGTGACCGGGCCTTAACGATGCGGGCCGGTGTTTTGTCACTCAGTTAACTCGCGTTGACATAGCCACATCATTTGTTATAATGCGTGAAATATATCACAAATTAACACTTGTTGTGTTGATATTGCTCTGACCTTGTGGCTAACACTGTATAGCTGCGACTATTGTAACAGAGGATAAGCTAATATGTTGCGCTATTTCACCCTGTTGTTTTTAACTGTCGCCCTACTTGGCATCGTTGCCTGTGACAGCAATGCCGATACCATGGATCAGGCCGCTCACGGCAGCGGGGAGGCAGCCGTCACGATAGGCGACCTGACCATTTCTGATGTGCGGGCCAATATGACCCTGCCCAGCGACACCGGCTCTTTTTGGATGTTGATCACCAACCACGGCCCGGCCGACGACGCTCTGATTGGGGCTGAAGTAGATGGATGCGGCGTAATCGAGCTGCATGACATGATGATAGATGATGAAGGCGTGATGACCATGTTTGAGGTGGAAGGGGGGCGTATTCCCATTCCGGCCGGTGAAACGGTTGAGTTGAAGCGGGGCGGGCTGCACGTGATGTGTTTGCAGAAGGCGGCGCCGCTGGCAGAAGGGACGACAACAGAAATCACGCTGGAGTTTGCCAATGCGGGTAAGGTAACGGTAACGGCCGATGTGGTCAGTCCGGGGGAAATGCCGGGGATGGAACATGGTCGTGACCAGGATTCCGGCATGAACGATGGACACATGGTTATATCTTATGAATAAAACGACCGATACAAACTCCCCCGCCCCGCCCCAGCGTCGGATTTCCCTGTGGCTGTTGGCCCCGGTCGGCATTGCTCTGGGCTTTCTGCTGGTCTTCCTATTGATGCAACTGCTGGGCGGTACGCTGTTTGCGCCACGCAGCCTGCACGGAACGGTACTGCAATCGCCTGAGCCGATGGCCAACTTTATGCTGACGGCCCATACCGGCCAGCCTGTAAGCCTGCACGATTACCAGGACAAGGTTGTCATGCTGTACTTTGGCTACACCTTTTGCCCGGATGCCTGCCCGGCAACGATGAGCCATCTGGCCCAGGCAATGGAGAAATTGACGTCCACCCAACAAGAACAGATACAAGTCTTTATGGTCACAGTAGACCCGGAGCGAGATACCAAAGAGCAGTTGGCCGACTATATGGCCTACTTCCACCCCTCTTTCGTTGGACTCACGGGCACGGCCGATGAGATCGCCCAGGTAGCTACCCCCCTCGGTATTTATTACAGGCAAGAAGCAGGCACGGCCGCTTCTGGCTACCTGGTCAACCATACCACAAGCGTTCTTGTTATAGACAAAAAAGGGTATTTACGTCTTACCTACCCCTTTAACACGCCGGTCGAAGAAATTGCGGCCGACATGCGTGTTTTAGTTAGGGAGTGACATAGACGACACGGAGGTATTTGAAGATGCGTATACTATTCATTGTGTTGATGGCTTTTAGTGTGCTGCTGTTGCTGGCCGCCTGTGGCAGTGGTGGCGATGCGGTAGACGAAACGGCCGTTGTCGGTGATGCGGCTCGTGGTGAACAGCTTTACAAGCAGACAGTTATTGGTTCGGCCAGCGCGCCGGGCTGCATTACCT
>SLGK01000184.1 GCA_007123775.1 Anaerolineae bacterium | reverse complement strand
TGAGTACGCCGAAAATTTTACCTTACAAACGATTTCTTGTAAGAACCGGGTGAATCTTCACTTGTTCAAGAACCAAGACTATTGTATCAGAACGTGCGTTCTGTAGCAAGCTGTGTATACACTGGTACAATGTTTTTCTCACACTTTTGCAGCGGAAAAGGGTATATCTAGCCATATTTAATGCTATTTTTTGGAATTGGTCACAACCCTACTGATTCCATTAAGATACCTCCTGACGATAGCTGATTTTCGCCCGACCAGGAAATAGGCTACCGCACCGAACACATGAGTCAGGGCAACAACCACAATCCAGACAACGCGGTTTGTGCCGGTCTCGTCGCTGGCCACTCTGACAAGGGCGAATAGCCAGAAGAGGTTGGCGGCTAAAATCAGCAATATGACTATCCATTCTGCCAAAGCCAGATTTGTCATCAATTTACTCCTTCCGATACCCATTAGACTTGACAGGTCTTCGAAGACCTGTCAAGTCTGTGGTCTAAAAAAGATGGCCGCCTGTTTTTGACCGTCGTGATAGTCATTGCTATCAGTATGGTTTCACAACAAAAACAGGCGGCCAATCCCAAGGGTGTGGGAAGGATACCTTATTTTTGCTCTGTAGCCAATCGGGTTAAATCCGTGGTTAGTTTTAGGGGAAGATGACCACTTAACAGACGCAGGTTAGGCAACTGCTCAATGTGGAAAAGATGGGCCGCACAGCGGCAATCAGACGCACCGAAGCCAGGCACGGGCATGGTCGCGCCGGGCAACTGCTGGGCGGCGGCGGCCCATTTATGCTCGTAGCGTTCGGGACTTTCTAGCCAGCAAACGGCCGTTACCACCCCCACCTGCCGCAAATAGTCGATGTGCCAAAACGGCCGTTTATCAGCCCGCAAATGCCTGTTCAAACGTGCCGCCAACCCGCCCGGCCCCAACGCGCTGCCCACATACAAATAATAGCCCGCCGCCAACCACCAACTACCCAACCGCCCCACCACAACCTGCTGTGCGTCAGGCAGATGCAGCAGCAGGCCATACGTGCCTGAGCTGCGCGGAAAATGATTGTCGTCTGTCATATTATCAGCCACTATCCTATCACCAAAGTACCTATTGTTTTCTGGTTAACCCGCGCCATTTTCGATACAATCACAGAACATAAAGCATATACGAAAGAGCATCTGAATCAAGCTATAGCATCAAAAAAGATGCTTAGTATTCCCTATTTTTATAGCGTAACTACCAAGCCAGATTGGACCAAGTTGCTCTAGTAGATACAGCAATTGGGTGAGCAAAATTGGTCCAATCGCCAGAGAACGTTAACCTACCATACAGCAAAAAAGGTAAGCCATGTTCAAAAAAAATGAGTTCGAAGTTGGTCAAACTATCCGGGTTAAAGATGGCATAAAAGATAGAGACTTTAATATGGAAATGACTGACTGGCACGGCCGAATTCTGGAGTTAGACCCAGACAACAAAATGATGCTAATTGGCTTCGACAGCATTACTCTACGCAACACCCCGATTGAATATATCGAAACCTGTGAAGAAGAAGGTCTCAGTTGGTACAGATATAATATTGGCTATGATGATGTTAGCCTAGCCACTGCCCGCGATACAGAGGCTGACGTTAGCGCGGTAATCGATGAATTAAAAGATGAGGTAGCGTGGTCTTTTCTAGGTCCAGGTGGGAATGAAATTAATACCATTCTTGCCGGCACTGACAGGACCGATGAGTCTGCACAACTGCAAGCCTGGTATAATCATCTTGAGGCCGTCTTGACCTTTCCCATTAAAGCGGTAGTAGCTGAATGGCAGCCCCCTAGCGCACCTGTCAAATCAGGCGATAAAGTACGCATCCTGGGATTGGTCGATATTCACCAACCTTACGGCATCCTCGTACGCATAAGACGCAAATTTAGCTCTCTTACCGTTCCTCTCTGTGATTTAGAAGTCCTTGATAAACAATCAGTTCACTTTGAGCCGATCAGTTTGTACGCGCTCTGGTATGCCAACCGCTAACAACAACCCGTTTCAAACAATATCAGGTATAATGGATCAGTAAATAGCCATAGACCATATCTATTTACCCATAGCCACGTAAATTCAAACCAGTTCTGGTGAAGTTCAAACCATTTAGCACCCGAGGAGACTATGACCAAAAAAACTGACCCCTCAGTAGCGCAAGAAGCCATTGATGCCATTGTTGGTGGCTATCATGGCGATCCCTTTTCCGTGCTTGGTCCCCACTCGTTCGCTGGCGGCACGGCCGTGCGCACCATCCAACCCCAGGCAGCCGCAATCACCCTCAAAGTCAGCAGCCCCCAAAAGAAAACGCTCAAAATGAAGCGGCTGCATGATGGCGGCTTTTTTGAAGCCATCGTCAAAGATACAGACATGCCGCTAACGTACCAACTGGCCATCACCACCCATGACGGCCAGGAATACACCGCCCACGACCCCTACCGCTTCCCTTCCATGCTGTCCGATTTTGATACCTATCTAATGGCCGAAGGCACCCATCTCTACGTTTACGAAAAGCTGGGGGCACACCTGATTGAAATGGACGGTGTGGCCGGAGTGCGCTTCGCCGTCTGGGCACCCAACGCCTTGCGCGTCAGCGTGGTCGGTAATTTTAACAATTGGGACGGCCGTCGCCACCCCATGCGCTTCCACCACCACAGCGGCGTCTGGGAAATCTTCGTCCCCGGCCTGCAACAGGGCGATATCTACAAATATGAAATTAAGACCCGTTACATGGATTACGTGGCTACCAAATCCGACCCGGTTGGTTTTGCCAGCGAACTGCGCCCCAACACCGCCTCCAAAGTGTGGGACATCGGCCAATACCAGTGGCAAGATGAAGAATGGGTCAACAGCCGGACCAAACGCCAGGCCCTCAACCAACCGATCAGCATCTACGAACTCCACCCTGGCTCCTGGAAACGGAAAGAGGAAAATGGGGAATGGGTCTGGCTAACCTACAGCGAATTGGCCGACGAACTGATTCCCTACGTCAAAGAGATGGGCTTTACCCACATCGAGTTAATGCCTGTGGCCGAACATCCTTATGACGGCTCCTGGGGCTACCAGGTAACGGGCTACTTTGCCCCCACCAGCCGCTTTGGCACCCCTGACGGGTTTATGGCCTTCGTCGATGCCTGCCATCAGGCCGGCATTGGCGTGATTGTGGACTGGGTGCCGGCCCATTTTCCCAAAGATGCCCACGGCCTCAGCTTCTTTGACGGCACTTACCTGTACGAACATGCCGACCCGCGCCTGGGCGAGCATCCTGATTGGGGGACGCTGATCTTTAATTACGGCCGTTCCGAAGTGCGCCAGTTTCTCATCAGCAACGCCATATTCTGGCTCGATAAATACCACATTGACGGCCTGCGCGTCGATGCCGTCGCCTCCATGCTTTACCTTGACTTCTCCCGCGAAGCCGGCCAATGGCTGCCCAACCGCTTTGGCGGCCGCGAAAATATCGAAGCCATCGATTTTGTACGCCTTTTCAACGACCGCGTTCATGAAGCCTACCCCGGCGTCTTGACCATTGCCGAAGAGTCTACCTCCTGGTCAGGCGTTACCCGCCCCACCAGCGACCACGGCGGCCTCGGTTTCGACCTCAAATGGAACATGGGCTGGATGCACGACACGCTCAAATATATCCAGGAAGATCCGGTCCACCGTGCTTACCATCACGGCACGCTCACCTTCTCGCTACTATACGCCTTTAGCGAGAAGTTCCTGCTCGCCTTTTCTCATGATGAAGTGGTCCACTTAAAGCGCAGTATGCTCGATAAAATGCCGGGCGATGTCTGGCAGAAGTTTGCCAATCTGCGCCTGCTCTTCGGCTACCAATGGGGCCATCCTGGCAAGAAGCTGATCTTCATGGGCAGCGAATTCGGCCAGTGGCAAGAGTGGAGCGAGGCCCGCAGCCTGGATTGGCATTTGATCGACAGCGACGAGCAGAAACATGGCGGCCTCAAGCGATTCGTGACCGATTTGAACAACATTTACCAGCATTTCCCGGCTCTACACGCCGAAGAATACTCCTGGCAGGGCTTCCAATGGCTTGACTTCCGTGACTTCCAGCGCAGCATTCTGGCCTTTGCCCGCATGGACCCGGCCAGCGGTGATTTGGTGTTGGTAGCCTGTAACTTTACGCCCGTTGTGCGTCAAGATTACCGGCTGGGCGTGCCCCAACCAGGTCAATATCAAGAGATTCTCAACAGCGACGCGGCCTTTTATGGGGGCAGTGGTGTGGTTAATCCCAACCCTATTCACAGCGAAGAACGGCCGTGGCACGACCAGAATCACTCGATTGAATTGACGCTGCCACCGTTGGGGGTCGTCTACCTGAAACTGACCTCGTAGACAGACGGAGGACGGACGACGAAGGACGGACAGACTTTTTCCGTCTTCCGTCCTCAGTCCTCCGTCCTCGGTCCCATACAACAATATGAACCTATATCCACTTCTGTTTGAGCCGGTGTTGAAGGATTACATTTGGGGCGGCCGTAATTTAGAGACGGTGCTGGGGCGTAAGCTACCGCCGGGCCGGATTGCCGAAAGCTGGGAAATTGCCGCCCACCCCGACGGCACAACACGGGTGACCAACGGCCGTTTCGCTGGCACCCCTCTCACCGACCTGCACCAACGATTAGGGCTGGACCTGGTCGGCACAAACAACCAGTGGGCGCAAGAACGTGACAAATTCCCCTTGCTGGTCAAGCTGCTCGATGCCCACCAGCCCCTATCGGTGCAGGTCCACCCCAACGACGAATATGCTCTGGCCCATGAAGGCAACGAACTGGGTAAGTCAGAAATGTGGCTGGTGCTGCAAGCCAGTGAAGACGCGGCCGTTATCCTCGGCGTCACCCCCGATGCAACCCGCGACGCTTTTCGCCAGGCCGTCGAAAACGGCAGGCTAGGAAAATTCCTGCACCACATCTCTGTCAAAGCAGGCGATGTGGTATGCGTGCCAGCCGGGTCACTGCACGCCATCATGGGCGGCCTGCTGCTGGCCGAAATCCAGCAAAACTCTAACACCACCTACCGCGTCCACGACTGGAACCGACGCCAGACAGACGGCAGCTCACGCCCGCTGCACGTCGAGAAGGCGATGGAAGTGATCAACTTTGATCAGGTGGCCCCCGGCCTCTGCCAGCCGGAGCTGCTCAGTGACGAAAATGGTGTACGCCGTTACCGGCTTTGCCACAACCGCTACTTCACAACAGAGCGGATCGAAATCGGTCCGGGGGGTAAGTTTAGTGGGGAATGCAACGGCCGTTCTCTAGAAATTTGGGGCGTGTTGGAGGGGCAGGCACGGATCAATGATCTGGACTTAACGGCCGTGCGTTTTACGCTGCTGCCGGCGGCATTAGGCCCATTTACGGTAACGGGGAAAACAACCACCACCCTGCTCCGCACTTACGTTGCTTGAGTAATCCAAGGTGTAGACCTGACAGGTTTGTCAAACCTGTCAGGTCTTAAAGAGGCTAAACACGTGCGTTGCTTAATCAACTTGGCAGTAATGGCCGTTTATGCTAGTATACCCCTTGCTCTCACGCCTCGAGTGATTGACAACAGGCTTGAATTTTTACGGAGGTATTACCATTGGCTAATTTACAATCCGCCAAAAAACGTATGCGTCAGACTGAAAAGCGGACGCTGCACAACCGCCGCTACAAAGCGGCCGCCCGCACCCACGTCAAGCGGGCACGTCAACTAATTGCTGCCGGTGAGTTTGATGCGGCTGAGGAAGCCATTCGTGAGGCGTCCAGTACACTGGACAAAGCGGCCCGTCGGCGCGTCATCCATCCCAACAACGCGGCTCGCCGCAAGGGACGTCTGATGGCCCAATTGGCAGCAGCACGGGCTGAAGCGGAATAATCGCTGTCCTGCGAGCATTGCCCGGTAGTCAGTCTTTGTAGCTGAGAATCGGTAGAAAACTAGAGAGAAAAAGCCACCTGCTAAAGGGTGGCTTTTTTGCGTTAGTTCGGCATCGTTCCAAAATGTAGAGGCGAATACACCTATTCGCCACGAGATAGGCAGACAGATAGGTCTGCCCCTACTCAGGCTCGACGCTGAAAATGTACCCCTTGCCACGCACGGTCCGCAGCAGGCGTGGGTTGGCCGGATCCGCTTCAATACGTTCGCGCACCCAGCGAATATGTACATCCAGTGTGCGCGTATCGCCAATGTAATCCGTTTGCCATACGTTTTGCATCAGTTGACGACGACTAATCACCTGATTGGGATGGCGCAAAAATTCTTCCAAAAGCTGAGCTAACTTAGGCGTCAGCGGCTGTTCACCTTGCCCGTTGATGTCTACCGACCGTTTGGCACGGTAAAAGGTTAATCGGCCACAGCGCACGATCTCTTCCTGACTGTCATCGGCCGGCAACAAGGCATTGACGCGATTGAGCAGCTTGCGCGCCGTGTAAGGATGTACCAGGTAAACATCTGCTTCAATGGTCTCATCCTTGGGGCTGTCGGCACCACGGCTGTGGATAAAAGGCGTTTGGGGCGACAGGCGGCGCAAGCGACGACAGTTGCGGCTGCCACTGGAACGCATGGTAGACGCATCAAAGATAATCAGGTCTGGCGCATTGTCTTGCAGACAATCCACGGCCGCGGCACCGGTATGCACCAGACAAAGTGTATACCCGGCTTTGCGAATAGCAGGGGCTAATGACTGTTCTGCCGTACCCCGCCCTTCAACCAATAGAATATGAGCCGCCTGCATTATCACCTCAATTGTTTGACAAATGTCGAAACTGCACTGTCCAGCGCGTACTGATGATTATAAAAGCAAAAATGATTGATGCAAGTCATCTGCCCAATTCTGTGCCATTTGCCCCATTGGTCTCGCGGCATAGTTGCGCTATCATTTACGCTTGTGAGAAAAGCACTTAAGCAAAGCGTCCGGTTCGTCGTCCACTGGGAATGGGTTTGGTTACTCTGCCTGCTGCCCTTTTTGCTTTTTCCCAATGGGCTACAGGCGCTCCTACTGCTCCTGATTCCACTGCTATGGCTGCTGCGCCGGTCAGCCACGGGCCATTTTGTCCCCCTGACACCCTACAATGGGGCCATCACCTTGCTGATGCTGATGGTGCTGGTCAGCCTTTATGCCACGTTTGACATCGAATTGAGTATGCCCAAAATCGCGGGAATGGTGCTGGCGGTGGCTGTCTTTTACGGCGGGGTAGCCTACGGCCGTTCCCGCCCAATGGGGATGTGGTATCTGGTAACGGCCGTTTTGCTCATCGGGGCAGGTATGTCGGTCGTAGGCCTGGTCGGCATACGCTGGCGCGGTCCCTTCACATTCTTCAACCGGCTGCAAAACGCACTACCCCTGGACATTACGATTCCCGGCACGGTTGGCGGCGTGATCAACCCCAACGAGATGGCCGGGGTGTTGAACTGGCTGCTGCCGCTGGGGGCAGCCCTTCTGGTCGGAGCCATTCTGCATTTGAAGGCACGGCCCAGAATAAGCATAGCGACACTGCTACTGTTAGGGCCATTGGTTGCTGGCTGGGGCGTCATGCTGCTGGGCACCTATTCCCGCGGCGGAACGGCTGCTTTTGCCGTTAGTTTGCTGGTTATGCTGGCCATCGCCTCACGCTGGGGCCGCGTCCTTCTGCTTGGGGCTGGCGTCGTGATAGCCGGGCTGGCATACCAATACAACCTGCTGGAGCTGCTGCTAGGCAATGGCTTGGAAACAATTGAGCAAATGGGGCTAAGCGGCCGTATCGAAATCTGGTCCCGCGCCCTTTACGGTCTGCAAGACTTCCCCTTCACCGGCATGAGCATGAACGGCTTCCGCCAGGTCGTCCACATCCTTTATCCACTTTTTCTCATTTCTCCCGCGACGGACCTGGGTCATGCGCACAACCACCTGCTGCAAGCCGGGCTAGACCTGGGCATACCAGGCCTGATAGCTTATCTCGCAATGTGGGTTGTCAGTGCCGCGCTGCTGTGGCAAGCCTGGCGGCAAGCCAGCACCTCGGGCCATAAGATTTTGATTATAGGTCTGGCCGGCTCGCTTACGGCCGGCTGGTTTTTCGGTATACTGGATGCTATTGCCCTCGGCGCCCGCCCCGGCTTCATTTGGTGGCTGCTGCTGGCCCTGGTGGTGTTGGTGCATGAAGACACCAGGCGTGAAACGTAAGACGTAGTGCGTAGTGCGTAGTGCGTAGTGCGTAGTGCGTAGTGCGTAGTGCGTAGTGCGTAGTGCGTAGTGCGTAGTGCGTAGTGCGTAGTGCGTAGTGCGTAGTGCGTAGT
>SLGK01000068.1 GCA_007123775.1 Anaerolineae bacterium | reverse complement strand
TTTGTTTTCATAACGCTATCCTCACATGCTAATAATGAAAGCCATGAGAATAGAATCATTCACTGAATTTGGCAATACTCAATCCCAAAATCGGGAAGTTATATTTAGACGACTCCTAAGTCACCGCTTACCGCTACTACCCAACGAACGTATTCGTGATAAAATGCGAGCTATGGAAAAAGTAATAGAAGTCTCTGAAGAGTCTTTTGACCTGGATGTGATTGAGCAGTCTTTTGAGTTGCCGGTGGTGGTTGATTTTTGGGCACCGTGGTGCGGCCCTTGCCTCACGCTCGGCCCTATTCTAGAAAAACTGGCGGCCGACCCCAATCATGAGTTTGTTTTAGCGAAGATCAACGTGGATGATAATCCGGGACTGGCGATGGAGTTTCAGGTACAGGGCATCCCGGCCGTCAAAGCATTTTGGGAAGGGGATGTGATTGCCGAGTTTACCGGGGTACAATCGGAAAGCAGCGTACGCCAATTCATCCGCAAGGTGGCCCCCAGCGAGCGAGATTTGGCGCTGCGTCAGGCCAAAAGTCTGCTGGCTACGCGCCACTGGTCTGACGCTGAACTGGCTTTCCGCGAGGTACTGGAACGGTTTCCTCACCTGCCGGCCGCCTTGCTGGGTCTGGCTACGTCCTTGATCATGCTGGGGGATGGCTGTGAGGCAGTGACACACCTCAAGGCGATTGCGGATGGCCCGGAACTAATACAGGCCAAAAAACTGCTGCCGTTGGCTACTTTCCTCTGTCGTCAGGAAGAACTGGATGCACAGAGCGAAGAAACGGCCGATCCCATCGAAATTCAATATCAGCAAGCAGCCCGTCTTTTCTGGCGCGACAACCTGGCGGCTGCCCTCGACGGACTGCTCGAAGTGCTGCGCCAGGACAAAAACCACCGCAAAGGCGAAGCCAAAGCGGTCATGCTGGCTATTTTTGAGATTTTGGGCGAAGGTGATCCGCTTACTCAAACCTACCGGCGTGAATTGGCGACTGTTTTGTTTTAATCAATCAAGGTTTACGCCTTACTTAGGCTGGTGCGGTTCCCAACCTGGCCAGCAATCTGGAGGAAAGCTATGCCCGCAATACCCAGTATGATTCTCAAACGACTCTATACCTTTGGCAGCCTGGAAAATACCAGCGATGGTATTAAATTTGCCATCAAGAACCGGCTCAGTGATGCTGAAATAACGGCACTGGAACAGATCAGCATCAATGGTCAAACCATCAACCCGGACAACATTCGCTTGCAGTTAAACAACAGCGATTTGCTCAAACCGGGCGATATAACGGCCGATTCACCCATCAGCTTTCCCTTACGCCAGGTTATTGAAGTTCACATCAAAAGCAGACCATTACCCCACAAAAAGCACACCATTGGCATCCAGGTACAGTCCAAACCGTTTGGCAAGTTAAAATTTAAGGTTGAAGATGCCATCAGCGCCTCAGATGACCTGGTCCGCATTCCGCGTGATGCCCAGGATGATTACAGCGAGGCAGCCATCAAAGCGCGTCAGGCGTTTGTCGGCAAGTACAACGGCACAACACCACAACACATTACCCACTTTTCTTTTGATCCCCAGACGACCAAAGGCAATATTGAGCATTTAACCGGCGTGGCCCAGGTTCCGCTAGGATTTGCCGGTCCGCTAACCATCAACGGCGAACATGCCCAGGGTGATTTTGTCATCCCCATGGCCACCACTGAGGGGACGCTGGTGGCCTCTTACAATCGGGGGATGAAGGTGCTGAACCTGTGCGGCGGGGTAACGTGCAGCGTCATTGGTGATGCCATGCAGCGTGCCCCCGTTTTTGTCTTTGAAAATGCGCGTGGCGCGTACCGTTTTGTACAGTGGGTCAACGAACATATCGACAAAATTCGTGAAGAAGCGGAAGCCACATCCAGCGTGGCCAAATTGCAATATATTGATCCCTATCTGGCGGCCAAGTTTGCCTATCTGCGCTTCAACTTTTCGACGGGGGACGCGGCCGGCCAGAACATGGTGGGACGGGCTACTTTTGCCGCCTGTAGCTGGATTCTGGACAATTATGATGGCGGTGATGCCATTAAACATTTCTACCTGGAGTCTAACTTTGCCACCGACAAGAAGGCGTCGCAGGTGAACGTGATGCGGACGCGCGGTAAACGGGTGGTGGCTGAGGCGGTCATCAAGCGCAACGTGTTGGTACAGAATATGCGCGTTGAACCGGCCGACCTCTTTTATCATGCAGGCGTGGCCAACGTGGGCACGATCCTCTCCGGGGCCAATAACAACGGTCTGCACTCGGCCAATGCCATTACGGCCGTTTTCATTGCTACCGGCCAGGACGTAGCCAATGTGGCTGAATCATCAGCCGGTATCATCTACCCCGAATTGACGCCTGAGGGGGATCTGTATATTTCGATTACGGTTCCCTCGCTGATTGTGGCCACTTATGGCGGTGGTACCGGTCTGGCAACCCAGCGGGAGTGTTTAGAGGTTTTGGGCTGTTACGGCCGTGGCAAAGTAAACAAGTTTGCCGAAATCGTAGCCGGCACGGTCCTGGCCGGTGAGATTTCACTGGCGGCCGCTATCTCGTCGTCAGATTGGGTATCGAGCCACGAGCAATACGGCCGTAATCGGTAGGACGTAAAACGTGATGCGTGATGCGTGACGAAAGCGATCACGTTTCACGCTTCACGTTTTACTCATCCGTCACACAGCCCTCCGCGGCCGATTTGACGTTTTTGATGTACTTGTAGAGCGTGCCTCGCGTTGCTTTGTAGGGGGGGGCAGTCCAGGCAGCGCGGCGGCGGGCTAGTTCCTTAGCGCTGACCGCCACATCTAATTTTTTGCTGGCGGCGTCAATTGTCACCACATCCCCATCGTGCAGCAGAGCAACAGGACCGCCCACCTGCGCTTCGGGCGTAATGTGGCCTACGATAAAGCCATGCGAACCGCCGGAGAAACGGCCGTCTGTGAGCAAAGCCACATCACTACCTAGACCAGCCCCTACCAGGGCACTGGTCGGCGTCAACATCTCCGGCATCCCCGGCCCGCCTTGGGGACCTTCATAGCGAATCACCACCACGTCTCCCTTCTGAATCTGCTGCTGCTCCAGCGCGGCCAGCATCGCCTCTTCCGAGTCGAAGACCCGCGCCGGGCCGGAGAAACGTTCCCCTTCCTTACCCGTGATTTTGGCGACGGCTCCCTCCGGGGCCAGATTGCCGCGCAATATTTGGATGTGGCCGGTTGTTTTGATGGGGGTGGTTAACGGCCGTATAATCTCCTGTCCCTCCGCCAACCCCGGCAGATCGGCCAGATTTTCGGCTACGGTACGACCTGTCACCGTCAGGCAGTCACCATGCAGCAGCCCGGCGTCCAACAGCAGTTTCATGACAGCCGGCGTGCCCCCCACCTGGTGCAAATCCTCCATGACGAAACGGCCGCTCGGCTTCAAATCGGCCAGCAGCGGCGTCCGGTCGCTGACCGCCTGAAAATCGTCCAGCGTCAGCGTCAGCCCCACCGAGCGGGCCATCGCCAGCAAATGTAGCACCGCGTTGGTGGAACCGCCCAGGGCAATCGTCACGCTCATTGCGTTTTCAAAGGCCGCTCGCGTCATGATGTCGGCCGGTTTGATGTCGTGTTCTAACAGCAGACGCATAGCCGCCCCAGCCTGCACGCATTCGGCCAGCTTCTCTTCTGATTCGGCCGGAATAGACGCGCTGTAGGGCAGGCTCATGCCCAGGGCTTCGATGGCACTGGCCATGGTGTTGGCCGTGTACATGCCGCCACAGGCCCCCGGGCCGGGACAGCTATGGCGCACAATCTCTTCTCGCTCGGCGTCGTCGATTTTACCGGCGATAAATTCGCCATAGCTCTGGAAGGCGGAAACGATGTCCAGTTTGTTATGTTTGGCCGTACAGCCTGCCCGAATCGTGCCGCCGTAAATCATGAGCGACGGCCGATTCAGTCGCCCCATGGCCATAATGCAGCCGGGCATATTTTTGTCGCAGCCCGGCAGGGCAATCAGGCCGTCATACCATTGGGCGGCCATCACCGTTTCAATCGAATCGGCGATCAGGTCGCGGGATTGCAGGGAGTAGCTCATACCCTCAGTGCCCATGCTCATGCCGTCGCTAACGCCAATGGTGTTAAAGCGCATCCCCACCAGATCGGCGGCGACCACGCCTTCTTTGACTTTGGCCGCCAGGTCTAGCAGGTGCATGTTGCAGGTGTTGCCCTCGTACCAGACGCTGGCGATGCCCACCTGGGCTTTGTCCATATCGGCCGGGGTCAGGCCGGTGCCGAAGAGCATCGCCTGGGACGCGCCCTGTGCTTTGGGCTGGGTGATGCGGCGGCTGTATTTGTTGAGTTGGGTCATGGTTTAGTTACTCCTCTTCATGATTTGACCAAAGCCGCTGCCGGCAGTCACGAAACTCGGCCAGCAGCTTGTTGGCCCATTGATTTTGAGGAAATTGGGCCAGTAAGGTGAGGGCTTCGGCAAAACATTCGTCCGCTTCCTGTTTGTTGGCCTGCGCCGCCAGTACCTTACCCAATGATCCCAGGCTGTTGCCCAAATGCAAATCATTATTTTGTGCCCGCCACAGCGGAATCGCCTGGCGCAGATAGGCTTCGGCCACGGCCCAGCGCTGCTGTTCATAGAGAACATTGCCCAGGTTATTGGCTAATTGGGCCTGCATCAATATATCTGGAGAGTTTTGTAGGTAGGGTGTGTTCGCCTGGTGAAAAGCGGCAAGGGCTTCGGGCCAGGCTTTTTGCCGATAATAAGCTATACCACGTCCAGTTAGAACGCGAACTTTATCTAATTCATGAGGAGAATCAGCAATAAGCTGGTAGGCTTCGGCTAGGCAAAGATGTGCTTTTTCTATGTTATCTGGGTTGCTATAGTATGTGATGGCCAGGTCTAATAATGCACGGGCTAAGCGGACGGTGCGTGCGTCTTGTCGCCACAGGGCCACCGATTCGGTCAGGTATTGCACGGCCGTATCCCACTCCCCCTGGTGGCGGGCAATATAGCCCAGACAGTGGAGTGTGGCCGCTACCCAACTGCCGCTGGCCGGCTGCTGCCGGAACAGGGCCAGGGCTTCACGGGCATAACGGCTGGCGGCGTCATACTGGTGCATCTGATGCTGAATTTCGCCTGAAAAGAAGAGCGTTTCGGCCAGCAGTCGCTGGTCAGCTACCGTTTGCGCCAATTGCCGGGCTGTTTGCAAAATGGCTACGGCTTCCTCATGACAGCCGCGTTTTTCGGCCAACAAATAACCTTGCCAGTAAAGCAGCCGGGCTTGCAGGGCCGGGGTGCCGTTGCAGGCGGCGATGGCCTGCTCTAACAGGGGCAGCCATTCTTCCCAATAGCCGCGCGTTACGATAAATTCACCCAATTTCACCATCAATGCGGCCGTGGGTTGTTGGGTGGCCTCCAGGCGCAGTCCTTCTTCCAAAAAGTGGTACAAATTCAGCCGCCGCTCTTCTAAGGCAGCAATCGCCTCGTCGTCGAGCGAGTCGGCTATCTTCTGCCAGCCACGTAAGCCATTGTGGACGAGTTCAATATAATAATCGTTCATGGGTAAGCGTCTAGCCTCAAACCGATGAATGGGCACAGTTACTCAGGGGTTAATGTCGTTTTCCAGAAAGGTGCGGGTTAGCCGGTGGATGCCATATTTGCGCTGGCGTAAAGAGCCACGTACTTCGAGCAGGGAGCGTTGGCGCAGACTTTGTATAGCCGGCCAGAAGTCGGCTTCGTCAATCGTATCGCCCAGGTAAATGGTTTGCAGATCTTCGGCCGTTACGCCCTCTTCAGAAACAAGCTGCATAGCCCGTAACAGTTGTTGGGCCGTGGGCGTGAGCAATTCCCAGGCCCGCCGGTAGATGCGCTGATACATTTTGGCTACGTCTTCTCCGCGCTGGGCGACCAGGTTGTCTAAAATGTGGGGCAGGCTGATGTCGCGCAGTTGGCCAATGACCAGCTTGAGTGCCAGGGGATTGCCGCCCACGCGCTCATAGATGGCGTCAAAATCGGTGGCGGTGGCTTCGGCCAGGGAAATGGACGAGCGTTCGGCATGGTGGCGCATGAGCGCTGCGGCGTCGGCCCGGCTTAGTTCGCTGAGGGAGAGGGTGAAAACGGCCGTTTCGCCCGTAGGCTGAATGCGCGTGGTCAACAGGAATTTGCTAGGGTCGGCCAGATCGCTCAGGTGAGCCAGCACGTAGGCGGTATCTTCCTCTGCTTCCAGGTTATCAACCACCACCAGGTAGGGCGCTTGCTTGAGCCGGTGGCGCACCTGAATCTCCCGCTGCTTTTGGCCCACGTCCCGGTAGCTGTCGGGCCAGATGTGGGCAGCGATGCCGTCGATTATTTGCTGCCAGCTTTCTGCCGGGGAACGGGAACGGCCGTGTAACGTCTGATATTCCAGCCGCAGCCAGATCACCTGGTCAAAGCGGAAGGTGGGGATGACCTGGCGCACGGCCGCATCGGCCAGGCTGGTCTTGCCGATACCGCCAATACCGAGGACGGTGATGAGATGAGGGCAGGCAACGGCCGTTAGCTGCTCGACCAACTGCGCCAGCGGCTCTTCAACGCCAAACAACTCGGCGTAGGTGGGCGGTGGCAGGTGGGTTTCCATCTCAGCCATAAGTGTTTGCCGCAGCGACATCTCCTGTTGGTAGACAACCTCCGCCAATTCGGCCAGTGCCGCTTTTTGCTGCCGGCTGATGGTATGGTGGTCCACGTTGCGCGATTGGGCCACCTCTTTTAGCAGTTGGTTTTCCAGGAAGCGATCGCGCAGCAGTTGGCTGGCGCTGCTGTTTTGCTCGCCCAACTGGTCCAGCGCTTCCAGCAGCACCTCGTTGAGATGAAGGCGATGACTATTCTGATCCGGTCCGTCTGGCTGCATTTGCCGCTGCTTGACCAGCTGCAACTGGTCCAGGGGTTCTTCGCCGTCGCTTTTGCCTGGTGCAAACCAGGATTTAAGGGCGCTGTGCAGGGCTTGACTCAATTCGTCTTTCTTCTCTTTCATTGTTCCTCTCGATGACTTTACACTATGGTCCTGTTATGTAACTACCAAGCCAGATTGGACCAATTTATCCTGGTGGATACAGCAATTGGGTGAGTGAAATTGGTCCAATCTCCAGAGAGCGTTGGTAGTTACCCTATTATAACAGAAGCAGCGGGGGCCACCATCTGATTGGGGCAGACCTGACAGGTTTCGCCAACCTGTCAGGTCTGGGGCACAGACCGGCACGGGATCCAAGACAAGCGCACAAAAGCGCACAAAAAAATAGATTACAACGGCCGTTGTCTATGGTATGGTATTGACAGTTGCCTTGGTCTCGTGCAATGTGCCAGAGGGGTGGGAAATAAGTCTACGTGTGTCTTTTGGACATCCGTAGGCTCCTAGAGGAGGTAGGCCATTCACTCCGGGGGAGGAGGTGGCCTATCTCCTTTTTTTTGGGTGGATGATCGTGATAAACTCAATGAATAAACACGCTTTTATTTTGTTAGCTGCCGGTTTCGATGCCGCCTCGATTATTTTTACGCTGGACCAGTTGCGCCGGGCCGGTTTTGACGTGCAGTTGATTGGTGTTCAGAAAGGATTGGTGCAGAGTTCGCACGGCTTGTGGGTAAAACCGGATGCGTCGCTGGAAACGGCCGATTTATCCCGAATGCCCCATCTGATTATCTTGCCCGATGGTGAAGAATGTGCCACCATGCTGCTGCGTGATCCCCGTGTACACCGGCTGCTGAAACAGGTGGTGGCGCGTCAAGGTGTGGTGGCGGCGCTGCCCGCATCAGAACTGTGGCTGCATCGCCTGTCGGCCATGCAAACAATTCCGCACGAGCAGTTTGTGGGTAAACTGCCGGCCAACGGCACCGGGCAAGGGCTGGCAAACTTCACCGATCAGCTTGTGTCCCGTCTGTCGGTTTGAAGATCGCCCGGTTAGGGCGCGGGGGCAATACCCACCAGTAGCGTGAGCGTCTGCTCGCCCTGGTTCTCGACGCCGTGGCGCAGGCCGGCCGCCGCCCAGACAATCTCCCCTTCGCCCGCTTCAATTTGCTCCTCACCCAGCCAGAAACGGCCGTTGCCTGCCAGCACCAGGTAAAATTTGTCCTGATCGTCGTGGATGTGAGGCGACTGCACCTGGCCCGGTTCCAGGCAGTTTAGCCCCAATAGCAACTGATCGCCGCGAAAGAGCGTCGTCTTGTAAAATTTCTCCGCCTGCGTGCCCACATGATTGGACCAATGCTTTATCAAATCCATGCTGTTCTCCGTTAGCGGTAATTGGTTAACGGTTTACCGATTACCGGACAAAGCCATCACTACCCGCTCTCCCATTTCCTGGGTGCCGATGGATGGGCCACCTCGGGCAATATCGGCCG
>SLGK01000198.1 GCA_007123775.1 Anaerolineae bacterium | reverse complement strand
TAATACAAAGCAGACTAAGGGCATTTATGCCAATCGGTATGCTTATGAAGGGTACACTTGGGAGCGGCAAGTGGCTAAAATGATTGACCTTTACCCGCAGCCACAGGGATAGTTGTGGCCAGTAAACATCAGAGATGAAGGAGATGAGTAGTAACACAGACAGGAGGTCTACCGCCAATAAGTTGGATAATGGATTGTCGTGGGAGGCGGATGTGGCTTTGGGGACCAACCCGCTTGTGCGTAGACAGTTGACTATGATAGCCGCAGGTGTTGGCCTGATGATGGCCGTTATTTTGACAATTGTCTTTGCGGCCATCGGTGAGTTTGAGGAAACTCTGATCATGTTGCTTATTTCCCTACTGACGGCCGTTGGGTTGGGTCTATTGCTATTTTTGGTAAGTCTGCTGTTTTTTGGCAATCGTATTCGTGTCTATTTTAACGTCAACAACAAAGGGGCAAGCTGGCAGGTAATTGATAAGCGGGCAGTTGTTGGTAGTCGTTTGGCGTTACTGACAGGCACTTTAAGCGGCGATTTTCGGGCGGCTGGTGCTGGTTTGTTAGCCACGGCACGACAGAATGGGTCTGTTGGCTGCCAGTCGTTATCTTCGGTTGAGTTTGACCAACGGCATCGAATGGCTGTACTCCATAGTAGAGACCAGGATAAATTGGGGGCTGCCAGAGAAGAAGAATCAGGAATACCAGCGTGAGACGGTTTTGTGCTTATAGACAACTGCTTTTTGTGCTTTTGTTAGGGTTATCTGGATGTGGCCTGAACGCTGAGCCTCATCAACTTGAACAGACCCCAACGACCGCTCCCTCTCCAAGCGCCACTACATTGGCTACCGAAACGGCCGTTGTGCCTACCGCCACGCCGTCCCCCACTGCTATTGACACACCTGTTCCTGCTGAAACGGCCGTTGTGCCTACTGTTACGCCAACCAGCGAAGTCCAACCACCTGCCTTGCAATTCCAAGAAGTGACGGGTGAATCACAATATCGGCAACAACGGGTTTTTTGGGAAGCTGGCTTTCGCGGCCGCAACTATTGCCAGGATGGTCCCTACCGCTGGCTTAATGAAGATCATCTACTTCTTTACCCCATTGTAGAAAAACCAGAAGGGTTTGTGGGGCACGAGATGGGTCAAGTTACCTGGCCAGTTGTAGCAAGTCTAAACGGACAGTCTGCCTGGGTGGTTAGCAGCCCGCCAACAGATGTTTGTGATTTGCCGCTTTGGTCAGAGGCCCGGCAGCAATTGATTGAAGTTGTTGATGAAATATACCTCTACAACCTATCGGGGACTATAGTCGAAAGCTATCCGGGTGCTGGCCCACTGCATTTGGCCCCAAGTGGGCAGCGTCTATTAGCCAACGATCAATGGCTTGACCTGGAAAGTGGCCGGAGTGTGACGCTGCCCCGTTGGGAAGCCAGCGGCTTTCATGTACCAGGTTGGACAGCCAACGAGATGGAACTATTTGCCTGTTGTTTTAATTATGCCAATGTGGAAACCGAAACTGGTTGGCATGACAGCAGGTTTACGCCATTGAGCGGTCGTGGCACTTGGCCAGGTGAAGCCATTTACTCAGAAGCAGTTTGGTTGCCTGATGATACCCATGCGCTGCTTTTTGCTTTTGCAGTTGCCCCTAGGCCCCTCATCCCCCTGATTGAACCGGCGGCAAAGCAATATCAAGATGTAGCAGATTTGGTCGGCATAGGCCGTATCATAGAAGAAACGGTCGCATCACCATCTGCTAATCATATTTTTTTAAAGGATGCACAAGAAATGGCCCATTTAGTCGATCTGCGTTCTTTTACTGCTGTTGCCAGTACAACTATAGCCCACCGCGTAGGACTTATTAGCTGGTCGGCCGATGGCCGTTTCTTAGCCTATGTTGAATGGGATGATAGAGAGCGGAAAAACGGCCGTGTTTGGTTGTTGGACACCAATGGGCAGCGGCAGCAATTGACCGATCAGCCTGTCAATTTATTGCGCTGGCACGACACCCAGCCAATCATTGCTATGGTGGCCCAGACATCACTTTACCTGCATCAAGCCGACACAGGCAGTGAGCGACAATTGGCAGTAGGACAACCCATTGATAACTTGGCCTGGCAGCCCAACGGGGAAGGGCTGGTTCTGCAAAAAGCCAACAATAGTTTGTCCTGGTTGGCCCAACCCTTGCAAAGCAGTACAGTTCCTCTAGCCCTGATAACTTCTCCGCTTGATGGCCCGATTCATTCTTTGCGTTGGTCTCCGAATGGTGCCAAGCTGGCTTATGTGCAGGCCAACAGCTTGACTGTGCTAACTTTGGATGATAGCCCGTAATTTTTACAATAAAAATGTCTTAATGGGAATTGTGCCCACCCATCGCGGATAGCTACCAAGCCAACTGTTCGGGGCATGAGTTGGGGCGAGAAACGGCCGTTTTAACAGCCCGTTGTTACAAGGTTGAGGTAGGGGCGTGAAGGCTGTTGCGCCAAATACCCCAGCTTGGGGTTTATTACAGTTGGCGGGGTAGTTACCCATCCTGCCGCTGATTCAAAACCGGACATGCAACCGTTTACTTTTCCTAGCCACCTATGCTATACTGTCTGCTAACAACGTGACTTGCGCCGCACATCCCTAACAAATTGAAACGAGGATACACATGAACCCATACTGGAAAGATCGTGGTGTCCCATGGGAGTACGATCCGGGACCGCCTAAGAACCGTAAATGGCCCCGCTTTTTCTCAGAAACGCCAAATTACCGGCAGCTTAGCAAGGTTGTTTTAGGAGAAGAGCGGTTCCGCTGGCACTTCGGCCCCATGTTTTACCGTGGCCGGCTACAAGACAACGCCGTCAAAGTGTTAATTATTGGCCAGGAAGGTGCCCAGGACGAATCGCTGGCCCACCGTGCCTTTACCGGCGGCACCGGCTCTCGTATGCAGCACTTTCTCAACGTCCTAGGCATCACCCGATCCTATTTATTCCTCAACACCTTCGTTTATCCCATCTTTGGCCAGTACGATGCGCCGCTGCGCTGGCTGGCGCAGCACTTGGACTCACCTATCGTGCAGCACCGGCACGAATTGTTCAACTACGTGTTGGAACGCAACGACCTGCACCTGGTGGTGGCCGTAGGCAACGCTGCCAAAGAAAGCGTCGTCACCTGGGTCGCTTCGCGCGGTGGGAGCTGCCCTGCCGGTAGCAGCGATGTCAGCCAATGCACGGCCGACGTCCTTGGTCCTAACACGCGCATTGTTGGCCTCATGCATCCCGGTGGTGCCGGTCAGGGTGGTTCGGTGGCAGCTATCGTCGCCGATTTCAGGCGAGCAATAGACAGGATTAAACAGTGGGCCATTGACGATCCCAATTGGTTGCCGCCGGACCCGGACGGCGGGCGACAGTGGGATCAACCATATCGCTACCGCAGCGCACCCATCCCCTTTCGTGATTTTGCCTATGGCGTGCCGTGGCGATTGGGTTACGGTACCACCACCAGCAACCGGCGCGACGGGCAGCGTTCCATTCAGCTCTTTTCGGCCGGTGGCGTTTACAACAATCGGGGCGTTAGCCTGCGTTATCCTGGCAGCGCCGACGGCAGCCCGGAGGGTTACGCCGCACAGCCTGGCGATTTGCCGTATGAGCCGCCCCGAGTCGCTTACCGCGAGTATGACCGGGGTCCTAGCCCAGGCATGGCGCGTCTGTTTATGGGCGGCAGCGCCGGCCTGTCGTGGCCTGACTTTGAGGCGCTGGGGCTGCGTGCCCACGCCTCTGTTGGCTACGGCCCCATTTATCGTGGCCGACCGGAACAGGCACGCATCCTCATTCTGGCCGATCAACAATCGCACGACGACTTGTTCACCGGCCGGGCGTTAACGGGCGAATGCGGGCAACGGCTGCAAGCGTACCTGGCAGCGATGGGTATTTACACCTGTTACGCGGTGATTCGTGTCCTGCCAGTGGATACTCTGGGTGAAGACAAGGTAGTAGTGGCTACGGCCATTAACCATCCGCAAACGCAGGCGGTGTATCAGGCCATTGTGGATCGCATTCGGGCACGACGAGAAGCACCCCAACTGCTACTGGCGCTAGGGCCGCACGCCCGCAACCTGGCGACACAACTAAACCTGGATTCCTTGCCCATCGTGCCGTTGAAGGCGTGGTCAGAAGCCGGCGTGCTGGCTGACTGGCAGACGCAGTTAGCCGTTATTGGGCACCTCGATTACCAGCCTGAGGTTGAGCATCCTTCCTACACTTACAACGGCGAGCGTGGGCAAATTCCCTCTTTTGACTTACCTTACGGCACGCTGTGCTGGCAAGGGACATCCGGCGACCGCGCTCAGAGAGCCATTATGTCGCAATCAGCAATTGACTCCTTTGATTATTACAAGCTAACGATGCCTCGATGGGCATCCCAGTTAGCGCCGGTGCCTCTATCGCCACAGGAAGAAACGGCCGTTAGCCGGGCACCATAACCGGGAGGTAAACCATGCCCATTGATCCCCTGGAAGGACCACAATATGCGTTAGAAGGCAAAGTTGTCACCATGGATGACGCCTTTCGCGTCCTAGAGCAGGGCGTAATTTACATCGACGCCGGTCAGATTGTAGCCGTGCAGCCTACCGGGGCACCGCCGCCACCCGCCTTTGCCGATGCGCCCCTCATTCGCACCGGCGGCACTATTTTTCCCGGTCTGATCGAACTACACAATCACCTGAGCTACAACGCCTTGCCCATGTGGGAAGTGCCGCGGCAGTATAGCAATCGCTCTCAATGGGGACGCCATCCTGATTATCGCAAACTCATCAGCGGTCCTATGGGCGTATTGGGACGGACTCCCGGCTATCCGGAAGCCATTGTGCGCTATGTCGAGTGCAAATGTTTGCTCTCCGGCGTGACCACATCTCAAGGTATTGCCCTATACAGCAACACCGGTATACACCGCTTTTATCGGGGCGCCGTGCGCAACGTGGAAGCGACCAGGGATCCGGATTTACCCAACGCCAACACGCGCATTGCCGACGTAGACGCCCGCGACGCCGAACGCTTTCTGGCTCGTTTGCAAAACAGTTCCTGCTTATTACTGCATTTAAGCGAGGGAGTTGACGAACGGGCGCGGCAACACTTTAAAGCCCTCCGTCTGGATAGCGGAGCGTGGGCTATCACCCCGGCGTTGGCCGGTATTCACGCTGCCGCCCTACAGCGCCAGGATTTTGACGTTATGCAGGCTCATGGCGCGGCTATCATCTGGTCGCCCATGAGTAACCTGCTGCTCTATGGGGATACGGCCGATATTAGGGCTGCCAAAGAGAGCGGTGTGCTGATGGGTATTGGTTCTGATTGGTCGCCTAGCGGCAGCAAAAATCTGTTGGGCGAATTAAAGGCGGCACGCCTGGTAAGTGAGACCTTGGGTGGGGTCTTCAGCGACCGGGAACTGGTTACTATGGCCACCAGCAACGCCGCCCGCATCCTGAAATGGGAGCGGGCTTTAGGCAGCATCGAACCCGGCAAGCGAGCCGACCTGATGGTAGTTAACGGCCGTCAGGGAGACCCATATGCCCGCCTGCTTGCCGGCCGCGAAACGAGCATCACGCTGGTGGTCATCAACGGCATACCCCGTTACGGTCAGCCGCGACTGATGCATCCATTTGGCTCCGGTACAGAAGCATGGCAGGTCGGCGCATCCCGGCGGTTGCTAAACCTGGCCCAGGAAACGGCCGATCCTACAGTTGGCGCACTCACTTTACAGGCTGCACAAGATCGCCTGCGCGACGGCTTACAGCGACTACCGGAACTGGCGCGGGTATTAGAAGACCCGGTCGCAGCACTGTCGCTGGTAACAGCCGCGGCCGATGCGACCGGCGGACCGGTCTGGTTCCTGGAACTGGACCATCACGAGCCGCCCGGCTTTTCCCAGCGTCCGCATCTGCCCCTGGCCGAAACGGGCGAATTAACCGGTTTACTGGAGCCGGTAGTCGCCACTACCCTGCTCTCCGAACTGCTAGAGCCGATTGCATTGGACCCCCTCACGGTGGTAGATGACAGCCTATATTTTGCCCGCCTGGCGCGCCAGCCCAACTTACCCGATTACATCCGCGCTGAACTGCCGCCTACTTATGGCGCTCGACCGGTCCTGCCGCAAAGCGCCGAATTTATCACCCGGTTGCACCCGGTGGTACAGCCTCACTTTGCCGCCACAGTGGAACTGGCCACCTTCCGCAAAACCTCCGGACGACTGACCCGCGCCGAGCGACTGCTGCTGGTGGAGCAGGCGTTGTTACTGTTGGAGCAGCTTTACGTCCATTTGCCGCTGAAGCGTGCCATGCACGCTGTAGACCCGGTGCAGCGTCTGCGGTTACTCAAATATCGCCTGGAAAAGACGCCGGTGGACCAACTGCCGCCGGAAATCGCTTTCCATCATGAGATGACTACGATCTTTACCTCCACGCGTGATTTGCACACCAATTATCTCTTGCCCACGCCGTACCGTGAAAAGAGCGCCTTTTTACCGTTCATGGTTGAAGAGTATTACGAAGACGGTGAACCCAAATACCTAGTGTCAAAAGTGGTCGGTGATGTAGGTCCGCCATCGTTTCAGGAAGGTGTAGAGGTGCTGTATTGGAACGGCATTCCGATAAGCCAGGCGGTGGCCATCAACGCTGAACGGCAGGCAGGCAGTAATATAGACGCCCGGCGCGCCCGTGGTTTAGACGCGCTGACGATACGGCCGTTGGTGCGCATACGTCCGCCAGACGAGGATTGGGTAACGCTGCGTTACCGCACGGCCGATGGCGATATTGAGGAGATTACGCAGCCGTGGTTGCTGTTTTCACCGGAACCCGGTCTGGGTAATGTGAATCCCGATGCTCGTGCGTTGGAAGCGGCCGTTCTTGGTTTTGATCTACAAACGGACGCCATTCATCAAGTCAAGAAAATCTTACTGGCACCTCAGGCGGTCGCTGCTGAGAAGCGCATTGCCACTACCCGTGCCGAACGCGCTGCCCCACCACTGGGTTTGGCCACTACCATGCCTACTATATTTCGGGCGCGCCAGGTAGAAACGCCGCACGGCGTTTTTGGCCATGTGCGCATCTTCTCCTTTAACGTCCCCGACGCCGATGCTTTTGTGCTTGAGTTCGCCCGCCTGGCAGAGCGCCTGCCGCAGCACGGTCTTATCATTGACGTGCGCGGCAATGGTGGCGGCTTGATTTACGCTGCCGAACAACTTCTGCAGCTACTGACGCCGCGACGTATTGAGCCGGAACGGGCGCAGTTTATCAACAGCCCATTGATTCTGGATATTTGTCGTCGTCATGCGCCTTCTACCATCCTAACAGGCTTTGATTTACGAGCGTGGCAGGATTCCATTGCCCAGGCCGTAGAAACCGGTGCCGCTTATTCGCGTAGCTTCCCTATTACGCCCGAAGCGGCCTGCAACGCCATCGGCCAACGCTATTATGGTCCGGTGGTACTCATCACCGATGCGTTGTGCTACAGTGCCACCGACATTCTTGCCGCTGGTTTTCAGGATCATGAAATCGGGCCGATTTTAGGAATACACGAGAACACGGGTGCCGGCGGTGCTAACGTCTGGACCCATCACCTGCTGCAGTGGTTGACCATAGACCCGGAGACGGGCGAGAATACCGGGCCTTTCCAGCCGTTGCCTCGGGGTGCCGGGTTGCGTGTGGCCGTGCGCGGGATGCTGCGCGTGGGTAGCCGGGCCGGCGTTCCCCTGGAAGATTTAGGCGTCAGGCCCGATCATTGGCACCAGATGACAAAGAATGATTTGCTGCACGGCAACGAAGATTTAATCCAGGCGGCGGCGCAACTGCTGGCTGGCCGGCCAGCGTATACCCTGGCTGCGATGGTCCAGCCGGCACCGGCCGGCGTCTTTGTAGTCGAGCTAAACACGGCCAACCTCTCCCGGCTGGATGTTTATCTGGATGAACGGCCGTGGCAATCGCTGGACGTCAGCGATGGCATCACGACGCTCCAAATCCCCTTGCCTCCGGTGCCTCCGACAGGAGTTTACGAGCTGATGCTGCGTGGATATGCTGGCAGCACATTGGTCGCCGTTCGTCGCCTACCGCTTGTCGAATAGAGTTAACTAATATACTTTTGGCTAGGAGTGGAACAGACAACGGCCACTTAACTGAGGGGTGTGCATAATTGTTTTCCAGAGGTAGGCATTGGTTTGATACGAAAATCAAGCCATAAATTTGCTTGAAATCTTATCCATTGCCTCACGGCTTGGGGTGTGTTTAACAACCTGGCAACGAGAGGTCACTTGATGAGAGTCAAGTTAACAAAACGTAGTTTTCACTTTAGCTTCTCTGCCTCCTCGCGCAAACCCCTTGTATTGATGTAGTAACCCACATTCCGCACCTGTTTTTGCGGTTTTGAATAATTATCGATTTCGGCTATTTTCCGG
>SLGK01000272.1 GCA_007123775.1 Anaerolineae bacterium | reverse complement strand
TCGCCCGCGTGGCTCACTACCTGGACGGCGACCGCTTTTTCGTCTCCTACGGCGATGACGTCAGTGACGTTGACCTGACCCAACTGGTAAAGTTTCATACCGCACACGGCAAGCTGGCCACGATAACGGCCGTGCAAGTCACTCTGCCCTATGGCGTGGTCGAAGCGGATGAGTCGGGTTTAGTGTCGGGCTTTGTGGAACGGCCGTTGCTCCCCTACTGGATCAACGGCGGCTTCATGCTCTTTGAGCGCAGCGTTCTCGATCTCATGGCCGGTGCCAATGTTAACCTGGAAACTGACGTTTTAGCCACACTGGCCCAACAGCAACAACTGATGGTCTACCGGCACGACGGCTTCTGGCAATCCATGAACACCATGAAAGAGACCCTGCTCCTGGAAAAAATCTGGCAAGACAACCCCCCGTGGAAAGTCTGGTAAAAACGCTCATCTGAAATCCTACACGAGAGCGTTAACCAAACCTTTACAAACTCTTAGCACCCCTTTAACCGGTATAAGCCGAATACACTCTAGCCCATATTGCAGCCCAAAGTGGGCGTGATATAATCCCAAATTATGCTAGGGCATATGAAAAATCACCTCTTGTTGTCCGCCATTCATAGTTTCCCTTAGGAGAGGTATATGGCTACTCAGACCCAAACCTCGGCTGCAGCCCCCCAGACATTAACACATCCCGATGTCGGCTTTCTTGAAACTCGACGCGGGCGCAAACTGGTTGAAAACATCACGGCCTACCTGTTCCTGGCCCCCGGCCTTCTCATCATCTTCGTCTTCGGTATCTTCCCTATCTTTTATGCTGGCTACGTCAGCCTGTTTCAGTGGCGCATACGCCAGGGGGAATACCTGGGCCTGGCCAACTTTGTTAACGCCATGGGTGATGTGGCTTACGTAGCCCTGGCTCTATTCTGCCTGGGCCTGATTATATACAGCATCACCACCTTGCGTGGTATGCTCCGTACCGCCGCCGAGAAAGATATTCCCGCCCGTTTTCCGCTCATGGCCCTGGTTCCCGGCGCATTCCTGGCCAGTGGGCTAACCCTGGTTTTGCTACGCCTGATAACCTTTTTCACCCAAGAACGCGCTATCGAACTAGGCTATGCCCAAATCTTAGGCAGCATTCCGGTCGGACTGCTCCTGATTGCCATTGGTGGCGGTCTCTCCTTTTACCTTAACCGCTGGCAACACGACGCAGCCGCCAAATCACCCTACGCTATTCTGCCCAGTTTTGCAGGGTCAGCCACTAACTTCCTGATTGCCCTATCGTTTGGGCTGGTGCTGGCCGTCTACACATATCAAGAGTTTTTGCGGCTCGAAGGCGTCACAGTTACAGACTTCCGCCTCTCCTTGCTTCGTATTGGTTTGATGACATTGGGGCTAATCATCCTGGTCGCCTCATTCCTCATCTGGCAATGGACGATGAAGCAACACGGACGCTGGCGCACCATTATGGGACTGCTGACAGCGTCCGCCTTTATTGGGGCCGGTCTCTTCTTCAGTACTTTCTGGCCTATCATCAGCCGAGACGGCGACCCCAACTTCTATCGGTCATTACAAGTCACCATCTTTTACTCACTAGGCACTGTCCCTATTCAGCTTTCCATTGCCCTGGTATTGGCCTATCTACTTTTTCAAGACATCAAAGGTAAGGCGTTCTTTCGCATTGTCTTTTTTATTCCCTACATCGCCCCAGCGGTGGCGACGGCCGGTATTTTTGAGGTGCTGTTTAGCCTGCGTGAGCGCAGTCTGGCTAACCAGTTTATCAACTTCATTACAGCGGGCACCACCAGCCGCCTCACCTGGCTCAAGGAACCAACCAGCGCGTTCAATGTCTATGGCCAGATGTTTGGCCTGGAATTTGCTGCCGATTGGACTTTTGGCCCCAGCCTGGCCCTTACGGTCATCATTCTCTACAACATTTGGGTGTTTGTCGGCTATAACACCGTTATCTTTCTAGCCGGCTTGGGTAACATTCCTAACACATTATACGAAGCGGCCGCCATAGACGGAGCCGGGCAGTGGCATATGTTCCGCCACATTACGCTGCCACTGCTGTCACCCATCACCTACCTGCTGTCTGTGCTGGCCGTTATTGGCACATTCAAAGCTTTTACCCACATCTGGGTTTTACGCGATGCGGCCGCCCTGGGTACAACCGACACGGCCAGCGTCTACTTCTTTGAGACGTTTTTCAGGGGTACCAGGTTCGGCTACGCGACTTCAATGGCCATTGTCCTGTTTATCATCATCCTGATTCTAACCCTGGTTCAAAATAAGATCGCCGAGCGGAGAGTGTTCTATGGCTGATAATACCGGAGTTCCTACCCCAACCAAGCTACCCATGAATACTGAGGGCGCTACAGCACCCAAGCTGCCAAACCCGGCCCCGGAAAGAGAAAAAAGGCCGTTCAATTTCCTGATGGTTGTGGTTTACATTGGCTTGATCGGCTACTCGATTATCTCTTTGCTGCCCCTATACGTCATGATTAGTTCATCGCTGATGACGTTGGGCGAGGTAAATAGTGGTGCCTTTACGCCGCGCAATTTCAACGTAGATAACTGCATTCTTATTACCACGGACACCTACCGTGATAGCAGTGGTCAGATAGTCACGCGCACGCGCAGCGTGGTTTCGATTACGCCAGAGGGTGCCGATGCGGCCGGGCAGGGCATTCGGGCCACGCCCAGCCGGACTATTGAGCGGAATGAGCATTTCCGGCTGCCTTTTATCACCAACTATTGTGCTGCCTGGCATTCGGCCAACCTCGGCACTTACATCTGGAACACAATACGCATTGTTACCATTACCTTGACCGGGTTAATGATCTTTTCTCCGTTAGCTGCCTATGCCTTTGCTCGTATGGAATTTCCCGGCAAGAATCTACTGTTTGCGGTAATGATCGCTACCTTGATGGTGCCGGAAATGGTGCAAAACTTACCAAACTTCTTGATTATTACGGAATTGGGCGAGATGATGGGGGCTGACGGCTGGGGTATCTGCGGTGACAAGCGTAACTGTTGGTACAACAATTGGCCAGCACTAACGATTCCATTTATGGCCACCCCGTTTGCCATTTTCTTGATGCGGCAGCAGTTTGCTACCATTCCTATGGATCTATGGGATGCGGCTCGTATGGATGGAGCCGGCCATCTGCGCTTTTTGATTCAAGTGGTGGTACCGCTATCTAAGTCGATCATCCTGGTTGTTATCCTTTTCGCTTTTCTGGGCGCGTGGAATGCGCTGGCCTGGCCTATCCTGGTTACAACGGGTGACTCGTGGCGGCCAATTTCGTATGGGTTGCAATCCTTCCTGGACGATGAAGGTAACTTCGCCCATTTGCGTATGGCCGGAGCCATGATAACGGCCTTGCCGGTTCTGATTTTGTACGCTTTTACGCAGCGTTACTTTGTTGAAGGGTTATCTACCAGTGGTTTGAAAGGGTAGCCAAAACAGCGAGTACAAAAGTCTGGCAGACTTCTGCACTCTGCTAGAATCCTTAGTTAAGGAGGTGGTGTGTGTGGTATGAAAACGGCCGTCTTTTGTTAACCTCTGGCAAACACCTGAACAAGACGGCCTGAGTGAAGTATAATACGTACCGTTAACTATTCGGACATTTAGTCCTATATGATATTGTCAGTAAAAGGCGGTCTAAATGACTAACAACAATAATGCAGCCGCCCATTACAAACAAACCTATTCTTGGAGGAGAATAAACAAAATGAAACACTCACTTTACAAATGGTTCTTACTACTTGCTCTGGTTGTGCCGTTGGCCCTGACCGCTTGCGGGCAAGACCTGGAACAGGTAGTTGAAGAAGCTGCCCAACAGATAGAACAAGCCGCCACCGAAATGGCCCCCCAGATCGACGAAGCGGCCACCCGGGCCGCCGAAGCTCTGGCTGAGGCTCAAGAAGCGGCCGAGGAAGTTGAAGAAGTTGAAGAAGTTGAAGAGCCTACCGAAGAGGTAGACCCCATCTACGGCAACATTGACGAAATTGAGCTTGACGGTGCATACGTCATCTTCTGGCATCAACACACTGGCGCTCGCGAAGAAGAGCTGCTGGAAATCGTTGATGACTTCAACGCCAACAACCCATATGGCATTTTCGTGGAAGCCCGTAACGAAGGCGGCTATAACGACATCTACAACAAGATGATTGCCGGCCTGACCACAGGTGAAGTGCCTGGTTTGACCGTAGCTTATCAAAACCAAGCGGCTGCTTACATGGTGGCTGATGGTCTGGTAGACCTGGACCCCTATATCAACCATCCTGAATACGGCTTGAGCGAAGCCGAACTGGATGACTTCTTCCAGGCGTTTATCGACGGCGACCGCTTGCCCCAGTTTGGCAACAAGCCCTATGGCTTCCCGCCCAACCGCTCTATGGAAATGCTCTACTACAACGCCGAATGGTTGGCCGAACTGCGTGAAGCTGGTCACATCAGCTTTGATGGTCCGCCCCAAACGCCGGAGCAATTCTCTGAGGCTGTCTGTGCGGCTGCCGAGAATCCGTTTAGCAAGAATCCCGATCCCAGCATCAGCGTTGGCTACCAGGTTCGCACCGACGCCTCCAACTACGCCGCCCTCGTCTTTGCTCGTGGTGGTGACATTTTCGACTACGAAAACAACCAGTTCACCCTGAACACTCCTGAAGCACGCGACGGCCTGGGCCAGATGCGTGACCTGCTAGATGCCGGTTGTGCGGCCCGGATTGCCGAGCGTTTTGGCGACCAGACCGACTTTGGTAACGGCCAAAACCTGTTCACCATGGGTTCGTCCTCCGGTCTGCCCTTCTACCGTGCGGCCGTCAATGATGGTGCCACTGGTGGTTTCGAGTGGTCTGTGGCGGCTATTCCCCACACGACCCCCGAACCGGTCATGAACATCTACGGGGCCAGCGTCAGCATCCCCGTTACTGACCCCCAAACTCAGTTAGCGGCCTGGCTGTTTGTCCGCTACTATACCAATCCTGACGTACAGGCCGGTTGGGCACGCGCCAGCAACTACTTCCCGGTACGCGCCAGCGTGGCCGATGGCTTACAAGAGTACTTCGCTGACAATGAAGCCTATGAAGTAGCCTTCAACCTGCTGCCCTTCAGCAAGCGCGAGGCTCCGGTTGCCGGTTACGACAACGTGCGTGACGTGATGACGGGTGCTTTTGAAGAAATTCTAGCCGGTGGCGACATCGAGACCGTATTGGCCAATGCTGAAGCTGAAGCCAATCGCATCGTAGCCGAAGCCGCGCCATAAGAACGATGAGATGCGGATGAAGGTGGATACACTGATCGATTGTGTTGATAGCGACATCTGTGTTGAGAATAGATAAGTAAGGGATTAGCCTCAGAGGTTATTTAGCCTTTGAGGCTATTCTTTATTTGACGGAAGATGGAGGACCGAAGACGGAGAATTCGTTCCGTCTTCCGTCTTTCGTCCTCGGTCAATCTGTAAGGAGAGTTTATGCCTGATCTTGATCTGGACCAGTTGTTGGCGGTGGCGCGGGCAACGGCCGTTGCTGCCGGCGATCTCATTCGTGAAAAACTAGACCAGCCCCGCCAAACCAGCAGCAAAGGCTTCCGCGACCTGGTAACAGATGCTGATCTGGCTACCCAACGGCTGATTACCCGGCGTATTCGGGAAGCCTTTCCCAGCCACGGCTTTTTGCCCGAAGAGGAAAATGCCGACCTGCCTACAGAGGGTGAGGTCATCTGGGTCATCGATCCGGTAGACGGCACAACCAATTACAGCCGCCAACTGCCTATCTTTTGCGTGTCGATGGCCGCGGTCATTCCCGTCCGGGGGCCAGTGGTGGGCGTCATCTACGATCCGCTGCGGCAGGAATGTTTTTATAGTGTACAGGGGGAGGGAGCCTGGTTAAACGGCCGTTCCCTCCAGGTCAGCCCTATTACCGAACTCAGCCAGGCAATTATTGGCCTCGACTGGAGCCACCACAAGCAGATGCGCCAGTCGGTGCTGGATAGCCTATCCCGTTTTGCCCACCAGGTGCAGACGGTACGCGCCTTTGGCTCAGCCGCCCTGGCCCTGGCCTGGGTCGCCGCGGGTCGTCTGGATGCTTACCTGAACTATAGCCTACAACCCTGGGATACGGCCGCCGCCGGCCTGCTCATTGCGGAAGCAGGGGGTCAGATCAGTCATCTTGACACCACCCCGCTCTATTGGGCGGAAGCAACACAGAGCGTATTAGGCAGCAACGGCCGTATTCACCAAAGATTACTTGAGCGCGTGGCAGGTGGCGAGTAGCGGGTGGCGGGTAAGTGGCCAAACTGCCCCAAAAAACAGTCGTGAATCTTTTAACAAACCCCACTTCTCAATTAGGCAACAGTTTGCTACACTTACAATTGTACACAAAGGCAGAGGGAATAAGGCAGACAGAAGATAACATTCCCCCACGGCCCACAACAAACTGACTACTTGACTACCTGACTACTTGACTACCTGACTACTCGACTACCGGACTACCAAACAAAACTATGCGCTGGCCACACTACGAACACATCATTTTTGATTGCGACTCTACCTTAACCACCATCGAAGGCATCGACGTGCTGGCCGAAAGCGTTGGCAAGAAATGGCGCGTTGAAGTTTTGACCCGCGCAGCCATGGATGGCGAACTCGACCTGGAGGAGATTTACGCCAAGCGGCTGCGGGCCGTGCGCCCCACTCGTGCCCAGATTCGAGACATTCGCCGCCGTTACAAACAGACCATCGTTGAAGATGCCCAGGACCTGATTACCGCCCTGCAAGCGCTGGGCCACCAGGTTTATATCATCAGCGGCGGCCTGGCCGAACCGGTCGAAGAATTTGGCGTCTATTTGGGCGTGCCCCGTGACCACATTCGCGCCGTTGATGTACGCTATAATGAACTCTCAGGCAAATGGTGGCAGCGCCAGGCACAGTACGAAGCAGGTGATGAACACTATTTAACATTCGATGAAGGCGCTTTGACCGTCAGCGATGGCAAGGCCGAGATTGTGCAGCAGTTGGTGGGTGGCAAAAACGGCCGTTCCCTCCTCATCGGCGACGGCAACAGCGACTTGCTGGCCGGTCGCGCCGTAGACCTCTTTGTCGGCTACGGCGGTGTCGAAAAACGAGAGCGCGTTCTGGCCGAAGCGCCCGCCTTTATTCACAGCCCCAGCCTGGCTCCCCTGCTGGCCCTGGCCTCCGGCCCGGCCACGCTGGCCCGGTTGAGCCAATCCGGACAGCACCGGCCGCTGGCCCTAAAAAGTATTCAACTAATTAAAACAGGAGCGATAACATTTACCGATGAGCCACTCAAACAGAAATTCCAACAAGCATTCCACAGTAAGATCAGCACAGCATATTAAGCTGTTTATCCCCGGCCCGGTTGAAGTCCGGCCCGAAATTTTGGATGCCCAGGCCCAATGGATGTTTGGCCACCGGATGCCGGAATGTGCCGAGCTAATCGGCCGTATTCACCCCAAACTCAAAGAAGTCTTCTACACCCAATCCCGCGTTCTAATCAGCGCCTCCTCCGGCACCGGGTTGTGGGAAGCGGCCGTGCGTAACACCATCAACCAGAAGGCCCTCAACTGCGTCAACGGCGCTTTTAGCGACCGCTGGCGCGAAGTGACCGAACTCAACGGCAAGGCCAACGAAGTTCTGGAAGTGGACTGGGGCCGGGCCATCAAGCCGGAAATGGTGGCCGAACGGCTGGCCGATGGCGGCTTCGACGCCATCACCATCGCCCACAATGAAACCAGCACCGGCGTCATCAACCCCATCCGTGAAATTGCCGAAGCGGTACGCCAAGCCCCCAACGGCGACCAGATCATGATTCTGGTTGATGCCGTCAGCGGCCTTTCTGGGTCTATGCTCGATTTTGATGGCTGGGACCTGGACGTAGCCCTCACCTCCAGCCAAAAAGCGTTTGCCCTGCCCCCCGGCCTGGCCTTTTGCGCCGTTTCTGACCGGGCCATGGAAAAGGCCCAAACGGTACCCAACCGAGGTTACTACTTCGACTTCATTACCCTGGACCGCTACCTGCAAAGAAACCAAACCCCGGCTACCCCGGCCATTTCCCTGCTCTGGGCGCTCGACCGGCAGTTGGACGATATGCTGGCAGAAGGAATGGAACAGCGTTTTGCCCGCCACCTGCAAATGCGTGATATGACCATTGCCTGGGCCAAAAGCCGGGGGCTGACTATCTTTGCCGAAACGGGCTACGAGTCCCCCACCGTAACTTGCATCGACAACAAGAAGGGTATCGACGTACCCGCCCTCAACAAATTCCTGCGCGAGCGGGGCATGATCATCTCCGGTGGTTACGGCAGCCGTCTCAAAGCGACCACTTTCCGTATTGCCCACATGGGTGACATGCAGCCGGCCGATATGGAGGAGTTGTTTAGTAATATTGATGAATATCT
>SLGK01000310.1 GCA_007123775.1 Anaerolineae bacterium | reverse complement strand
TGTTGAACTGCTGAATTGCTGAATTGTTAATGCGCGTCGTCAGTCATCTCATTAACAATTCAACAATTCACAAATTCACGAATTAATTATTATCAACAAAAAATTGTCGATATTGGCACTGTTAGTACCTACCGCGCATATTACACAAAAACGATGACATCTACCCGGCCACAATTCAATTTGTACCTGCTGCTCTTACTGGGATTTGCTCTCATTAGCTGTCGGCAGAGCCTGGTCGCGCCGGCGGCACCAACGGCCGTTCCTACGCCACTCGTCATCACCATTGCCCCGCCCCAAACCCCTACCCCGGCGGCGGCCGAACGGCCCGTTACCTACTACACCTACGAAATAGTCAACCAGTTCCCCCATGATCCGGAAGCGTTTACGCAAGGGTTGGTATACGAAAGCGGCTGGCTATACGAAAGCACGGGGCTATACGGCCGTTCCTCCCTGCGTCGTGTCAACTTAGAAACAGGCGAAGTGGTGCAAAGCCATACCCTGCCCGATCAATATTTTGGCGAGGGCATTACCATTTGGGAAGATCGCATCATTCAACTGACCTGGCGCGAGAATACCGGCTTTATTTACGACAAAGATAGCTTTGAACTGCTGGATACGTTCACCTACCCTGGCGAAGGCTGGGGACTGACCCACGACGGGCAGCGGCTCATCATGACCGACGGCAGCGCGGACCTCATCTTTCTGGACCCGGAAACGTTGACCGAAAGCGGCCGGGTAACGGTACTGGATGAGCGCGGCCAGCCAGTGGTCAGGCTGAATGAACTGGCCTACATCGAAGGGGAAGTTTACGCCAATGTCTGGATGACTGACCAGATTGTGCGCATCGCGCCAACGACTGGTTATGTGACGGGCTGGATTGACCTGAGCGGCATTCTGGATGGCGTGCCCCTCACCGGCCCCGTGGATGTGTTAAATGGGGTGGCGTATGATGCGGAAAACGGCCGTATTTTCGTCACTGGCAAGCTATACCCCCGCCTCTTTGAAATCAAACTGGTCGAACAGTAGGGGCGCACCCACGTGTGCGCCCCACGTTGGCCCGGATACGGCCGTATTCCAGTCGCCTGCGTGCGCCCCACCCACGTGTGCGCCCGTTGAATTGCAAGTGCGGCTGTTGATTTGAGTTGCTTATGCACATAGGGCAGACACGTGGGTCTGCCCCTACGTGATACCCAATTTCTCTAGTTCGGCGGGCAGGTCGGTGCCAGGCGTAAAGTGAACGGCCGTCATCCCCACCCCACGCGCTCCCTCGACGTTATGCAGAAAATCATCAATAAAAACCGCTTCCTGCGGCTGGCGGCCCAGCCGGGCCAGCGTCCGCTCGAAAATGGCCGGGTCTGGCTTCATCACCTTCTCTTCGGCCGAAATGACCACCAGATCAAAGCGGTCGGCGATGGAGTAGGTTTCGGTCAAAACGTGGCGCATTTCGTCCATGGCGTTGCTAATAATGGCGGTCTGGTAGCGGGTGCGTAAACGGCCGATGTAAACCACCAACGCCTCATCCAGCCGGTCGCCTGCCCAAAAGTCACGCCGAAACTGGTCCAGATCGGAGGGCGACAGGTTCAAATGCTCACCTACCCACTGCCAATGGGCTTCCTCGGTAATCAGACCGGTTTGGGCCTGTGTGCCGCTCTCACTGTTAAACACAATCTCATCGGCGGCCCAGTCAGCCAGCCCTAGCTTTTCTTCCCAATGGCGGCGGTAGCTGCGGTCTTCGGTCCGCAGCAGCACCCCGCCCACGTCAAAGATGACGGCTTTTATCATAAAAATCTCCTTCTATCGAAGCGAGAGCTAGAGCAAGAGCTAGAGTGACTGTTTTTCCTCTGGCTTTAGCTCTCGCTCTAGCTACTCCTCCTCTTCTCCTTCCCAAAAGGTGAATAGATCACCTATGGAACGGCGCGTAGCGTTCTGCAGGATGGCCCCGCCAAACACGGGCGCGGTGGAAAGAATGGTCATATTTGGCAGCCGCCGTTCCGGGGGCAGCGGCACTGTATCGGTCGTCACAATCTCTTTGATCTCCGCTACCGCCGCCAGACGCTCAGGTGCCTTGCCCAAAAAGAGGCCGTGGGTACAGGCGATGTAGATTTCTTCGATACCGGCCGACACAATCATGCGGCACAGTTCGGCCATGGTACCACCGGTGGCGATCTCATCATCATGGACAATGGCCCGGCGATAGCCATCCACCTGCCGCTTGATTTGGTTGCTAATGCGTACTGTGGTGTCAGAAACGCGCGTCTTAAGCGCCGTGGCGACCGGTAAACCCAATTGATCGGCCAGACGGCCGGCCGTTTTGGCCGCGCCCGCATCAGGGGCCACCATGATCGTCGTCTCATCGGCGATTTGCTGCTCATAGAAATATTGGGCCAGCAGCCCCCGTGCTGTCAGGGGGTCAGTGGGCACGCTGAAAAAGCCGTGTACCTGGGGCGAATGGAGGGTCATGGTCATAACGTGGGTCGCACCTGCCTCTTTGAGTAAATCGGCTATCAGACGGGCAGTAATGGAAATACGGGGTGCATCTTTCTTGTCGGAGCGTGCGTAGGAAAAGTAGGGGATGATGGCATGGACCTGACGCGCTGCCGCCCCTTTAGCAATGTCCAGCATCATCAGCAACTCTAGCAAATGGTCGCTGACCGGCGGTACCAGCGATTGCACAATATAGACGGCCCGACCACGCACGCTGGCCCCAAGCTGAACGTGGAGCGTGTCGTTGGTGTATTTGCCGAAGTTGGTCTTGGCCAGCGGTATACCTAGAAAGTTGGCAATACCCTGGGCCAGAGGGCGATTAGAGCGCCCGCTAAAGAATCGAACCTCGTCAGGGTCTAGTTGAGGTTGTTGTTGGGTCATGTTGGTTTTCTCCTCGTGTGTAGACGTAGTGCGTATTGCGTATTGCGTAGCGGGTTGCGGGTAGCAGGTTGCGGGTTGCACGTGAATCTGTGCTACTTCGCCACCCCGCCACTTCGCCACTCCGCTACTCCGCCACTTTTTCAGTCACCTCGACCAGGGTTTGGTAAGGTTGGGCACCGGTCACCAGATACTTGTTGGCAAATACGAGGGCGGGGACGCCGCTCAATCCGTAGGCCATTGCTTGCTGGATGTCGGCTGCAACGGCCGTTTCCCACTTCTCATCTACCAAAGCCGCCAAAAACGCCTCCCGTTCCAGACCAACTGATTCAGCAATGTCGGCTAAAACGGCCGTTTCCTCAATTGACTGCGCGTGCAGCCAGTAAGCGGCAAAAACCGCCTCATGATAAGCCGCGCCCACCCCCTGCGCCTCGGCACATTTGGCCCCAATCAGCGCCGGACGGCTGTCGATGCCCATTGGCCCGCTGTTTAGCTCCAGGCCATACTGCGCCCGCGCCATCTCGTACAGTTGGGGGCGCATCGCCTCAATACGGGCTTTATACTCAGGGGGGATACTGGTTCCGGCCGGCCGCAGCTCAAACGAACGCCAGCGAACGGTAACGCCATGTGATTTCCGGAGCGCCTCCAAACTGGAAGCGACAAAATAGCAAAATGGTCAAACATAGTCAGACCAGACGTCGATGTGGATGGGTGTTGGGTTGTGCATGGGGTGAACTCCTTTTTTGTGTGTATTTTGTAGTGCGTAGTGCGTAGTGCGTAGTGCGTAGTGCGTAGCGGGTTGCGGGTGAATCTTCGCCACTCCGCCACCCTGCCACTTCGCTACCCCGCTTCCTCAAACCGGGCCTCGACTTGCAGGGCGTGGCGCAGGCGAGATTTGTACAAGGCGCGGGGGATTTCGATGGCGCCGAACTGGGCCAGGTGATCGGTCATAAACTGGATGTCGAGCAGGCGAAAACCGCCTCGTCGCAGCGTTCGCACCAGATGGACCAGGGCCACTTTACTGGCGTCGCGCTCGTGGTGGAACATGCTCTCACCGGCAAACAGGCCGCCGACAGCCACCCCGTACAAACCGCCCACCAAACGGCCGTTTTGCCAGGCCTCTACACTATGGGCAAATCCCAACCGGTGCAGCTCTATATAGGCAGTTACAATCTGCTCGCTGATCCAGGTTAAGCCGCGACCAGGGTCGGCACAGGCGCGTATCACCCCTTCAAAATCATGATTGGCACGGATGGTAAACGGCCGTTTCTTCACCGTGCGGGCCAAAGAACGAGGCATATGAAACCCATTCAGCGGGATAATGGCACGAGGCTGGGGATCGTACCAGTAAATCTCACCATCCTCATGGGCCATCGGAAAGATGCCCTGACAGTAAGCGGCTAACAATAGTTGCGGCGTCAAATCCATAGGCTATCATTATACCGTATGTACGACATCAACGCTTTACGCCAGGAAGAATTTCCCCATAGTAAGAACCAGATTTACTTTAACCACGCCAGCATCTCGCCCCTGCCGGAGCGGACGCGGCGCAAGATGGGTTGGGCGGTCGATCAACTGGCCCGCAACCCCAGCCGCTTCTGGCAAACGGAAGGGATGCCCATGACCGAGTCGCTGCAAGCGGCCCTGGCCGCCCTCATCAACGCCGCCGACCCGGCCGAGATTGTGCCTGTAACCACCACCTCGGCCGGTATCAACGCGCTGGCTCAGGCTATCGACTGGCAGCCCGACGACAACATCGCCTTTTGCGAAATAGAGTTCCCCTCGAACGCCTACCCCTGGCTCAGTTTGAACGGCCCGGATGGGTTGGAGGTACGGCAGGTAACGGCCGTTGACGGTGGTCTGACTCTGGCTGCGCTGCAAAAGAAAGTGGACGAAGATACCCGGCTGGTAGCGGCCAGCGCCATCCAGTTCTTTAGCGGACACCGGACCGATTTAATGGAAATCGGCCGTTTTTGCCACGAACGGGAGATCCTCTTTGTAGTCGATGCCATTCAAGCCATCGGCCACATGCCCATTGACGTCCAGGCCATGCACATCGACGTGTTAGTGAGCGGCGGCCAAAAGTCGATTCTCGGCCCACCCGGTATCGGCTTCATGTACGTGCGCCGCGAGCTGGCCGAATCGCTCCGTCCGCGAGCCATTGGTCCCAACGCCACTGTGGACTTTCTGCACTGGCTCAACTATGACCTGACCCCTCTGCCGGCCGCCCAGCGTTTCAACAGCGGCACGCCCAATCTGGTGGGATTATTTGGTCTACACGAAAGTGTGGGGTTGTTGCAAACGTTGGGAGTCGCCCACATCGACCAGCACACGCGCCAGCTGGCAGCGGTAGCCTGTGAGCAGCTTGCGGCGCAAGGGTATGAGCTGGCAACGCCTTACCGGGATGGGCAGGCCCCCGGCCCCATCGTCACCTTCCGCAGCCCGGTAGACAACGAGGCCACCGATGCCCTGGTAGCCCACCTGGCGGCGCAAGAGGCCATTGTGGTCAAGCATCTGGACCCGCCGGGCAACCCGTACATTCGGCTTTCATTCCACTGCTACAATACGCTGGATGAGATTGCCTGCTTTATGGAGATGCTGGCTGAGTACAAAGTGTGAAGAGCAAGTTACGAGCTACAAATCTCAGACATGGTTCAAAATCAAGTTGTTCTACTTCACAAGATCGGCTTTTTCGGCGGCGTGATCGGTATGAATCATTGCCCGACATATCTGAAATTTGACCAGTGGAGAATACGCCAGTATGCGCTATGAACGCTGGATAATTGCCTGTGTGGTACTGACATTTATTGCTGTCGCTTTTGCGTTTAGTCGGGGGCCATTGCTAGAAGGGCCTAACGAAGTAGAACATTATCGCTTCATCCGTTTGGTGGCGCAGCAAGGCACCTTGCCAGACCGAGCCGGGCATCCTTACGGACAACTTCATCAAGCTCCGTTGTATTACATCCTCGGCGTGCCTATTCTGAAAGGAGCAGACGATGCGCTGTTTGACGACCTCAGCGAACGGCTAAACCCGTATCACGCGCACGAATTCGCCCAGGCGGGCAGCGACAATAAGAACGTGCATCTGCACCTTAGCACCGATGCGGAAAGCGGTTTCGCACGGGCGCTTCTTACCTTACGCCTCTATTCCATCCTGCTAGGCCTGCTGACGGTATTGATTAGTTACAACAGCCTGACGCTGCTTTTTCCCAATCAGCCCCATTTGTATGTAATGGGGCTGGCCGTTGTCGCCTTGACGCCGCAATTTGTATATATGAGCAGCGTGGTCAATAACGACAACCTGCTGTTCTTAGGGATTGCCGCCTCGTTTAATCTGGCTATCCGGCAGGCTATCAATGGCCCCTCTTACCGTAACGCGGTTTTGTTGGGCGTGGCGTTAGGCGTCGCGCTGTTGGCAAAGTCTTTAGCCGGAATGCTGGCCTTGCCGATGGCAGCCGCCGTCTTGCTAGACCGCCGGACATGGTTTTGGTATGCGCCAGTCACATTAGTGACAGTGGCGCTGGTGGCGGGCTGGTGGTATGTGGGCAACTATCTGCAATATGGTGAGTTTACCGGCATGGGCGCGATGTTCCAGACGTGGCCGACAGAGATTATCCGCGAGAATGAAATCGCGCTGGATGTTGGCCTGCAACGCGCCCCCTATGGGTATATGTCATTCTGGGCGCGGTTTGGTCACGGGGCGGTGGCGATGGGGCAAGAAGTTTATCTCTTCTTTAACGTCATCAGCGCGTTAAGCGGGGCTGGACTGTTGCTGTGGGCAGCAAAGCATATCCGGCGCGGTATCAGAGACGGCCGTATAGATTGGTCAATGTGGCGGCTGGCAATTATCGTCGGCACGTTTACGCTCGTCTGGGTTGTAGCTCTCATCTATTCATCCAGCACAGTATTAAGCGGCAACCAAGGCCGTTATTTGATACCGGGCTTCGTGGGTTGGGCGGTGTTTATCGCCATTGGTTTAGACCAATGGCTGCCGCGTCGCATAAAGCAGCCCGCCGCAATCCTGTTTGCGCTGCTGATGGCGGGGGTGTTGGTCTATAGTTACGCCCGTTATTTCGTCCCGGCATATCAGGTGCAGACCGTGACCGCACAGACGAATCTTGAGCCACTTTACATCTATGAGAATAGCATAGCGTTGTTGGATATATCGCCCACGCTGTTAACAGGTCAGCCGGGCGATTTGGTTGCCGTCACGCTGACATGGCAGGCGCTCAAGTCAGTGGACCGTGACCTGCTGACTTACATCCACAGTGTTGATACGGCCATTGTGCGCCGCAGCACCTATCCCGGCACGGGCAATCTCTTGGCGGCGAATTGGCGTCCGGGTGATGTATGGCGCGAAACGCACTACCTACGTATTCCACATGATGCAACGCCGCAACAAATACATCCGTTAATTGCCGGTTATTACGACATCCGGGCGGAACAACCGCTGGCGGTTGATAACCAATCGGCAACGCCTTTTATCGGCTATCTGGTGGTGCAGGGGCAAGCAGCCTCACTGGTGGCGGATTATCAACTGGGGGATCAGATTGCCATGCAAAACCCCAGCATTCAACGAAATGAAATCGGACTGGAACTTTGCTTTGCGTGGCAGGCGCTGGAAAATATGGCGGACAGTTATCATGTTTTTGTCCATCTGCTGGATGCAGAGGGCGAAGTAGTTGACCAGATAGACTTCCCGCCGCAAAATGGCCGCTATCCATCGTGGGCGTGGGGCGTGGGTGAAGTGGTGGAAACCTGCCGCCTGCTACCGTCAGATACAGACGCAGTACAGTTAGCAACCGGCATGTACGAACTAACCAACTTGCAGCGATTGCCGCTGGCCACCCGCGACGGTCAGCGCCAACAACATGATATGCTGGTACTGACGCTTCCATAAGAGGAATATCCATAAACCAATCTGGGTCTTTGGGATTTCAAGGGGTTTGGCGTAAAACGTAAAACGCACTATCTATTCGGCAGCGCTGTGTAACTCTACTGTCAGCAGCGAAACCGGTGGCTATTTTGAGAAAGAGTTGATTGAGAACGCTTTGGTCAAGCTGAGACGATAAGTCAATCACCTCAGCAGGTCAAGCAGCCCAATTGGGCGTACTAAACGAAACCTTAGACATCATCAAAACCGTGGCCGCCATGGGTTGCTAAATGGCCATGAATATTCCCCTTCTAAGAGCCAGAAGTTCTGTTCGTGAAGATCGATAACAGCGACTCTCATTGGGCCAATAACATCCAAAAATCCGAGGTTATCGAAAAATAGGGCCAAATATCTGCCATCTGGTGACCAAAACTGAATACGAGCAAATAACTGCCTATCTAACCAAAGATCATCAGCAGAAACAGGGCATACAATATTGTTTGTCACCAGTTCAATGTAACACATTCCTGTTTTGGATATGTCTGAGGTGTCATCATTGTTATAAACAAAGCTTATTCTGTTTCCATCAGGTGACCATATATAGTGAAAGGGACTGACATCTTGACTAATTAACCACTGCTTGACTGTTTCCAGGCACTCTTTTTTGTCTTCGGTGACCTCCAGAATACATGGTGTCCAGCCATCAGTGAATAAAATCCTGTAAGGTGCAACAGGGGACCAGGGATTACCCCATGACGTATCCAAGCCAACGTACTGCCGAACTATTTCACCGGCAGGTGT
>SLGK01000149.1 GCA_007123775.1 Anaerolineae bacterium | reverse complement strand
AGTTTTATGCGGCGCGTAGTTTTATGCGGCGCACAGTTTTATGCCCGGAACATTTTAGACAAGCAGATGGCTGCTTACGACACTTCAGGCATTGCAGGAATTTCCTATGATCCTAGCCATTGATACCGCCACCCGCTGGACTGCTCTGGCCCTATACAACGGCACGGCCGTTTTAAGTGAGCAAGGGTGGTACGGCCGTAATACCCAAACAATTGAATTGGCCCCGGCTATTGCCACGCTGCTGCAGCGGGCCGAGATAACACCGGCCGACCTGGACGCTATTGCCGTCTCGCTTGGTCCTGGTTCTTACACCGGACTGCGCGTCGGGCTGGGTGTGGCCAAAGGACTGGCCCTGGCCAACCAGACCCCGCTCATTGGTGTGCCCACGCTTGACATTGTAGCCGCTGCCTTTCAGCCATTAGACCATCCCCTGCTGGCTGTGGCCGAGGCCGGCCGCAACCGCGTTTGTGCCGCCCGTTACGAATGGCGTGGGCGTTCAGGCTGGCAATCGGAAGCAGAACCTGTCATCGTGACCTGGGATGAACTGCTGGCTGTCCAGGAAGGCCCGCTCACCATTGCCGGAGAAATTAACCCTGATGCGATGCGCCAGATTCGCACCAGCGGCAAAAAATTACAGCTTGCACCTGTCGCCTCCTGGCCGCGCCGTGCCGGTTTTCTGGCCGAGATCGGCTGGCGACGTCTGCGTAAAGGGCAGACTGATGATCCGGCCGCGCTGGTCCCCATCTACCTGCGCGAACCAGGGTAAGAGAAAGGCAGAAGTAAGAAGGTAAAAGGTAGAAGTAAAAGCCTGTGTTTGTTTTATGCTGACTCCCCCGGCCCCCTATCAGTTGCGTCCCCTGGCCCTCACCGACCTGAACCAGGTCTTGGTCATTGACGCACTGACTTTCCCCACGCCAACCAGAGCCGCCCTCTTTCGCCATGAGTTGACCAGTAATGAGATAGCCTATTATCAGGCGTTGACGGGCGAAAACGGCCGTTTACTGGGTTTCTCCGGCTACTGGCTGCTGGCCGACGAAGGCCACATCAGCACCATTGCCGTCCATCCCGATTGGCAGGGACGCAACCTGGGCGAACTGCTACTGCTCAACATGCTCTACTTGCAGTGTGAGCAGCAAGCCATCTTGTCTACGCTGGAGGTGCGGCGCAGCAACCGGGTGGCGCAGGCCCTCTACGCCAAGTATGGGTATGAATTGGTCGGCGAGCGGCCGCGCTACTACAAAAATGGGGAGGATGCGCTGCTGCTGACGCGCCATCTGGCCCCGCCGGCCACCGGGGAGATGCTGTTTGGGGCTATGCGGCAGGCGTTATACGGCCGTTTGTAACCGTTCACACCCGAAATATTAAACCACGGATTTAACGAATGGTACGGATGACTTTACTGAAAAAAGGTCGAAAAACCGAGTTTTTCAGGCCCAGCTACTCTGGCGATTGTGGTACTGTTTGGCTAAAAACTCGGTTTTTTCAGTGGACTCACCTGTCATATCCGTGTCATCCGTGGTTAAAAATAGGCGAGGGCTAAGTCATCACGGCCGTTATTCTGCCTTGCCGCGCTTAGGGCTGGATGTTACACTTAACCCATGTCCCAAGCACTCTACCGTAAGTGGCGGCCCGCCCGTTTTGACGACGTTATCGGTCAGGAACATATCACCCGCACCCTGCAAAACAGCGTGATTGCAGGACGGGTTGGTCATGCCTACCTCTTCTGTGGGCCGCGCGGCACGGGCAAGACGACCTCGGCCCGGCTACTGGCCAAAGCGGTTAACTGTTTGCATGAGGATGTAGCGGAACGGCCGTGTAATACGTGTCAAATTTGTGAAGCGATTCGAGACGGCCGTTTTCTTGACCTGATCGAAATTGATGCCGCCTCCAACACCGGCGTCGATGACATACGCGACCTGCGCGAAAAAGTCAACTTTGCCCCCAACCAGGGCCGCTACAAAGTCTACATCATCGACGAAGTCCACATGCTCTCCACAGCCGCCTTCAACGCCCTGCTCAAGACGTTAGAAGAGCCACCCGCCCACGTCATCTTTGTGCTGGCCACTACCGAAGAACACAAAGTCCCCGTCACCATCAAATCCCGCTGCCAGCAGTTCAACTTCCGCCTGCTGACCGAGACCGAAATCATCGCCCGGCTAGAATGGCTGGCCGAGCAGGAATCACTTACGGTCGAACGAGAAGCGCTGGCTTTAGTGGCCCGTCAGGGAGCGGGCAGCCTGCGTGACGCTGAAAGTTTGCTTGATCAGCTCGTCACCATTCCCGGCGACACCATCACCGTCAAGCGGGCACAAATGGTGTTGGGTACGGCCGCTAACGAGGTGATCAGCCAGTTGACCGATGCCTGGATCGCTGCTGACGGGGCCAAAGGGCTGGCCCTGATCCATCAATCGCTGGCCTCCGGGGCCGATGCGCGTCAATTTTGCCGCCAGATGGTAGCCTATTTGCGCCAGCTTTTGCTACTGCAAGCAGCCGGAGAGATGCTCGCCTTTGAGGCCACGGCCGAGCAGAAGCAGACAATGGCCCGGCAAGCACAGCGAGTGGCGCGTCCCCAGTTGATTGAGGCGGTCAAATTGTTCAGCGAGGCGGCTATGAGTGCTTCGAGCAACTGGCAGCCACAGTTGCCGCTGGAGCTGGCCTTTGTGGAACTGCTGCCGGCGCAGCCCATGATGGCAGCGGCGGTTACAACCCCGGCAGCCGCACCCGGTCAGCCGCTGCCCGCACCAGCTGCCCCTGAGCCAGACGTCCCGGCCAACCAGGACGCGCCAGAAGAGAGAGTGGAAACGGCCGTGTCTCCCGCCAAACCAGCCGCCACCGGTCTCCTGACGCTGGCTCACGTACAGGCACAATGGTCAACGATGCTGGACCAGGTAGCCCAGGTCAACAAGAATCTGCCGGCCCTACTCAATATGAGCAAAGCAGTCGGTCTCGAAGGCCAAACCATTATCCTGGGCTTCGACTATCCCATATTCAAAGAGAAATTTACCAATAGTAGCGGGGCGGCCCATATCATTGGCGAAGCCTTTTCAAACTTACTTGGCACAAACTGCGCCGTGCGTGCGGTCATCGCCAGTCAGTACACCGTCCCCGTTTCCGAAGAAGACTTGACGAGCCTGGCCAACGAGCTGGGCGGCGTTGTTAGAGAAGAATAAGGAGTGAACCAACGATGAGACGTTCGTTTAAGGCAAAGAAACAGAAGAAAGCAAGTCCCAACAATATGATGGCCCAGGTGCAAGAAATGCAGGAAGAAATGGGCAGGGTGCAAGCCCAGTTAGAAGAAGAAACTGTCACTGTCACTTCAGGTGGTGGGGCGGTAACAGTGGTTATTACTGGTCATCAGCGCGTGCGCTCCATTGAGGTTAACGAAGAGCTAATCAATCCTGAAGACCAGGAGATGCTGCAAGATATGCTGGTGGCGGCCGTTAACGCTGCCATCGAACAGTCGCAGGCGATGGCTGCCGAGCGGATGGAAGGCGTCACCGGCGGTCTGGGTGGCGGTTTGCAAGATATGCTGGGCGGCCTGGGTCTGTAACGATGGCTACGCGCCTGCTACCGCCCCCCGTCCAACGTCTGATCGACGAATTTGCCCGCCTGCCTGGCATTGGGCCAAAGTCAGCTTCGCGCCTGACTTTTTATCTGCTGCGGATGGACAAGCAGCAGACGTTAGACCTGGCCGCAGCCCTGGAAGAGATGAAGGAGCGGACCCGGTTTTGCTCTGTCTGCTTCAATATCACCGAAGAAGACCCGTGTGTTATTTGTACCGACGAAGGACGCAACGGCCGTATTCTTTGCGTTGTCGAAGAGCCGCTGGATGTGGTCGCTTTGGAACGGTCGCGGGCGTTTAACGGCCGTTATCACGTCCTGCATGGCGCTATCTCCCCTGTGGAAGGCATTGGCCCCGAAGACCTCAAAATAGAAGAGTTAGTCCAGCGCGTGAACAAAGGGGATTTTGAAGAGCTGATCCTGGCAACCAACCCTACCTTAGAAGGGGAATCGACCGCGCTTTACCTGCAGCGACGCTTGACCCATGACGGTTTGCGCCTGACTCGCCTGGCCCGTGGTCTCCCCGTGGGTGGCGATCTGGAATATACCGACGAAATCACACTCGGCCGTGCTCTGGAGGGGCGGCAGGAGTTGTAGCCACAACCCAAGAAAAGCATCTCCGCTAGAAGCGTGTTCACCGCTGCCGCTGCTGGGGTTGCCAGTTGCCACACTCCTGTGGCTAGACAGAAGCAGCAGGCTGCGATATACTATGATCGTACCCAACAGATCAACAAAGCGTGTGACGTGTTGACTATACCCCGGTTGATTTGCTAAACAAGGGCAATGGTCTTTATTGACAATGGGTATCACTATAGCATAAATTGGGCGATAGCCCCGCTGCTGGCGGGGTTATTTATTTCCTACTGGCCCATTGGGAGAACAAGATGACGCTGAATGATGTTGTTTACGTAACCGAAGAAGGTTTACGGAAAATCAAAGAAGAATTGGAGTACCTCACCGGTGAAAAGCGTGAGGAGATTGCCCAAAAACTACAGCAGGCAATCGCCCAGGGTGACCTAAAAGAGAATGCCGATTACCACACAGCCAAAGAAGAACAGGCCTTCGTCGAAGGGCGTATTCGTGATTTGGAGGATTCCCTGCGTCGGGCCAAACTGATTGAGCAAGAAGGTCCGTCAGACCGGGTGCGCGTAGGCAGCCGCGTTACGGTTGTAGAGGTTGGCTATGAGGATGAACCGGAGACTTACTTTATTGTTGGTCCCCATGAGGCAGATCCAGCCGCGGGCCGCATTTCTAACGAATCGCCAATCGGCCGTGCCCTGCTAGGAGCCAGAAAAGGTCAGGTGGTAGCAGCTGAAACCCCTGGTGGCCAGATTGAGTTGCAAATCCAGTCTATCAACTAGAGAAAAGTTCGATCCACCAGTCGAAAATGGTAACATACATTGCTTGTCCGCCGCGTTACTAGCTTAGATATCCCAGTAGTGTATTCTCACGAAGCGACGTACTCGGTACGGTCAACCAGTACCTCATCTTCTTGTTAAGCAATGACTCTACTGAAAAAAGGTCCAAAAACCGAGTTTTTCAAGGCCAACCACTCTGGTGATTGTGATGCGTTTTAGCAAAAAACTCGGTTTTTTCAGTGGACTCAGCAATTGTTATGTTAAACCAAAATGACCACAAGCGGCCGAAAGTAATATGGGTCTGGTGTTTGCTGCTACTGACAACGTGGGGGGGCTGGCTGTGGCAGCTAGACATTGGCAATCTGAGCTTTGATGAGACAGCCACCTACTTTGTCGCTAACCGGCCATTTTGGGAAATCCTTGACTACCTGCGCGGTGCGCCTCAAGAGCACCCCCCCGTTTATTATCTTTTGATTCGTGGCTGGATGGTTTTGCTGGGAACCAGCGAGTTCAGCCTGCGCCTGTTTGCCGTTGTGGCGGGACTGGTTGCTTTATCTGTGTCCGGCTGGATGGCCCGTCAGGTGGCGCGGCTGCGTCCCGGTGTTTCACCATCGACCACAGCACTGGCAACGGCCGTTTTGTTGGCAGCTACCCCTGGCATCGCTTATTATGCGCGTGATGCCCGCATGTACAGCCTGATGCTCGTCTGGGTGGTTCTGGCAGCAGGCTTGTTCTTACGCGACTGGCTATCCACTACAAAATGGCCGCGAAAAACGGCCGTTTTCGCCCTGATGACGGCCAATGGGCTTGCCCTTTTTACCCACTATTACCTTATCTTGCCCATATTGATACAACCGCTAGTGCTGCTTGTCAGCCGACGCTGGCGTCCCTTTTGGGCCTGGAGTCTGTCACACAGCCTGCCCGGCCTGCTTGGTCTAGCCTGGCTTTGGGTAGCTACCGGCCTACAAATGTCCGTAGCCAGCAACTTCGCCAACGCCCAGCCCACCATGCCCGCTTTGCCCCAGGTAAGTCACCTGATAGACCGCCTGCTTTTTAGCCCTATGATTGGGCTTCAGCCCCAAACCCTGACCCTGTTGCTGATCGTTATGGCTGCCGGATTGCTTGTCACGCTATGGCAGCAGTGGCGGGTAGGCGTATGGCTGCTGGCTATGCTGCCCGGATTGTTTATATTGAGCCATCTGCTGCCTGCTCCGCCACAACCTCGTTACATCCTGTTTCTTATTCCGTTTGCAGTTTTGGCCATTGTCCAGGCCCTACTGCTGCCAATGCAGAGCCGTCGCTTACCAATGGTCGGCCATTCCGCATCCCTTATGCTGGTTTTACTAACCGCTGGCCTGCTACTTAATTCCGGATTTCGCCAGGTGGTTACACTGGAAAAATCGCGGTACGGGTACACCGTAGCCACTGTACAAGCCCACGCCCGCGACGGTGATGAGGTGTTGTTCTACGGGCCGTGGCAAATCATCCCCTTCCACTATTATGATCCGGGTGGGATGCCACCTATTACAATGCTGCCGCCCCACGCGCCACCCGTGCTAAATCCAGACGAGGCCGAGCCGGTATTAGAGACATTACTAAATCGTACCGACCGTCTGTGGGTTATCCCGGTTGCGGTTGATAACGTAGACCCCAGGCGATTTGTCGCCAACTGGCTGCGGACAAACAGCCACGCTATCTGGCATGGTCCAGATTTTGATCTTTATATGCCGCCCCTGCCGGATGATGCGCCCAGCCAATCACTGTCACTCTCCTGGGGGCAATCACTATTTCTGAACGAAATCCGGGTGGAAGCCCCTGCGCTGGCTGCCGGTGAGCCGTTTCGTCTGGCCTTAAACTGGCATTTTCAGGAGCCAATCCCCGCCGGGGCCGATCTATCGTTGTCACTGACCGATGTGGCCGGCACGGTCTGGGCCATCAATCATGCCAGGCTGGCCGGCAGTCAGTCGCCGGCAGAAGTCTGGGACTGGTTGGGTCTCATACTACCCGCCGGTGCGCCGCCGGGCGAGTATTCCATACGTTTGCGCGTAGTCGATGTAGCCACTAATTCACCGCTGCTGCTTGATGGTCAGGAACAGGTTGAGGTATATAGCTTGCAACTGGTTGAACCAACCAGTACTCCTGTGTTGAACCATCTGCCTGAGCGTCATGACATTCACTTTTGTGCGCCAGACTCGCCGCTCTGCCTGGAATTGGCCACAGTTGAACCGGGGGGCATTCGTTTTCAGCCGGACTTTCCGGTACCGTTAACGACCCACTGGCTGTCTCCAGACGCCGATTTGCCGGAACTGGTGGCCCAATTTCAGATCATACCTGAGTCGCGCTGGCCCTGGTCACATCAGCCGGCTGTGTTGACTGAAACGGTGGCGCTGGTACCTGGTTATCCGGCAACCGCCTGGTCATCTGGCCGCCTGGTATCCTGGCCGATGACCTTGCATCTACCAGCGAACGCAGTGGCCGGTCGTGCGTCTGTAACAGTAGCTATTATGACAAAAGACGGCCGTTTCTGGCCAACCAGTCAGGGTGATACAAAGGCACGCTTGTTTCAGATTGTGATTGAAGAACGGCCGACTGTCACCAGAATGCCGTCTGGATTATCACCCTTGCAAGTAACACTTGGTGACAAAATTGAGCTGCGTGGCTATCGTATAACAGGCAAAGCCTGCCCTGGCAGCCAGGTCCAAATCACCTACGCCTGGTATGCCAACGACCAGCCAGAGGCCATTTACGCCGTATTTAACCATCTATTTACACCTGATGGCAGCCTGATAGCCCAGACCGACGGCTGGCCCCAAGATGGGCGTCTGTTAACCAGCCAATGGCAGCCTGGCGAATACATCGAAGACAGCCACCTGTTGACCATACCCGAGGACGCATCGGCCGGCCCCTACACACTCCATGTGGGTATGTACGATGTGGCCGATGGGCAACGCCTACCCTTGATGCAGGCCGAAGAGCGACTGCACAGCGATCAGCTACCCATTGCTGTACCGGCCAACTGCCCATAAAAATGGCAAGAGTGGGAAGATAACCTATAATTCTACGAGGAGAATCTGTCAACATGGCAATGCCGTCTAATGCTTCTTCAGAGCCGCCAGAGTGGTGGACCCGTTCTGCCAAAGCTGCTTTGGGCCTTGTTCTACTCATATACTTTACCCTTACGCCCATCTACTCACTGGTCACGCCGCCGCTAGAGTCCCCTGATGCCTATTTCCATTATGGCGTGATCCAATACTTTAGTAACAACCTCAGCCTGCCCCCATTTGAAAACCCGGAAGAGCATCCCTGGACTCATGCCGTGTTCCACGCGCCGCTTTACTATATGCTGTCGGGCCTGCTGATCATGCCCATAGACACGACCGATTTCCCGGAGGAATGGCCGCGCAACCCACACGCCCGCATCGGCCTGCCTTTTTCGGTTGACAACCATAACTTTGTTTCTTTCCGGGTAGAACCCTGGCAGCAGAGTTATCTGGCTGTATATGTAGTCCGCGCTTTCAGTATGTTCTGGGGGGCCATTTCGCTGCTTGGTATATTTTTAATCGGCCGTTACCTGTTCCCGGCCCGTTTGAGTATCGCCTTTGTGGCCGCGCTGTTTGT
>SLGK01000075.1 GCA_007123775.1 Anaerolineae bacterium | reverse complement strand
CGGCCGGCCGATGCTATTTGTACACAGCAGCTTGTCGCCTTTGACGAGTTGATTTCGCTTGACGTCGATGGCCTGGAAGCCGGCACTTACATGGTCAACGTCAACGGCAGAACGAGTTCTTTTACACTGGATATTGATAACTGGCTGCCCGAAGAATAATGTCACACAGACGCCACAAAAAGCCCTGTCGCTTTGGTGATGTGGAAATACCCCTGATCGGCAATGACGCTGGCCACATGCTGGCGCAGCAAATCGAGCTGGTCAGGGGTTATTTGTTGACGGGCCTCGCCGTAGGAGAGAGCGTAAGCAAGCAGCGGCGCAACCTCGGTAACAGCCAGGTTGCTGTCGTAATCGTGGCGTTCGATCTGGCTGAAAAAGGGACGTAGTAGGGCCTCGCCATTTTCCAGGCGGAAAGCCAACTGCTGGCTACGAAAATGGAGGGGAAAGTTATGGGCCTGAGCCAGTTCAGGTAGTTCGCGCATATGGTTGTCACCGTTCGTAGCGCATACTAAACGAGCATTGGGGCGGCTACTGTTCTCGTCTGACCTTAGGACCCGCTTTACTTCTGCCAGTGCTTGATCCAGGTGAGGCACATGGTAAAGCATGTGGTTAGCCACCACCACGTCAAAGCTGTTGTCGGGAAAAGGTAACTGCTGAATATCGGCCGTTTCAAAGCGAAAACGGGGCAGGTCGCCCAATATTTCTCTGGCCTCCGCCACCATGCCCGCTGACAGGTCGGTCAACACCACGGAGCAATTGGCCGGCAGTCGCGCCCGGTTGTAGGCCCACAATCCCCCAGGGCCGCAGCCACATTCCAGAACCCGTTGTTCACCTGGCTGTAGGGCCAGCTTCTGCCATACCCAGTCAAACCAGTCAAGCTTGCCCGTGCTAAAACGACGATGTAGGGCAGCGCGTGCCTCCAAATTGGCCGAATCGCGGTATTGATTATGGCGCAGGTATTCGGGGTCCTGGTAGCAGTTGGTCATGACAAGAAGCGGTCCAATTGGGCCAATACACCCTGCCAGAACTGCTGATGCCAGGCCAGGTCTGCTGCGGTGAGAAATTCATCGTGCAGAAGGGTGAGGTGAGTCTGCCCGGCCATTTCGGCAAAGGCAAGCTCCACGTAGGTATCTTCACTCAGGCCGTCAATGCCCAGTTCGTCCTCCCAATGCCAGGTAAAAATAAGGCGGCGCGGCTCGTCGAGACGGCGATAAAGACCGCCAAAGCGAAGCGTTTCGCCCGCGGCCGTTTGCAGGTCAAACCGAAAGTCGCCGCCAGTCCGCAGGTCGGTTTCGACCAGCGTCAGACGATGCGCGTCGTCAGGGCGAAACCATTGCTGCAACTGCACAGGCTCAATCCAGGCCCGATAAACGGCCGTTGGCGGCGCTGCCAGTTGCTGCGACAGTTCAAGTGAATCGTCACTCATCACTTCTTTCCTCAAGCGTTGCCTCTTCCAGAAAATCACCCAGAAGTGTGCAGGTGGCCATGACCGCCTCGCGGCGCAGTTCATACCGTCTGCCCGCCTCGCCCAGTGTAAGATGAACCAACCGGGCCAACCGCAAGGCGTGTAGATGATGAATGACGGTCGGCGCTCGCAAACGCAGGCGGCGGGACAATTCAGCCGGCGTCAGTGGTTCCTCGGCCAGGTAGCGTAGAATGCGCAGCCGGGTCGGGTCGGCCAGAGCCTTGAGCGCCTGATAAAGGGCATCGGGCACCTGCTCACCGGGTACGAGCGACATAGTTGACGGCCGTCCGCCAAACAAGAAAAGCTGCTTGTTATCGGCCAGGGTTACGAAAGCCACCAGCGGTGTCACCCAAAAGGAAGGGGCCAGGACGACAGTTTCGGTCTTAAGCGGCTCCGGAAAACGTAACCCCTGACTCAGCGATTCGAGCAGATCATTTACCTGAGTGGTAGCAGCCAGGGCCTGAGCTTCAGCCAGGGCGTTCGCCAGTGGGGCTTGAATGCGGTTCTCTTCCTCAGCAAAAAAGGCGTTGTAATACTCAGTCAATGCTGACAGCAATCCCTGGCCGTAAGCGCTGCTGTTGGCCCATACCTCAAGGGTTTGGGCAGCTCGCTTTTTAGTCCAGCTTTTGCGCTCACCCAGGCTGATATGGGTCAAGGCCTCCACATCAGCGTCGGTGAAGCTACCCTGGGCCGCTGTTTGGTGCAGAATGGCGAGCATCTCGTCAGGCATGTAGGGCGAAGCACCCAGGGTAAAGATGCGCTCGCTATCGTCCATTTGTTGCAGGGCGTCGAGGAGTAAACGGCCGTTTTTCTCACCCTCCAGTTCATACACCCAATGCAGCCCCCAAAACGAGATGTCCATCAACTGTTGCAGCATCTCTCGTTCCGGATTAGGCAGGCGCGAGCGCACGCCGGCGGCCCAGGAGCCACGCAGGCCATACTTATTGGGGTCGTGCAGCACATGCAGGCTGACCAACATGTCGTAAGCTGTACCAATATCCCAGTCGAGTCGCGGTTTGGTCATAGTGTTTTAGTGTAGAGCTAGAGCTAGATTGTAGAGCTAGAGCTAGAGTGTAGGAATAGCGTTGCTAACTTTCAACTAACTACCAACTGTCACTCTGGCTCTGGCTGACAATGTCGCGCAGTTGGTGCAGATGACCTTCGGCGTGCATCAGGCCGCTGCTGTAATAAGCAATCGCGTTGATTTTTTGGCCTCCCTCGCGCCGCTGATAGTAATTATCCAGATGCGGCTGGTCGGGCCAAATTTGCAGGCTGGCCAGGCACATGCGCCGACTTTCGGCCAGCCGTTGGTAGCATTGTTCCATCATTGTCACTGTTTGCCAGGGGGTTTCGTAGCGAGAACGGCCGTGCCATTCAACACCTCGCGCTAACTCAGCCGCCAGAAAGGCTGCCTCTTCAGCCGAAGCCGTCAGATGCACCAGCACGTGGGCCAAGGTCCAGGGCATGTGCATCTCCGCCTCTGTAGCTGCGCTGGCATCATAGGCGTCGGGGTCTTCGGGTACAAATACCACGTCCGCATCAGTACAGTCGGCAATTATGTCTAAGATCGTATCGTACAGTTCGTTGGTTAAATCGTGCAGATCGGTCAGGGTCAGATCGGCCGTTCGTTCCGATAAGGTCATCTTTTTTTCGCGCACGGGTGTGAAGTCTAACATACTATCTCCTCGAAAAAAGTAAGCAATGTTAGATGATTGTCTAACAGCCTGCTGGTTTTGTCAAGGACTATTCGCCACTTTTAATAAGCTTGCAGGGGGTTCAGAAAATGGTGGTTATGCCCTGCCACCACAAATAAAGACCAAAGCCAAACAAAGCTATGGCCGAAAACCAGCTCAGCCCATAATTAGCACGCGGTCCCAGCCGGCCGACGGTAGCAAAAATAAGGACAAATAGCATAAAGCCCCCAACCAGTGTGCCATAAAAGCCAAACATAAAGCTAAGGCCCAAACCAGGGCTTTGGCGCCAGCCGTCAAGGAATATCGGCCCGGCAATGGTGGCCCAGAAGATGTAGGGATGGGGGCTTAGGGCGTTCATCAGAGCGGCCTGGAGCATACTCTGGCGGGCGGCGTCGGTGGGGGGTGGTTGCGGGGAAACGGCCGTTTTCGTATTCTGATACGCACCCCAGGCCAGGTAAACTAAGAAAAGACCGCCGCCGAAACGGAGCAGGGTCAGCAGCCAATCGGGCGTTTGGGTCAGTAGAAAGACCACGAGGACAATGATAGGTCCGTCACTAATAAGCGGCGCAAAGGCGGCGGGCAGCGTGCGTCGCCAGCCATTCTTCAACGTCTGGCCTAGTAGATAGGCCTGAAACGGTCCCGGCTGGGCTGCCGCTGCCCCGCCCAAAATCAATCCTCTGGCTAAGTAAGCAAACATAAAGACTCCTGTGGCGGGGTAGCGAAGTGGCGAGGTGGTTGGATGAGGGTATAATTTGAATCTGTGCCACAAATGAATACAATTACTATATTATTCTTGCGAACCATCAACTAACTAACTTTACCCAACCACCTGACTACCTGACTACTCGACTACTCGACTACTAAACTATGAGCAAAAGCTGGTCAAAAACGACGCGTTACTTTGTTTTAGCCCTTAGCCTGGCGGCCATTCTCTGGTTCATGTTCTCGGCCAGTACGTTAATTGTCACGCTGGCTATTGCGGCCGTTCTGGCCTTCTTGCTCAACCCAACCGTAAACTACGTGAACAGAAACACGCGCCTGGAACGGACCTGGGCCGTGTTGCTGGTCTACCTCTTCTCGCTGGCTGTGTTGATAACGGGCGTGATTATCCTCGCCCCCATCATTCCTGCCCAAATTGCTAATCTGGTAGAAGAGCTGCAAATCATTACCGAGCAGGTTCAGGAACAAATAGCCGAGCCTATTGAGTTCATGGGCTTTGACATTCCACTCGATCAGGTCATTGGTGATTTCGAGATTATTCCCACCGATTTTATCCAGGCAGACGCCATTATCGGATTGGTACAATCCGTCTCCACGAATGTTGGTTGGGTACTACTGGTCCTGGTGACAACCTATTACCTGCTACAGGATTGGCCCCAACTGCGGGATTGGCTGCTCAACCTAGCCCCGTCTGACTATAGCGACGACGTGCAGCGTCTGTATCAAGAAATCAAGTCTGTGTGGCAGCGTTACCTTAAAGGGCAGTTGCGCCTGACGCTAATCATAGGCTTCTTTACCGGATTGGGTGGTGCGCTGATTGGTCTGCCGGGCTGGCTGGCCATTGGTGTGCTGGCGGGCGTGCTGGATATTATTCTAACGGTGGGGCCAGCCGTGGTCATGATTGTTATCGGGTTGGTCGCCTACTTCGCCGGTTCAACCTATCTACCTATGAGCAATGTCTGGTTTGCCGTATTGGCTGTTGGTCTGTCAGCCCTATTGCAGGTCATAGAGCAGATATGGCTGAGACCGCGCATTATGGGTCACAGCCTGCGGATGCACCCCGGCGTCGTTTTTATTGCCATTATTGGGGCGTTGGCTTTGGCTGGGGTACTGGCGGCTCTGATCATCATACCGGTCGTGGGATCCATTGTGATTATCGGCCGTTACATCTACTACAAGATTTTTGACCTGGATCCCTGGTCAGAAGCCAGCAGTCCAGTGGCTGCGACTGAGGCAGATGCAAAAGAAAGCCGCCCCAGCAAAGTAGGTGTACAAACGCCAGATACCCCGATTTTTGAGCCAAACCCGGAGCGCAAATCCGGCCCGTTGCTGGGGCGCCGCAAGAAGAATAAGTCTAAATCGTCGTGACCCCTACAACGTGGGTTGGCTGGCGATGAATGGGCAGGTAGCCGTCGGCCACCAGTTCGGCCGGTGGTAGTGAGGCTTCATCCGGCTTGTCAGATAGACCAAATAGGAGTGCCCCTCGTTCACGCCAGGCCAGACAGACGGCCAATACTTCCCCCGTTATCAGAATTTCTTCCGCCAGTAGCCGGTCTACGGCCGTATCATCTGGCAAATGCCCCATACGACGGATGGTGGTACGGTATTCGGTGCGGCGAAACGCCTTGAAGGGGGTGGGGTCACCAGCCTGGGTATTGGCGTAAATGTCGCGGTGGATGGCTGCCAGAGGGAGTGGCAGTTCGGCCTGGCGACGATCAACCTGCTCGATGAACTGTTTGAACGTAGCGAGTTGGCCCTGAGAAACGGCCGTTTCCACCTCGGCCAACTGGATCAACCCCGTCCCCAAAACCAGACAAATGTATGCCAGATAATCCTGGTTATCAGTGGTAAAAGGATGGTACTTGACCTGGTTAAGCCGGTCGTAGTTGGTCCGAAAAGCGGCCTGGTCAAAATCAGGGCCGAGCAAATCTGCCACCGTGTCCTGCACAGCCTGGACACGCGCCTGGTCGATGGCGTGGGCGTTGCGGCCGCGTGCGCCCAGGGCCGTCTTATCCAGATCGACGATTACGGCCGTTTGCTCATTTATCAGAAAGCCGCGTTCAGCACAAAACTGGTCTAGGGCATACAGCGCCGACCAGCGGTTGCTCAGGTAAAGAATACGCTCTTCCTCTTCAATCAGTTCGACGTGGGGCGGATCGGCCGTTTCTGAGCCAATAAAGGCAATGCCCGGCCAACCGCTGGCCTGGCAGATATTGGCAAAAGCCGTACCATCATTCAACCGCGTATCCCCAACAAAAAGCAGCCGCTCGATTGGTTGGCTGCGGGCCTGTTGTAGCATGGCCACAACCACCCGCGCATAGTCCGGTTCACTCTTGCGCGGCACACGACCAGGCGCTAGCCCTACCTGTGGGCCTAGCGTAGACAGGTCCGGCAGTCCCTTGTCTACCGGCATCAGGTTACGATACACAATACGGTCATCTAAAAAGTCGCTGACCGTCGCTTTACCAAACAGTTTCATGTCAACTCCCCTCTGTAGCGGTGAATGGCCAACATATCCCCCAACAGCGCGTACCCCGTTTCCACACGGCCGGCACCGGGACCAACCAGGGTTACGTCGCCCAGGAGGTCGGTGGTGTAGGTGATGGCGTTGGTGGCCCCGCTGACGTTGGCTAAGGGATGGGTGGCGGGGAGACGCAACGGCCGTACACTGGCCACCACATCTCCTCCCTTAATCTCAACCGAACCAATCAGCTTCCAGCGCTCACCCGCCTGGCGGGCTTCGTGGATGTCAGGCAGCGTCAGGCCAGTAATGCCCCTGCGGTCTACGTCGGCCATTGTCAGAGGGGTGTCCATCAGTAAATTGGCCAGAATGACCACCTTGCCGGCGGCATCATACCCCTCCACGTCGCCGGTGGGATCAGCCTCAGCATAACCCATAGCCTGGGCGTCGGCCAACGCCTCTTCGTAGCTGATTTCTGCTTCCATTTGGGTCAGAATATAGTTGGTTGTGCCGTTGAGAATGCCCTGGATGCGGCTGATGCCGGCCCCGGCCAGCAGATCCAGCCCCAGGCGCAGCGCGGGCGTACCGCTCATCACCGTGCCCTCGACGCCGATTTGCACCCCGTTGGCCTCGGCCAGGATGGCCAGTTGCGGGTATTGCAGGGCGATGGGGCCTTTGTTGGTCGTGATCACGTGTTTACCCGCGTTGAGCGCGTGGCGTATGTGGCCTAGCGCCGGTTCGCCCGTTTTCAGGTCGGTGTAGCTGATCTCCACGACCACGTCGGCATTGCTCTCAGTGATGGTCCGCAACGCGCCCCAGCCGCGATGGGGGGCCACCGCGTCATCCAGATTGCCGTGCGTTTGTATCTCGGTCAGCAGCGTAGCTGGCGACAGCCCATCCGGGTCATACAGGCTGCCCTTCAGCAGGTCGCTGATGGCCACAATCTGAAAGTGGACGCCAAAGCGGTCGGCCAGTTCCGCCTCCCGCTCCAGCAATATCTGGGCCAAGCCCTGGCCCACGTTGCCAAAACCAATTAAAGCAAGTCGGTACGTTTGCATCATTCCTCCACATCATTCTGACCGAAGACGGAGGACGAAGGACGCAGGGTGTTTTCTGTCTTCCGTCTTTGGTCCTCGGTCATTGATTAAGTAACAGCCAGCGCCTGCTCCAAATCAGCAATTAAATCGTCGCTGTCTTCGATGCCGACGGAATAGCGGATGAGGCTTTCGGGGATGCCCATGGCTTCCCGTTCGGCGCGGCTGCTTTCGACGTGGCTGCTGGTGCGGGGCGGGGCCACAACGGTTTCCACCGCCCCCAGGTTGGCGGCAGCATGAGCATATTGTAAACGAGGCATGAAGCGGCGCACAGTGTCAAAATCGCCCCGGAGCATAAAGCTGAGGACGCCGCCAAAGCCACGCATCTGTCGCCGGGCGATGTCGTGGTTGGGATGGTCGGGCAGACCGGGGTAAAAGACCTGGTCTACGGCCGTATGCTGCTGCAAGAATTGGGCAATTTTGAGCGCACTTTCATTTTGGTGGCGAATACGTAGATGGAGCGTTTTCATGCCGCGCAGCAGCAGGTAGGCGGCCATCGGGTGCAGCGTGGCCCCGTTGATTTCCCGGTAATGGTAGATTTGTTCAATCAGTTCGGCCGAACCGCAGATAACCCCGCCCAAAGCATCGGCGTGGCCGCCCAGGAATTTGGTGGCGCTGTGCAGTACCAGGTCAACCCCCAATTGGAGCGGATTGGAATTGATGGGGGTGGCAAAGGTGTTGTCCACAATGACCAGCGCCCCAACCTTGTGACCGGCCTGGGCCAGCCGCGCCAGATCAATCACCTTGAGCGTGGGATTGGTAGGCGTTTCCAGGTAGAGTATCCGGCAGCCTTTGGCTACCTCGGCTTCAATTGCCTCATGGTCGGTGGTGTCGCAGAGGGCTACTTCAACGCCCAGGCGCGGCAGGAATTCGAGGAAGATTTTGTTGGTGCCGCCATAGGTGTCCTTGACGGAAACGACTCGGTCGCCCGGCTTGAGGAAGGTGTAGAGGCCGTTGCTGACGGCGGCCATGCCGGTGGCGAAGCTGGTAGCCGCCTCGGCTCCTTCCAGGATGCGGACTTTTTCTTCAAAGGCGTGGACGGTGGGGTTGGTGTTACGGCCGTAGATATGCCCTTCCTCTTTCCCCAAAGCCACATTCTGCCACTGGTCCAGGTCCTGGTAGCCAAAGGAGACGCTGTGGACCACCGGAATCTGTGTGGCCCGCTGCCACAAATCTTTACTCGTTTCACCGGCCCACACGGCAAGGGTGCCGGGGCGTGGCTGTTGTTTGTCTGTCATTGCTAAACTCCGTCGTGTAATAGTGGAATCTTTGGAAATTCAGAGCTTGCCTTGAGCCTGCCGAAAGGGGGTTGTCAATCCGTAATGCGTAAAACGTAAAACGTAACCAGAGAGACCTTACGCATTACGTTTTACGTTTTACGTTTTACGCCAAACCCCGCTAAATCCAAAAGACCCAAATCGTATCATAAGCGTCCCGTAGACTAGCAGCAAAAAAATCGCGCGTCAACCACTATCACGCTGGTGGTGCAGGCCAATCATTGCCAGATACGGCCGATCACGCCCCAAATCGCCGCTGTTTCCGTAGAACTGCCCCAAACCATCACCACCGACCCTACCGACCGTCTGATTCTGGCAACGGCCGTTGTTGAACGGGTGCCCCTGATAACGGCCGATCGCAATCTGCGCTCCACCATCTGGTAAGTCAATTCCTTGACCGATGACCAAGGACGGAGGACCAATGAGTTTCGTCCTTCGTCTATCGTCTTTCGTCCTTCAAAGCAACCTCCCCCCTTGTTTTGGGTTACATTCGATAGTAAAACCCAATATGGTATAATCATAAACGGTACGCAGTCCCACAAACCCACTGCAAGCCTCAAAAATAATTCACACATCCAGAGGAGACCATGAATGGATAAGGAAACATTATTAGAATGGTATCGCCGGATGGTACTCATTCGCCGCTTTGAGGAACGAAGCGACGAGCTGTACCAGCTTGAAGGCAAGATCAAAGGCTTTTTGCACCTTTACATTGGGCAGGAAGCCATCGCTGTTGGCTCCATTGCCGCCCGTGACCCGGAACGGGACCACGTGATTACCGCCTACCGCGACCACGGCCACGCCCTGGCTGTGGGCCTGGACCCGCGCAATGTGATGGCCGAGCTGATGGGTAAGGAAACCGGCGTGGTGGGCGGTCGCGGCGGCTCGATGCACCTGGCTGATAGAGACTCGCTCTATTGGGGCGGTTACGGTATTGTGGGGGCGCACATGACGCTGGGCGTGGGCATGGCCCTGGCCGAGCATTACAAAGGCTCCGGCGGGGCCTGCCTCTGCTACTTTGGCGATGGGGCCACCAATATCGGCTACTACCATGAGTCAATGAACCTGGCCAGCGTCTGGGGCCTACCGGTCGTTTTTATTTGTGAGAATAATAAGTATGGGATGGGAACGGCCGTTGACAAAGCCTCCGCCAATCCCGATTTAGTAGCCAAAGCGGCCGCCTACAACATGCCCGCCAAAGAAATCGACGGTATGAACGTTCTCGAAGTCTACGAAGAGACCAAAGCCGCCCTCGAAGCCTGCCGTGAAGGCAAAGGCCCCATCTATTTAGAGATGAAAACCTATCGCTACGAAGGTCACTCTATCGGCGACCGCACCCGCTACCGTTCCAAAGACGAACTGGAACAATGGCGCGACGAAAAAGACCCCATCGCCACCCTGCAAAAGCATTTGCTGGAAGAAGTCGGGGTAGACGAAGCAGAACTGAAGCAAATCCAGGACGACGTGGACGCCGAAATTGATGAATCGGTCCAATTTGCCGACGAATCTGACCTGCCCAGTCTGGACACGCTTTTTGACCACATTTACCCGGAGACAAACTAATGGCCCGTTTAACCTTACGTGAAGCAATTACCGCCGCCCTGCGCGAAGAGATGCAGCGCGACGAATCCGTATTCATCATGGGCGAAGAGGTCGCCGATTGGGGCGGCACCTACGCCGTTACCAAAGGCTTTCTGGAAGAATTTGGCCCCGAACGGGTGCGCGACACCCCCATTTCTGAAATGGTTATTGCCGGGGCCGCGACCGGGGCAGCCATGGCCGGCCTGCGGCCCGTCGCCGAGTTTATGACCATCAACTTCGCCTTTGTTGCCTTTGACGCCATTGTCAACCACGCCGCCAAAGTCAGCTACATGTTCAACGGCCAGTTTGACTGCCCCGTTGTTTTCCGTGCGCCGGGCGGGGGTGGCAAGCAGTTGGGCGCCACCCACAGCCACACGCCCGACGTGATTTTCGCCCATTTCCCTGGCTTGAAAGTGGTTTGCCCGGCTACCCCCTACGACGCCAAAGGGCTGCTCACGGCTGCCATCCGCGACAACGGCCCGGTCCTCTTCATTGAGCCGGTCCCGCTCTACACCTCCCCCCGCGTGCGTGACGAAGTGCCAGACGAGGAATTCACCGTCCCCATTGGCGTCTCAGACGTCAAGCGGGAAGGGTCAGACGTGACCATCGTGACCTATGGCGAAGGGCTGCATATTTCGCTAGAAGCGGCCGAAACGCTGGCCGAAGATGGCGTTGAGTGTGAAATCATTGACCTGCGCTCGCTGCAACCGCTGGACATGGGACCGGTCATCGAGTCGTTCCAAAAGACGTTCAAGGCAGTCGTGGTCGAATTTGGCCATCGCACCTATGGCGTGGGCGCGGAAGTGGTGGCCCGTTTGCAGGAGGAGGCGTTTGACTACATTGACGCCCCCATCAAGCGGGTGGCGCAGGCAGATGTGCCGGCCCCCTATTCCGGCCAACTGGAAAAGGCGGCCCTGCCCAATGCCGATAAAGTAATCGCTGCGGTAAAGGAGATTCTCTAATGGCTGAATATATTAAGATGCCCACGCTGGGCTTTGATATGGAAGAAGGCACGATGGGTAGCTGGCTCAAGGAAGTCGGCGATACCGTCAACAAAGGGGACGTGCTGGCCGAAATTGAGTCGGATAAGGTGACGCAGGAGCTGCAAGCTCGTGCCGAGGGGGTGCTGCTGGCTACCTTCGTTAAGCCGGGCGACAACATCCCCGTCGGGGCCAATCTGGGCGTGATTGGCGAGGAAGGGGAAGATATTTCCGATATGACGCCGGATGGGGAAGAGAAGGCAGAAGGAAAAGGGAAGAAGGAAGAAGCGCCGGAGGCTGAGGCGAAAGAGAAACCGGCCAAGAAGAAAGAGAAGGCCGATGAGTCTGATGAGTCTGATGAAGCCGTTTCTGACGAATATCCTGATGGTGTCAAAGCGACGCCCGTGGCTCGCCGCGTGGCTGCCGAGCATGAGGTGAATCTGGCAAAAGTCAGCGGCAGCGGTCCCGGCGGCCGCATTCGCAAAGCGGACGTGGAGGCTTATCTGGAAGCCGGTCCGGCCGAAGAAGCGGATGAGGCTGAAGAAGTCAAAGAAGCACCGGTCCAGCCCACACCCGACGCCGAAGAAGTGCCGCTGACCAGTATGCGCCGCACCATTGCCCGCCGCATGACGGAAAGCAAGACGACTGTGCCCCACTTCTACGTCACCACCGAAGTGGCCATGGACGAAGCCCTGGCCCTGCGTAAACAGATCAACGCCAAACTCAGCGATGAGGAGAAAGTGACGGTCAACGACCTGATCGTCAAAGCGGCGGCGCTGGCCCTGCGCCAGTTCCCCAGCATCAATGCCGCCTTTGCCGAGGATAAGATTATTCGCCACAAGCAGATCAATGTGGGAACGGCCGTTGCCATCGAAGGCGGCCTGCTAACCGTCGTCCAGCGCGACACCGACAAATCCACCCTCTCTACCATTGCCCGCGACAACAAAGAGATGATCGGCCGGGCGCGTGAGGGCAAGATCACCCGCGAGGACATGGATGGCTCCACCTTCACCGTCAGCAACCTGGGTGCGTTCGACGTAGACCACTTCATCGCCATCATCAACCCGCCCGACGCCGCCATCCTGGCCGTCGGCTCCGCCAAAAAAGTGCCCATCGTCACCGAGGAGGGTGAGTTAGCCATTGGCACGCGCATGAAAGTGACCATCTCGGCCGACCACCGCGTTACCGACGGGGCCGAGGCTGCCCAATTCCTGCAAGCCTTCAAAGGCTTACTCGAGGAGCCTCTACGCTTATTGATTTAACCGAATAGTACGTATTGCGTGGTGCGTGATGAAGGTCCATACGCACTACGCACTACGCAATACGCACCACAAATCCCTAATCCCAGTCTTTATTCCTGCCCAAAATCTGCTATACTACCATCAGTTCACATAATCTAGGTAACTGCTTAGACAGATTGGACCAATTTTCTTTAGGCGCATGTAGCAACTGTGTCCATAAGATTGGTCCAATCTCCAGAGAATCAATATAGCACGGAAGGTGGATGCTATGAGTACGATACTGGTCATTGACGATGACGAACTGGTTTCACGCACGTTGCAGCGGGCCATGAAAATGTACGGCTACCAGGTGATGGTAGCCCGCAGCGGCACGGAGGGCTTGCAGTTGGCCCGCCGCCACCGGCCCGACCTGTTCATCTTAGACATTATGATGCCAGAGACCGATGGCTACCAGGTTTGCCGCCAGATTCGGGGCGACCCCTTGCTCAAAGAGCTGCCCGTTCTCTTCCTGACGGCCAAAATGAAGGATGAAGACAAAATAGAAGGCTTTCGCGCCGGAGCCGACGACTATCTGACCAAGCCATTCAATATGGAAGAGCTTGAGCTGCGCGTCAAGGCGATTTTGCGCCGGGTACAGCCTGCTCACACTGGCGAACAGAATGATGGTGAAGTCGTTGTAGGCGACGTCTCTTTGAACACCCGCAGTTTCCAGGTAACGACGCCACACGGTAAAGCGCTGTTGACCAACGTGCAGTTTGATCTGCTCTACCATCTCATGAGCAATGCCGACCAGGTATTCAACAGCCAGCAGCTTTTGCAAGACGTGTGGGACTATCCCCGCGATACGGGCAGCCCGGAACTGGTGCGTGCCCACATCAAAAATCTGCGGGAGAAGATTGAGCCAAACCCCAGCAATCCAATCTACATTTTGACGGTGCAAGGGCATGGCTATACCTTTTTTAATGGATAGGGCACGTATGTCGTAGTGCGTAGTGCGTAAAGGTTTTGCTACGCACTACGCACTACGCACTATCTCACATGTCAACCAAGCAGTTCATTACCCCCACAACGGCCGTTTACCCCGCCACCAATAAGCCCGCCCACATACTGGTTGTGGACGACGAGCCAGAGATTGCCGAGTCTCTGGCCGACTTCCTGACCAAGAAAGAAAACTACCGGATTTCGCTGGCCAGCGATGGGCAGGAAGCGGTTCGCTTTCTGCAAAAAACGGTTGGCAATGGCACCGAAATTGACCTGGTACTGCTCGACATGCGGATGCCGGTTATGTCCGGTCTGGACGTGCTGGCCTGGATTCGCTCTCACCCTGACCTGCGCTTTACGCGGGTGGTGCTGCTAACGGCCGCTGCTGGCAGCAACGAAAAGGTGGAGGCTCTTTCTGCCGGGGCCGACGACTACATCACCAAACCCTACTATCCGCAGGAGCTGCTGGCTCGCGTCAAGACGATTCTGCGGACGCAGCAGTTAGAAAAACAGCTTCAAGCCCAGAGCCAGCAGTTAGCCGCCCTCAATCGGGTGGGCCAAACGGTGGCTGCCTCGCTGGAAGCGCCAGAAGTGTTGACAACGGCCGTTGCCGGCATACACGATATTCTGGCCATCGATCTGGCCGCTATTTTTATGCTCGATAACCAGGGTCAACTGCGCTGCCAGCACATTCGTCAGGGTCAGCAGACGCTTGGTGGTACCGAGCAGATGCAGCCGGTCACACCCGGCCAGGGCATTATCGGTAAAGCCGCTGCCCAACAGAGCAGCCAGATGCTTAATGAGATAGGAGAAAACGGCCGTTTTCAACCGGAAAGCGACGCCCCCCCCGGCCACCAGATTGACAACATGCTGGCCGCTCCCCTGATCGTGCGCGGCAAAGCGGTGGGCGTCATGGCCGCCTACAACAAAACGAGCGGCTTCTTCACCGACTTTGACCAGGACCTATTCGCCTCTTTGGCCAGCTCCGTCAGCGAGGCTATCGAAAACGCCTGGCTTTTCCAGCGCGTTCGACTGCGCCAGCAAGAGCTGTTAGAAAGCCGTAACACCCTGCAGGCGCTGATTGACGGCATTATCCACCCCATTTACACCATCAACGACGATTGGCAAATTGTGGCCGTCAACAAGAGCAAGGCGGATGAGTTAGGAACGGCCGTTACGGCTGACGAGGTGATATTAAACGGCCGTTGTTACGAGCGCTTCTTTCGGCGTAACACCCCCTGCGACCATTGCCTGGCCGCCCACACCCTCAGCGAAAAACGGCCGCAGCAATGGTCGGTCAACTGGGCCGGTCCTGACCATTTGCCCCGCGAGTGGGAGATCAACGCCTACCCTATCCCCGGCCGGCAGGCCAGTGCCGCCCGCGCCGTCATCATCTGGCAAGACCGCACCGAAGAACGGCGTCTGGAAAGCTCACTGATGCAGGCTGGTAAGCTGGCGGCCATTGGTCAACTGGCGGCTGGCGTCGCCCACGAAATCAACAACCCGCTGACGGCCATCAACGCCAACGCCCAAATGCTCAAAATGTTCATCCCGCCAGAGGATGAGAATTACGAGTCCGTTGATCTGATTGCCCGCGCTGGTGAGCGGGCCGCCAAAGTGGTCCGCGGTCTGCTCGATTTTGCCCGCCAAGAGCAGTACGCCTTTACCCTGGCTGACAAACTCAACCAATCCATCCAAGAGGCCCTATCACTGGTCAATTACCAGTTGCAAACGGCCAATATTGACATTCAGCTCAGTCTGGCCGATGAGCTGCCGCCTATCGAGGCCAGTTGGGAACACCTCAAGAGCGTGTGGCTCAATCTGCTGGTTAATGCCCGTGACGCCGTGCAACTACGGGATCAGGGGCGAAAAATCGAGATCGTGACGCGCCTGGCCACAGACGGGGAATCTGTGCAAATTTTGTTCCACGATAACGGACAGGGCATGAACGAGGCCAAAGCGGCCCATATTTTCGAGCCGTTTTACACCACCAAAGACCCCGGCAAGGGAACTGGTTTGGGATTAGCGACATCTCATCGTATTATTGAGCAGCATCAGGGCGAGATTACCGTGGTAAGCAAACCTGATGAGGGTACGACGTTTGTTATCCATTTACCGGTAAAATCAGTGCGTAGTGCGTAACGGACTACGCACTATTTAGCGATAGCTTATGACCAATCCAAGCATTCCCAACGAAGTAAATATCGGCGATATTTTGCGTCTGGCCCTGCCGCTTAAGACCCTGGTGATGGCCGGCGCGCGTCATGCCCGGCGCAATGTCAGTTGGATCGTGGTCTTGACAAGCTGGCAGCATTTGGAGGACCAGGTCAAGCAAGGCGACCTGGTAATTGTGCCTCCCAGCCTGAAACTGGGCCAGGCCATGAACAAATATGCCGAAAGGCTACAACAGTTGGCCGACCTGTCGGTTGCCGGTCTTTTGGGGTTTGGCACGCTGCCGGAGTCCGTTGTACAAGCGGCCAGCGACCTGGATTTACCCCTGCTGCTGGCCCCGGAAGAAACGGCCGTTCGTGACGTGCATCGGGCCATTGCTTCCTTGTTGGTAGACCGCCAATCGGCCACCAGCGAGCGTGGTCTGCAAATGTACCGCCAACTGGCCGAAATGTCTCGTGAAGGACAGGGCATCCAGGTGATGACCGATTTTATGGCTAATCTCACCGGCAAGATCGTCGTCGTCCAGGACAAACGGCTAGATATTCAGGCCATCAGTTGGCCCCACGAACTCCAGGTTAACCTTAACGAGCTAAAACAGGCTCTTTGCCGCCGTGACGAACTGCCCGCCATTTTACGCAACCGCAAGGCAGCCGCCCGCGCCCGCCAAAGCTATTGGCAGCAAATGTTGACCATTCGCGACAACGGGCAAGAGGACCAGCCACTAGGGCGCGTTATCAGTCCCATCATTTCTGGGGACCGGGCCAGGGGCTACCTCTCCGTTGTGGGCGTGGCCGACGATCTTGACCTGCTCGATAGCCTGGTTGTGGAATATGGTGCAGCCGCCTATGCTCTGGAAATGGCCAAAGCCAAAGCGGTTAGCGAAGCCAAAAAGTCATTGCGTGGTGATTTTCTGGAAGGTGTGCTGGCCGGCACGCTGCCACCGCAAGAAATGGAACGTCTGTCTGGCCGGCTGGACCACGACACGCAGCAGCCCCACGCCATTCTCACCTTTACCTGGGTGGGCGAAAATGCGCCCGCTATTCGCCACCTGGAAACGACGCTGAACTGGCTGTTGCATACGCACAATCGGCCGGCCCTGGTACATATTTATGGCGGCAAATATGTGGTTGTCTTTCAGGCGCTGAGCCACAGTGAAGACATGGAATCGGCGCAGGAGTTGGGACGTCGATTACGAGAACAGGTGGAAGCGGAATATCCAAAACAGAATTTGATTGGCGGCATCAGCGGGCCGGCCAATTCATTGACCGAATGGCCAACTATCTACAGCAAGGCCCTGCAGGCCATGCAGCTTGGGCAGCGTCTAAAGCTGAGCAATCGCATCGTGGATTTTGACAGCCTGGGCGTTTTCCGTCTATTGGCCGAACTGGAAAACATTCCGGCAGTGCAGCGTTTCACCGATCAGGTCATTGGTCCCCTGGCCGAGTATGATCGGGACCATCGCGGCAGCCTGATTCAGACGCTCGACGCCTATTTTGCCCACCACGCCAACATCAGCCAAACGGCCGAATCCCTTTTTGTTCATCGCAACACACTGCTTTACCGGCTGGACCGCATTCAAGAACTGACCCAGCACGACCTGAACCAATCAGACATGCGCCTGGCCCTCCACCTTGCCCTCAGATTTTGGCTGCTGCGGCCGGAGGGCAAAGGGGCGTAGTTAGCGAGGTGGCGAGGTGGCGAAGTGGCATGGTTGCTGCTTTACTTCGCCCCTGCGCCACTCTGCCACTCCGCTACCCCGCCCATTTGTGCATAGTTTACAGCGCAACCATTTTTCTTTCTGGCACTTTGACTATAGATTTTGCCGCTGGACTGTCATATACTCTTAGTAGGCTTGCGCTTAAATGCGCGGTTCAGTGGGAAATAGTGGGAATCCAAAGAGGGCAGCTTCGGCTGCCCTTTTTGGATCCTGGGGTAAGCCGGTTACGCGGAAAGAATTCAACGCAAAGATTCAAAGGGAGCAAAGCCGGCAAGAAAAACCCTGCCACTTCGCCACCCCGCTACTTTGCCACTGCGCCACTTTGCGTTAAGATTTTCCTATGGACATAAAAGCCTATTTACGACGCATTGGCTTTCAAGGCGAAACAACCGGTCCTGAGCCTGTTGAAAGCCTGCGCCAGTTACAGTTTGCCCATTTGTGTACGGTTCCTTTTGAAAATCTGAGTATCCACGCCGGGGAGCCGATTCTGGTGGAGCCGGCCGCCCTGTTTGACAAGATTGTACGGCGGCGACGCGGCGGCTTTTGTTATGAGGCCAACGGCCTGTTTGCCGCCCTGCTGCGGGCGCTCGGCTTTCAGGTGACGCTGCTGTCGGCCGAAGTGGCCAACGGTGAAGGCGTCTTTGGCCCACCCTTTGACCACATGGCCCTGCTGGTCGAACTGGAGGAGCGCTGGCTGGTGGATGTGGGCTTTGGCGATGCCTTCTTGTGGCCGCTGCGTCTCGACGAGCGCGGGGCGCAGGTCCAGGGGCGGCGGGCCTATCGCCTGCTGCCCGATGGGGATGAGCTGATTTTGCAGCAACGCGACCAGCAGCGCGAGGCACCAGAGGCCGACTGGCGACCCCAATACCGCTTTAGGCTGCGAGCCTATGATTACCCCGACTACGCCGCCATGTGCCATTATCACCAGACTTCGCCGGACTCCCATTTTACCCAACACCGCGTCTGTTCACGGGCCACCAGCGATGGCGGCCGGCTGACGCTGCGCGATGACCGCCTGATCATCACCGCACCCGACGGCACTAAAACGGAGCGTACGGTAAGGGATGAAGGGGTATATACGGCCGTTTTGCAGCAGCAGTTTGGCATTGTCTTATAGATCACATTCGTGAATTTGTGTCATTCGTGGCTATTTTGTAATGGTCACGAATTAGTTGAACCGCAAAGACGCCAAGAACGCAAAGAATTAAAGGTAAAATCTTTGCGCCCTTTGCGTCTTTGCGGTGAGGGAAATTTTTTAATAATCTGTGACCAATACACATTCGTAGCTATTTACACAGAGGCGTTATGCAATGACCACAACCATTCCCACTTTCACCACAAAACGGCTGCTGCTGCGGCCGGTCAGCGAGTCGGACATTCCGGCCTATACGCGCTATTTTGTGGATTATGAGGTAATTCGCCACCTGGCTACGGCCGTTCCCTGGCCCTACCCTGATGATGGCGTCAGCGACTTTGTGCGCCACCGGCTGCTGCCGCAGCTAGGCCACGACCGCTGGGCCTGGGCCATTACGTTGCAGCACAACCCGGCCGAACTGATCGGCCTGGTGGACCTGTGGCGACCGGGTACGCCGGAGAATCGGGGCTTTTGGTTGGGACGGCCGTTTTGGGGCCAGGGTATCATGACCGAAGCGGTTACGGCCGTGAACGATTACGCCTTTGACCAACTCGGCTTTGACAAGCTTATCTTCTCCAACGCCAAAGGCAACGTCCCCTCCCAACGCATCAAGGAGAAAACGGGGGCACGGCTGATCGGCGTCGAACCGGCCGCGTTCGTTGACCCGCAGTACATGGAGCGGGAACTGTGGGAGCTAACGAAAGAGATGTGGCAGGCGTTACGGCAAGAGAGTGAACAGAATGAAGTTCGGGCTGAGTGATGCCACCATCGAAAAAATTCAGGCTGTGCTGGCCCGCTATCCGCAAGTGGAAACGGCCGTTCTCTACGGTTCTCGTGCCAAAGGCAATTACAAACCCGGTTCGGACATTGACCTGACCCTGTATGGCGGCGAAGACCTGACGCTGCGCGTCCTGCTGCGCCTCATGAGCGAGATGGATGACCTGCTCTTACCCTATACCATCGACCTCTCCATTTATCACACCATCGACCACCCCAACCTGATCGACCACATCGAGCGTGTGGGCATTCCCTTTTATGAGCGCGAAGCTGTGGTTTCTTGAGTAACCAACAGGCCAATTGGCTGCACCAGCCACCCCAAAACGGACAAATATAACCAGGAATATACCGGCTATCTATGCCCACATCTATAGTGTGCCAGCCGGTTGCTGCTGTATGCTAGAGTTATCTGACCCCAAAAATTTCTGTGGTCACAAAAATTTCACCACAGAGTACGCAGAGGACACAGAGATTTTCTTCAATTCTTCTCTGTGATCTTCGTGCCCTCCGTGGTTTAGCTAATTCCTCTCACACAAAAGGAGTTTTTTATGAGTGAACAAACAATGACTTTTACGGCCCGCGATGCCTATGATCCCGACAAAATAGCCACCTTTACCCTGCAAAACGGCAGCGTCTCGATTGATTTTGGCGAAAAGATGCGCCAGCAGGTGGCAGAAGCGGTGGACAAGATAAACAACGAACAGGCCGGCGTACTGGCCAGCGCGGCTAAACCGGCCGTCTCCGCCTCGCTGCAAACGCTGCTCCAACCATTCCCCGTGGAGGATTTTGCCGCCTCTTTTGACGGCGATAGGCTCAAGACCCGCGCCTGGGTGCGTGCCGGCGGCCTGCGCCTGGCACCGGTTGTGCTCAACTGGCAGCAGGTAGATAATCCCGCTGCCGCCGCCGCTTTTGTGGATGCGCTAGAGCAGCGGCAGGCACAAGCAAGCGGCATGAGCCGTTTGCTCAGCCCGCTGGATTATTGGCTGCTTTGGGTGTTGGTGGGCGTAACGGCCGTTATCATCCCCATCATCCTCCGCCAACAGCGCGACCGTTCGTAACGTTCAGGTAACGTCTACCAGACTACAAAAGTCTCGCAGACTTTTGTAGTCTTGGCGTAGCCTTTGTGTAAAAGATGACGCCCACCCGATCAATGTGGGCCAGCAGGTCGGGGCTGCTGATGGTGTGGTAGTTGAGCAGGTCAAAATGATAGGGCATGATCGTTTCTTCGTTTAAGAAGTCGCTAATGGCGGCCACGTTGCGGTGGGTGAGCTGCTCCCCTTTCAGGGCGATGTCCACATCGCTGCCCCGCTTGTGGTTGCCTTTGGCCCGGCTGCCAAAAAGAACTGCCTCGGTCACTTCGGGATATTGCCGCAGCGTATCCAGGATTGTTTCCATGTCGTCGGGGCGCAAACCAAACTTATTCGTCATTGGTCTGCTCCTGCAACTGGCTGAACGTCTGGCGGAGTTGGCTGAGTAGGGGGTAATAGGTTTGGCGCACCAGGTTTTCGACGAGAACGGCCGTTTCCTCGTTATACGTATGGGCTGTCAGATTGCGGTCTTGCAGCCCTTGCAGCCATTGGTGGCCGTCACCGATTAGCTCGACCTCAAACGCCTGCTTCAAAACGGCACGAGGTGATTTGACCTCGGTAAAGCCCTGTTCTTCCAGGTAATCTTTCAGCATTTTCCAGGCCAGTTCAAAGGTGATCTCAAAAAATTGGATCAGCCCGGCTCGCTGCACCACGTCAGGCTGCTCGATGGCCAATGCCTCTTCCAGCGAACGCAGTGCCCGCTCAAAATTTTGAAAACGCTGCTGCCAGCGTATGTCTTTACTTTCCATAACTTTAACTTACGTTTCGGCATTTCCGTCAGCTATTTCGGGACTACCGAATTTACGGGCGTTATGGCCAAATGTAGGGGCGAACCTATGTGTTCGCCCAGTTCGTGTGTTCGCCCAGTTCGTGTGTTCGCCCAGTTCGTGTGTTCGCCCAGGGAGGGCAGACACGCGGGTCTGCCCCTACCCCACGAAATCCGAAAGATCCGAAATTACGCCTTGATTGTAGCAGACTCCGCCAATAATTAACAATCGCCGGACTGATGGTCTACTGGTTTAGAACCGCCGTCGCCACCCGCATTCCCCCCAACGTCACCCCGGCCGTAGACTGGCCGGGAAAAATTGAGTCTCCCACCAACCACAGGTTAGGCAGGCCGGTGGCCGGGCCGCGCACGTCAAAGAGGCTGGTCTGGGGAAAGCCACCCACCATCCCCTGTGGCCGTCGCGTATAAAATTGGAAGGTGACGGGCGTACCGGGCAGGCAGAGGGTGATCGCCTGGCGAATACCTGACACGGCCGTTTCTGCCCCCGCTAATAATTTTCCCACATACGCATCGCGGCGGGCATGATAGGCGGCCCGGTTGGTGTGGCGCAGCCGCCACCAGCTATCGACGTCGGTGTGGGTCGAGAGCGTGGCCGTCCGCTGTCCGGCCGGTCCGCGCCGCTCATCCCCCCCTTTCGACAACGAGACAAAGACGGAGTTGCCCTCGCCCAACGGCCGTTTATGGTCCTGAATGACCTGGTGATGGCTGGATAGCAGGGGCGACAGTTTGGCCCCATCCAGCCCCAGGTAGAGGGTGAACGCGCCCCACGTGGGACCGCGCCGCCGTACCTCGCGCCGCAGTGAACGGGGCGTGTCGGCTCCCAGCAGGTCGGCCAGCGCCCAGGGGGTCAGGTTGGCGACGATGTTATCCGCGCTCAGGTGTAGACCTTTGTTGGTGGTAACGGCCGTGGCCCGCCCCTGCCGCACCTCAATCCGCTCCACCTGCTGCCGGAACAGCACCTCGCCGCCGTTGGCCCGAATCCAAGCAACCAGCGTGTCGGCCAACGCACCGATGCCGCCCTGAACGTGGTTAACGCCGCGCCGGGGTAGGTCGAGGGCCGCGCTGCCGTAGAGGGCGCTGGCCTGATCGGCCGTGGCCTGGGCCGAAATGAGCAGCTGGCCGTCCAGAAAGGCGCGGAACATGGGGTCTTGGTCTCTGGTCAGGCTGCCGATGGTGCTAAAGAGGTAGGGGAGGGCACGCAGGGTAGACGGCCGTAACGCCGCCAACACCATTGCCCAATCCCGCAGCGATTGGGGCGGCCAGGGGAAGGGACGGCTGGAGATGTCCCAGGCCAGGTCGGCCAGCATCTCCTGCGTTTGCCAGAATGGTTCGCTGTGGGGGAAGGCGGCCTGGCGTTCGGCCCGCCATTGGGCGGGATCGGCCCATTGGGTGACGGCACGGCCGTCGGGCAAATGGACCGTCCAGGCGGGATCGGCGGGGCTGATGGGCCACTCCAGCCCCAAAATCTCGGCCAGCCGGTAATGGGGACCGCCGGGGGCAAAGCCGCCAGCCAGCGTGGCCCCGGCGTCGAAGCGGTAGCCCCTGTGGTAAAAAGTACCGGCGCAGCCGCCCGCATAGACGTGGGCTTCCAGGACGGTGACTTGATGCCCGGCCTTGAGCAGTAAAGCGGCTGTCGTTAGTCCGCCAATTCCGGCGCCAATGATGAGGGTGTGGGTCATGCGGTAGTGGAGTAGTCTGGTAGTCGAGTAGTGGAGTAGTCTGGTAGTCGAGTAGTCGAGTGGTCTGGTGGTCGAGTGGTCGAGTGGTCTGGTGGTTGAATAGTCGAGTGGTCTGGTGGTCAAGTAGTCGAGTGGTCTGGTGGTCGAAAGTAGTTGAACTAATGACTACCCGACTACATGACTAAGGACCACTCGACTACGTGACTAAGAACCGCTCGACTACCTGACTACAGTTGTTCAGGTGGCCAGGACTAACGCCCTACGCACTACGTAAATACCAGCGTGTCAGGAGTTTGCGGGCGGTGAAGAGGGCGTAGAGGCCGGGCTTGTTGAACAGAAGGCGCGTAAAGAGGCCCCAGAGGCCGTCGCCATACTCGTATTCGATATGCTCGTGGATTTGGGTGATGGTGTCGGAAACGGCCGTAAAACGATGCGTATGCTGCCAGTAACGGAGCGGTCCCTCGGCCTGGGTGTCGGTGAAGCCGTGTGGCCCCACGTCGGAATGGACCGCCTGCCAGCGCACCGGCAGCGGCCCAAACCACATCGTAAATTCGGCCACCGAGCCTTCCCCCAACGGCTCAAACTGATGGATTTGCACAAAGATGGGCGGCGGCGTCAGCTTTTTCAGGATGCGCGTATCGTTGTGGAACTTGGAAACGGCCGTTAGCGGCGCGTTGACGGTGAAAGTGTAGTCGAAGTTAGGCATTTTTTCTGGACTGAAGACGGAAGACGGAGGACGGAAAAGCACACATCGGTCCTCCGTCTTTCGTCCTCCGTCAGATTAAATCTAACTGCCCCGTATGCCCCTCATGATACGCTTTTAACATGCGTTTGGCTACTTTTTCGGGCGAGGGGGCGTCAGCGGGCTGTTTCATGGGTACTTTTTCCCAGAGGGGGGTGGCAACAGCACCGGGCCGGACCAGCATCACCTGGCGGCGACGCTCCTCCTTACGCAAGGCTTCGACGAATCCTTCGAGGCCTGCTTTGGCGGCGGCGTAGGCCGATAGTTTGGGCAGCCGCAGCCGCTCGCTAACCGCGCCCAGAAAGATGAGGCCCGCGTCCGGGGCCAGCAAGGGCAGGCTGTGGCGCGTGGTCAAAAAAGCCCCGGTCAGGTTGGCGTTAAGAATGCGCTGCCACTGGCTCAGGTCCATATCGGCCGTGGCCTGGGCCATAATGTCGCCCACGCAGTAAAGGTAGAGATCGGCCGTGTCGATTTCCATCCCGGCCGCCATGATCCCATTCTGTACCGAAAAGTCATCGGCGACGTCAGCCTCAATGGTCAGGTGAGCTGTCTCGGTCACGCGTTCCAGGTGGCGACCCAGCGCGACTACTTGCCAATCCTTGGCGGCTAATTCGGCCGCAACTGCCTGACCGATACCACCACCTGCGCCCCAGATTAGTGCTGTTTTCATTTCGTTACACTCATATAGTGCGTAATGCGTAGTGCGTAAATTGACTCGCCACGCACTACGCACTACGCATTACTTATTACGTTTTACGATTTACTAAGGTAACAGTACCGCATCAATCACATGAATCACGCCATTAGAGGCAATGATGTCAGTGATGATGACTTCCACGCTGTCGTTGAGTAGGACACGGCCGTCTTCGGTCACGGTGATGGTCACGTCTTCACCCAGCAGGGTGGTGGCAGCATCCAGCGTAACAACAGTCTCGGCCAGGACCGCACCCTCAACTACGTGGTAGAGCAGGATGTTGGTCAGGTCCCCTTCCGGATCTTCCAGCAGAGCTGGAATTGCACCTTCGGGCAGAGCGTTGAAAGCATCATTGGTCGGGGCAAAGACGGTGAACTCGCCCTCACCGGCAAAGACTTCTACCAGACCGGCGGCTTCCAGGGCGGCGACCAGCGTGCTAAAGTTCTCGTCAGCGGCGGCGATCTCGGCAATGGTTTGCAGATCTTCCGCTTCTGGCATCATGGCCGGGGGCAGCAGTACGCCGTCAATCACGTGGATAACGCCGTTGCTGGCTTCGATGTCGGTGATGATAACCTCAACTTCGCCATTCAGAATAACGCTGCCGTCAACGATTTCGATGCTGATAGCTTCGCCCTGAATGGTGATGACACTGTCCAGTTCAACCACGGCCTCAGCCATAGCCACGCCGTCAACGACGTGATAGAGCAAAATCTGGGTCAGGTCGCCTTCGGGGTCTTCAAGCAGGGCCTCGACCGTACCATCCGGCAGAGCGGCAAAGGCGTCGTTGGTCGGGGCAAAGACGGTGAATTCACCTTCACCGGCCAACACGTCCACCAGACCGGCCGCATCCAGAGCCGCTACCAGGGTGCTGAAGTTTTCGTCGCTGGCGGCGATTTCGGCGATGCTGGGCAGCTCCTCAGCAGTCAGGCTGGGGGGCAGCAGCACGGCGTCAATGACGTGGATGATGCCGTTGCTGGCTTCGATGTCGGTGATGATGACCTCAACCTCGCCATTTAGAATGACGCTGCCGTCAACAACTTCGATACTAATTTCTTCGCCCTGGACGGTTGTGGCACTGTCCAGTGACACAACGTCAGCAGCGGGCACGGCGGCACCAACTACGTGATAGAGCAGAATTTGGGTCAATGCGCCTTCGGGGTCCTCGAGCAGGCTTTCAATGGTGCCGTCGGGTAGGGCGGCGAAAGCGTCATCGGTGGGGGCAAAGACGGTGAAGGGGCCGTCACTGTTCAGCGTATCAACCAGACCGGCGGCCTGGACAGCGGCGACGAGGGTGGTGAAACGGCCGTCTTCCACGGCAATTTCCACGATAGTTGGTGCTACCTCTTCCTCAACCGGTTCCGGTGTCGGTTCAGCAATTGGATCCGGTTCCGGCATGGGCGTGGGGGTTGGCTCTTCGGTCGCACCACAGGCGACGATAAGCATTCCTAGAATTAAAGTCGTAATCAAAAGTGTCAAGCGTTTCATGATAGTTTTCTTATCCTCCGAACTCTATTGGTTAAAAATGGTTACAGTTGTTAGTCGAACTTGCTAATTGTCGTTGCAACGATTTCTGTCGGGCCGTCGGTGTGTGTATAGACTGTGGGCCTGTCAGATGAAGCCGATATTACGAGTTTGCACAGGTTTCGTCAATGAAAACCGGCGCAAACTTACAATTGTCTAATTTTTGCACAGGAAATATCCAGATTTCAGGGAAAACGCATGGGAAGAGGATCGAAGCGTGAAATGGTGAACACTTCTATAGATAACGACCAAACGGCCGTTTCTGCTAACAAGAAAAGACGGCGTTGGTGGTTGCTGTTGCTATTCATTTTGTTTGTGGCCAGCTTCCCCTGGAGTTGGCGCTGGGCCATTCAAACCTACTATGCCCCCCACATCTACACGGTCGATACGGTGGGACAGGCCCCGCTGCTAACGGCCGTTTCTAATGAGGACACCGTGCGCGTAGCCATCGTTTACGGGGCGGCAGTGCGACCCGGCGGCCGTCTCAGCGCGGTGCTGCATGACCGCATGGAAACGGCCATTGCCCTTTATGAAGCGGGTTATGTTGATAAGCTGCTGGTCAGCGGCGACAACCGGACCCATGATTACAACGAACCGGCGGCTATGATGGCCTATGCCCTGGCCCGCGGCGTTGCCCCGGACGACGTGCAGCCGGATTATGCCGGGCTGCGGACTTACGATACCTGCTACCGGGCTAGACACATTTTCGGAGTGGAAACGGCCGTTCTCGTGACCCAGGAATTCCACCTACCCCGCGCCCTGTTTACCTGTCGCAGTCTGGGCATTGAAGCGGTGGGGGTGCAGTCTGATTTACGACCGTATGCCCGCGCCCGCTGGTTTGAAATTCGGGAAACCGGGGCCACCCTGATGGCTTTGTGGGACGTGGTTAAGCACCAGCCAGCCACGATTTTGGGTGAGCCGATTCCAATTGAGTAGTGCGTAGTTCGTAGTGCGTAGAAAGTGGTCTACGCACCACGCACTACGCACTACGAGCTAACTAATTCCGCGCAACAAACGGCAGATAAATCAACGTCTCATCCGTCGTCAGGGGCAGGAAAAAGCCTTGTGCATTCGGCGGCCAGGCGAAGACGCCCAGCGCTTGATTGGTAATGTCACCAGTGGCAAAGGCAGAGATAATCTGGCCTTCACTAAAGGTAACGGGGCGTGGATCAATGAGCGTGGGTTCGCCACCCGGCGCGGTAATGATCAGGTCATAGGTGCCAGCGGGCAGCTCGATGAAGTTGGCTACGTCGCCAAACTCAACCCCTTCCAGTACCGGTGTGCCGTCAGCCAGGCGCACGTCAGCCGTAGCCCCACCGGGCGCAAAGGGGGCCAGATGGCCCAGGCGTATCTTGAAGTTACCTGCCGCCGGTGCCGAGAGGTCGTCTTCCAACAGTACCAGGCCGAGGTCCTGATTGACCCCGTCCCCAACGGCAATGGCGCTGTAGTAAGTGCCAGTGATCAAGGTGGCAGTAGCCGTAATGGCCGGGCTGGGGCTGCCAGCCGGGAAGATAGCGACGTCATAATCGCCTGCTTCCAGACCTATGTAGGCGGTGGAATCACCATAGGCAAAGTTGGTCAGAGCCGGTGCGCCATTCAGCGTCACGGTAACGGCCGTGCCCGGGTCCATAGCAAATGGAGCCAGGTGGGCTACCTGCAAGTAGGCCAGTTGCTGCAGCGGCAGGAAGAAGCCGGCCATGTCTGGCGGCCAGGCAAAGACGCCCAGGTCCTGATTGCTACCCTCGCCGGTGGCAAAGGCGGAGATAATGTCGCCCTCATTGGCCGGTACCGGGAGCGGATTGATCAGAACGGGTACGCCGCCGGGCGCGGTGATAATGAGGTCATACGTACCGGCAGGCAGTTCGAGGAAGCCAGTCACGTCGCCAAACTCAACCCCTTCCAGCACGGGCGTGCCGTCGGCCAGGCGCACATCGGCCGTAGCCCCGCCGGGGGCAAAGGGCGCCAGATGGCCCAGGCGCAGCTTGAAGTTACCGGCCGCCGGTGCCGACAAGTCATCCTCTAACAGGACCAGACTCAGGTCTTGATTGACCCCGTCGCCGACGGCAATGGCGCTGTAGTAAGTCTCAGCCATTAGTTGGGCCGTAGCGGTAATAGCAGGAGTCATACTGCCCGCTGGGAAGATTTCCACATCGTAGAAGCCGGTGGGCAGTTCGATGTAACCGGTGGAATCGCCGTAGGCAAAGTCAGTCAGGGCGGGCGCACCGTTGAGGGTCACAGTAACGGCCGTATCCGGATCCATGGCAAAGGGCGCCAGATGAGCTACTTGCAGCCAACCCGTCTCTTGCAGCAGCAGGAAGGAGACAGCCTGATTGTCGCCGTCGCCGATGGCGATAACGGAGATTACATTGCCGCTGTCCACGGCGAGCGGCGGTAGATCGAGCAGCGTGGTACCACCGCCGGGCGTGGTGATTTGCAGATCATAGACGCCAGGGTCCAGTTCCAGATAGGGGCTTACCCCTTTGTAGGGCACGTTGGTCAGAACTGGATCGCCATCATTGGTGCGGATGTCCACTTCGGTATCGCCCAGGTCAGCGGCAAAGGGGGCGGCATGAACGACACGTACTTTGGCCTTGCCCGCAATCGCTTCATTGTCATCGACCAGAGCAAACAGCTCCAACGGCTGGTTAGCCCCGTCGCCGATAGCAGCGGCCGTGTAATCAATGCCGGCCGTCAGTGTCACCATGCTGGAAATGGCCGGGGTAACGCTACCGGTAGGAATGATGTCTACCTGGTAGGAACCGGCCGGCAATTCCAGATAGCCGGTGGTTTCGCTATAGGAGAAGCCGGTCAAGACAGAACTGCCGTTGAGTTCAACGGTCACAGAAGTGTCGCCATCCGAAAAGGGGGCCAGGTGGGCTACCAGAACGCGGGCAGTGGTGGCCTCGGTGGCCGCCTCTTCGGCTGCGGCCAGTGTGTTGGACAGGGTGTTGGCCAACTGTACCACGACCAGCCCGACCAGCAGAGGCAAAATAAACAAGAGTGATAAGTGACGTACTTTCATACTAATTCCTCCATACGTAAGTAATTGTCATCGCCAGCGAGCGGCGACGAGATAGCGTTTGCCATCTACCCCTTAATACCGGAGGAACGGCCGTTTGTACTTGTTTCTTAGTGGGGAATGAGAGGAGAAAGAAGGCAGAAGGATAAAGGATAAATTTGCCTTCTGCCTTAGTTCACCAGGCTACCCAGGAGCACGATGTCGCCGGTGCGTTGGGGACTACCGCCCCTCGGTTCAACAGAGACGCCAATAGCCTGGTAGCGGCTGAGGGGGGTGGGGGAGTGGATGAGCAAGACGTTTTGACCCTGGGGATCGACGCGGAAGGTATCGGCCGTATCGTGGCCGTCATCATAAATGAGCAAAACTTGATATTCTTGCTCCTCTGGCAGAGCGGGCAGAGCGCTGACCACCAGTAGGGCCAGATGATGTTCCGGGTTGGCAATTAGCTGGCCGTGAGCATCAGGCGAGGTGTCGGTGCCAGGCAGGGCAACGGCGTGGGTGTCAGGTGACTCGATGAGTTGCTCAATCTCGCGTAGAACGATTAGTTCGGTTTCAGCCGTTTCGATGGCCTGCAACAGCGTATCATAATCAGCCGCTACCCGCGCCAGGTCAGCCTCCACCTGGGCCAGGTCAGCCACCATCTGTTGTCGGGCATCGTCAGCCTCAGCCAGGCTCACCCGCAAGCGCTGATTATCCGTTTGAAGCTGCTGAATTTGATTGAGCAACGCCTCATTTTCCCCCTGAAGGGCGTTGCGTTGGTTGGTCGTTTCAGCTAATTCGGCCGTTAGCGTCTGCCGGGCTTCTATGAGCGCCATCTGCTCCGTTTGCAGGTCACGGTTCTGTTGTAGCAGCAGCAAAACCCAGACGGCCACAAACGCCGCCAGGGCAAAACCCATACCGGTAAACAGGGGACTTTGCCAAAAATGGCGCAGCCTTTGCCACAGCGTGGGATTAGCCGGCAATCTTGCCAAGCGTCGAGCGACGGCGTCCTTCTCGACGCGTAACATTATCTCCCTGGTTATTTGGTCGGACGGGGTTAGCGGGGGGATGTCGGCTAAATCAGCGGCAACAATCTGCTTGAGTTCTTCCAGGCGCAAACGCGCCCCTGGTCGGGTCGCAATGTATTGTTCGACCTGTTGGATTTCTTCTTCAGTAAGGTCTCCGAGGGCGTATAGGGCAAGCAGGTTGTCGATTTGGTTGTTCATTGGTGTCCGGTGTCAGGTAGTCTGGTAGTTTAGTAGTCTGATTGTTTAGTAGTCTGGTAGTCTAATAGTCTAATAGTCGGGTAGTCGGGTAGTCAGTAGTCATCTTTGGGATCGAGGGCGTGGCGCAGTTTTGTTAGGGCCAGCCGGGCGCGGGTATTGATGGTACCAAAAGGGATGTTTTGCTCTTCGGCAATGGCGCGGCGCGTCTTACCCTGAAAGAATATCCACTCTACCACATCTCGCTGCTCTCGAGGCAAACGAATCAAGGCTGCCTGGACCCGCTCTTGCAAAAGACGGTTGGCGGCCACGTCATCTACAGCAGGAATAAGCAACCTGTCCTTGTCTTGCGTATTTTCGGTCAGTTCCTGATGGTGTATACGGGAGCGCTGACGCAGCAGATCCAGGCATAGGTTGCGGGCAATACCCAGCAGCCAGTTGGTAAAGTTGCCCTGGCTGGTGTCAAAAGCGTGGCTGTAACGCCACATACGCCAAAAAGTTTCTTGCACAATGTCTTCAGCGGCCACCTGGTCTCGCACCATTTTGGTGGCGAAACCGAGGACGTGACCGGCATATCTATCGTAAAGTTGGCCAAAAGCGGAGGTGTCCTGTTGGGACACGCGCACCATCAGTTGTTCATCAGTACTGGCCAGTTCAGCTTCAGCCATTGGACTCTCCCACGAAAATGAGGATGAGAACAGGTCGCTTTGTAGAAGTTGTTAGCAGCAAACGGCCGTTTTCATCAACATATGAATTGTGTGCAAAACGTATGCTACGTTCATTAGTATAATGGCCGCACCGCTTTTGTCAATTATGCGTTAATATTTTGTCTATGTTTGGCATTTAAAGTGTAGAGTACAGAGCGTAGAGCATCCTTGATACTCTATCTCTACACTCTATCTCCACACTCTATCTCCACACTCTATCTCCACACTCTATCTCCACACTCTATCTCCACACTCTATCTCCACACTCTATCTCTACACGCTATCTCTTCCTGTCGAGCGCCATTTGTCTGAAGCCGCGCAAGGTTTCCATGATGCGAGCGGGGGCTTCGATTCGCGCTTCCCACTCTTGAGGCTCTGGGTTATCAGGGTCAACCTGCTGCCACATGCCTAGCCAGGATTTAGCAGCATCTATGCGCCCGTTGGCCAGAGCCAGTTCAATTTCAGCGACGGCCAAAGCCTGGAATTCACTGATATGCAATTCTGTTCGTGTTAGTAGCTTATTCAAAATTTGTTGGGCCTCGTCAAGCTGCTCTTTACGAATCAGTTTTCTGGCCTTGGTAGCTTGAGCAAACAGGTAGTCGGGAAACCGCTCAAGCATTTCTTCCGTCAGCGCCCACGCTTTATCTTCTCGTCCCTGCCTCTCATGTACTAAAGCCAGGTGATTATAGGCTGCGGGAAAGTCAGGCGCGGCCGCAATAATTTCGTGCAGCAGTGGCTCTGCTTCTGCTATTCTGTCTTCCAGAATCAATTCATACGCAGTTTCGTGCTTTTCTAACACCTCTGGTGGCAGATCGACCGGTTGGGGTTCGTGGCTGATGGCAAAGGCCATCATTATTAGCTCATTTTGCTTACCATTGATCCACATTGGCACCATTCTGTTGGCGGGCAGCAGGTGGGGATGGTTTTGTGCCACGAATTGCATCGCTTTTAAGCGAGTTTCGTCTGTGCCTCGCCTGCCTTGAGCGAATTCATACAGGACTGCCAGCAGGTCCGGTGCTTGGGCAAAGCGGATAAAGTTGATGACGAAATCACGGGCTGGTTCATCACTCCGGTCCAGGATGTGGGGGATAAGTTGGCGGAAATAAGGCCGTTCTGCCAAAAACGCTGCCATCACATCAACCACACGGGAATCATCTTTCCCCAACAGATCATTGTTGATGGATTGACTGAGCCTTTTTTTGAAGCCGGCATCCAGCCAATAATTCAGCGGCCAATACCAGGGCACCGAACGTAGACCAACAGGCAGTGTCTCCTCAGCCAGACATTGCGCGGCCCATTCCAGCCGAGGCTGCTTGCTGGCTGCCAGTCGCCATAGTCGCCAGGCCCGCTTGGGCTTGCCTAACCGGTAAGCAGCCGTAGCAGCCAGATGTAGCAGCAGCGGCTTTAGGGCCTGATCGTGATTGAGGGCTTTGGCTCGTTCATAAGCGGCCCACACCTGCTCATCCTTGCCCAAATAGCTAAATGCTTCGGCCTGTTTAGAGGGGATGTCGAAGTCGTCTCCCTCAATCTGAGCCAGTTGTTGTGCGTACGCTTCGGCTTCGTCAAAATGTCCCCGGAAGAATAGGTAACGTACGATGTTGCCCAGAGCATGGTAGTTTTGCGGATTTATTTCTAGCACGCGCTGGGTGGCTGTTATGGCTTCATCTATGTGGCCGAGCGTGTAGTGGGCCAGGCTAAGATTGTTGAGAACGGCCGTTAAATCAGGCACCTCAGCCAACACCTCCTCAGCCAGGATGATCGCTTCTTCCAGGCGACCGACTTCATTTAATAGTTTCACGCGCTCATGGTTGACCATTGCGGCCAATTGTTTGTCTTCCGGCAAGCTGGCAATGGTGCCAAAATCGGCCGCCTGTTCCAACAAAAACTGTCGGGTATCTGCTGCCAGCTTTTTGATTGCTGGCAAGTTGTCATAATGAGGATGGCGTCTCGTTAGCTCGGTGGCATAATGGCAGATCAGGGCCGGGGAACTGAGCTGAGTGCAAGCATACAACAGATTATTGAGCAAAATGGCCTGGTCAATGCCTCTTTCGGTCGGCAGCACTTTTTCACCATACAGGATGAAATTGTGCCAATCTTGCAACTCCTGGCAAACCTCAAGTAAGGGTGACAGTACCTCCTGATTATCCGGGTATTCTTCGGCCAGGGCCAATAGTTGGTCCCGCGCTTCCGTCAGATCGCCCTCTTCGACCAATTCCTTAGCGGCTTTTATCTGGCGCAAAAGCTCAAAGGACGGCTTGCGTAACAATCGTCTGATACTTCTGCTTTTTTTTCGTTTGGTCATGTAACTCACCTCTACATTTGATAGTCATCTTATGGGCTATTTTACTCGATCATCCCGCTTGCGGGCTTGGAGTTGGGCTACGTCACTTTGCACCTGAGTCAGGCGCTGGCCGTGCAGAGCGTAGTGACGCAGGAACCAGTAGGCTAACAGCAAGGCTAGAGCAGGAAAGCCACCGATCATCAGCCGAATACCCCATAGAGCCGCGTCAGGCTGAACCGGGTAGAGTTCCAGAGGCGTCGGGGCCACGTAGCCACTCCAGGTCAGCACGGTGCCGGTAATGATACCCTGAAGGGAAAAGGCCAGCCGAATTATCAGGCCGTTCATGCCAAAGTACATCCCTTCGCGCCGCACGCCCGTGTCCAGTTCGTCAGCGTCCACCACGTCGGCAATGAGCAGATCGGGCAACATCAGCAGTCCGGCCAGATTGAGGCCAAAGAGGAGGGCCACGGCCGTTCCTCCGTAGAAATCACGCGGCCAGAAAAAGAGCAGTAAGATGCCCGCCCCCAGCAAACAGGAGACGCGCAAGGCACGCCAGGCCCCTACCCGCCGCGCCAGCGCCGTCCAGACCGGCAGTGCGGGTAAGGCGATAATAAACGCCAACCCTAGAAAGAGCGAATTTTGCAGCCCCACGTCCAGCGTCAGCCCCACGCCGGGCAGCGTCAGGTCAGACTGGATGAGCAGCACATATTTGGTGTAAAAGGGGACCGACGCCGTCAAGGCCCCAAAGACAAACTGGACCATCAGGTTAGCCCCTAGAAAGTAGCGGAAATCCCGGTTGGCCAGGCTGGTGCGTAGCGCTTCTTTGAACGGCAGGCTGGTGTCCTGCCAGAATTCCGGCCGTTCCCGGCTGCCAAAGAGGGAAAGACCAAAGAAGAACGCGGTCACGCCGGCCAGCAGCAGGGCCATCCCGCCCCGGCCGCTCCAATCCTCCCCGGCCAGAATGGGCGGCAGGGCCACGCCGATGATCAGCCCGACCAGCGAAAAGGTTTGCCGCCAGGCGGAGACGCTGGCCCGCTGCTTCTCGTCAGGGATCATCTCCGGGAAGAGGGCGGTCCAGTTCATGACCACGATGGTCCAGAGCAGGTCGAAGATGAGGATGGCGGCCAGGAAGTAGAGGATGAGGGAACGGCCGTCTCCGATCAGCGCTTCCGGCGGCGTCCACAGCAGATAAAAGGTGAGCGACAGGGGAATAAACAGACCGGCAATCCAGGGTATACGCCGCCCCCAGCGCGTGCGCGTGGCGTCTGACCAGTAACCGGCCAGCGGGTCGTTGATGGCGTTCCAAAGCCCATAAATCGACCAGGAAATGCCCACCCAGGCAGCCGGTAGACCCAGGATGTCAATGTAAAGAAACTGGATATAAGTTCCAAACGACTGGTAGGACAGGGCCACGGCCAGCGAACCACTGGCGTACAATATCATTTGCCATCGAGGAAGTTGGGGAAGTTTCGCGTTCAATGGGTTATCCTGTCATTTGGCCAGAAAAGTGCCGTCATGTATCACTGCCAATGCAGCCACCTGATGATATAATGATTCCCGGTACAGTTCAACTGTTTACCAAATACTGAACACAAACTATCTGACTAACCGACTACTCGACCAACAGACCACTGGACTACTCGACTACCAGACCACTAGACTACTCGACTACCAGACCACTAGACTACTAGACTACCAGACCACTAGACTACTCAACTACCGGACACCACTATGACTATCGACATGCTCATCGTCTTTGGCCTGCTGGCCATTATGATCATACTTTTTGTTAGCGACCGGCTGCGGCTGGACCTGATCGCTATGATGGGGCTGCTGGCCTTGTTGCTGCTGGACATTCTGACAGTGCAAGAGGCACTGGCCGGTTTTGCAGACCCGGTGGTGCTGATTATTGCCGGGCTGTTTGTCGTTGGCGGGGCGCTGGTACAAACGGGCGTGGCCGACCGCATGGGCACCTGGCTGGGCCGGGTTGCCGGCACACGAGAGATTTCACTAATTATCATTATCATGGCGGTGGCCGCGCTGCTGTCCGGCTTTATGAGTTCAACGGGGACAACGGCCGTTTTGCTCCCCATTGTGGTCAGTCTGGCCCGTGACGCCCGTATCAGCCCCTCCAAGCTGCTAATCCCGCTGGCGCTGGCCTCGCTGCTGGGCGGTATTTTGACCCTGATCGGCACGCCGCCCAACCTGGTGGTCAGCAACCAGCTCGTCAGCGAAGGCCTGGCCCCGTTTGGCTTCTTCAGCTTTACACCCATCGGCCTGGTCATGCTGGTCATTGGCGTGGTATTTATGGCGTTGATTGGTCGCCATCTGCTGCCCGACCGCCAGCGGGAAGAGATAACCTTCGCCGAAGAAGACGGGGATGGGGATGAAGCTCTCTCGATCAAGGACCTGGCCCAGACCTATCAGCTTCCAGGCAACCTGTTCCGCATACGCATTCGCCGCTCGTCACCGCTGCTAGGCCGAACGCTGGCCGAGGCTGATTTACATAAGCAGTATGATATTACCGTTTTGCAAATTCAGCGCCGGGCCGACAAATATTCGCTGCCCGGTCCGCCGCAGCCAGTTACGGCCGATACCCTTTTGGAAGCATACGATATTTTGCACGTGCAGGGGTCACCCCAAAATGTGCGCCGCATGGCCCGTGAGCTGGATTTTACCATTACGGCCGATGAGAGCGGCGGGGAGACGATTGCCCAAGAAATGGGTATGGTTGAGGTGCTGCTGACCCAGCGCTCCCGGCTGATTGGACGCTCCCTGGCGCAGGTCAATTTTCGGGCCAAATACGGGCTGACGGTGTTGGGCATCCGCCGCATGGGGGAACTGCTGTCGGGGCGCATCATTGACGTGCCGCTCCAGTTTGGCGACATGCTGCTGGTGGAAGGGACCTGGGACCGGGTGCGGGTGCTGCGCCGCGACGCCCGCGACTTCATTGTGGTGGGCCAGCCGGCCGAAATGGCTGAGGCGGAACGGCCAGCGCGTTTAGGGCCGGTGGCCGTGGCTATCATGCTGGGCATGTTGATCTTGATGACGTTTGAGATTGTACCCACGGTAACGGCCGTTCTGCTGGCTGCCGCCGCTTTAGTTCTGACCGGCTGCTTAACAATGGAGGATGCTTATCGCAATATCAACTGGGAAAGTGTGGTCCTGATTGCCGGCATGCTACCCCTGGCCACAGCGCTGCAAAAAACGGGCGGCATGGCGTTTATTGCCAACAACATCACGTCCAGCTTTGGCGAGATGGGACCGGTGGCGGTGATGGCCAGTTTGTTTGTGCTAACGGCCGTTTTCAGCCAGTTTATATCCAATACGGCCACGGCGGTTCTGGTGGCTCCCATCGCTTTTCAAACGGCCGCTACGCTGGGGATTGCCCCCCAGCCCCTCCTCATGGCCGTGGCTGTGGCCGCCTCCACCTCCTTTGCCACCCCGGTCGCCACGCCCGTCAACACCCTGGTTCTCGGCCCCGGCGGCTACCGCTTTGCCGATTATGCCAAAGTGGGCGTCAGTCTACAGCTTATTATGCTGGTGGCCACGCTCCTCTTTGTGCCTATCTTCTTCCCCTTTTAAGCTGACCGATGACGACAGACGGAGGACGGAAGGGGGTCAATTTCCGTCCTCTGTCCTCGGTCCTCCGTCTTTATTTGTCAAGACAAGGAGCGGGTCTACCTCAAAGCGCAGTTGGGCGTGGGCCTGGCGCAGGGCGGTTTCAACGGCCGTTGGCGTCTCCCCCCGCGCAAAGATAAAGCCGAGGTAGCTGTCCCCTTCGGGCAGCGGCACCAGGGGATAGTTGAGTTTGGCCGTGATGGTCACTTCCCCAATCAGCGGCACGGCCCTGGCCCCGTCACAACCATAGACGGCCCGCAACAGGCCCGCTTCAGGGATGGGAATCATCATAACACCGCTGGCGGTTTGATCAAAAACCAAATTGGGATGGGGCAGCCCACACGCCTGGCGCAAAATCAGCTCTTCCAGCGACACATCCTCGCCAAAACGGAGCGTCTGTGAACACAAGCCACCGATGGAGCGGCCGGCCACTTCAATTAGCCAGGGGCCGCGCTCGTTGAGGCGCAGTTCGGCGTGAATGGGACCGTTCCGCAGCCCCACCGCTTGAGCCGCCTGAGCGGTACAGTCCACAATTGCTGCCTGGTCGGCCGCTGGCAGGCGCGAGGGCGTAACGTAGATGGTTTCTTCAAAGAAAGGGCCTTCGAGCGGGTCGGGTTTGTCAAAAAGGGCCAGGAGGGATAAACGGCCGTTATCCAACATCCCCTCCAGCGCCACCTCCACGCCGGGCACGTACTCCTCCACCAGAAAGGGCTGTGGGGCCGGGGCCAGCCCGTGCAGCAAGCGCCGCAGCCGGACCAGGGCCGCCTCTAGTTCAGCCACATCATTGGCCCGGATGACGCCGCGGCTGCCAGACAGTTCGGTCGGTTTGACGACGCAGGGAAAGCTGATGTGGGGCAGGAGATCGGCCGTGGCCTGATCCGTAAAAAAGCGTTGGGCGCGGGGGGCGGGTACGCTGGCCGCCGCTAACTTTTGGCGCATGACGTATTTGTTGCGGGCCGCCTCGGCCGCGCCCACGTCGTTGTGGGGCAGGCCCAGGGCGGTGCTGGCCTGGGCAGCTAAGAGTGCCCCACTGTCGTCTACGGCCAGAATGGCGCGTAACGGCCGTTTCTGCCCAAACGCCACAATCGCCGCCACTGCTTCATCCGGCCGGCTGAAATCCAGCCCCAACTCCATCTGCCACTGTTTGGCCAGCGGCTCAGGCGTGTCAATCACCTGCACCAGCTCCACGCCCAGCCGTTCAGCAGCGGCCGTAAACGCCGGCAGCCGGTAGGTGCGCGGGCTGAGCAAAACCATGACGGCGGGCGGTTGTAAATGCTGCATTTGCATCATGTAGTGCGTAATGCGTAGTGCGTAGCAAGCACTCTACGCACTACGCACTAAATCCAAGTCGGCTCTTCATACGTGCCAAAAACCTGGCGCAGGACGTCGGTGATTTCGCCCAGGGTGGCGTAGGCTTTGACCGCATCCAACAGATAGGGCATCGTATTCTCCGTGCCGGTCGCTGCCTGGCGCAGGGCTTCAAGCGTTTGGCCTACGCGCTCATTGTCCCGCTCCTGGCGCAGTTTGTTCAAGCGGCCGACTTGCCGCTCATACCCCTGCGGATCCATCGCCAAAATTGGAATACGCATCTCCTCATTGGTAGCGTTGAAGCCGTTCACGCCCACGATGATGCGTTCATTGCTATCTACTTGCTGCTGATATTGATAAGCCGCATCTGAAATTTCCCGTTGGTAAAAGCCCTGGTCGATGGAGGGCAAAACGCCACCCAACGCCTCGACCTGCCGCCAATAGTCATACACCTGCTGCTCGATTTTGTTGGTTTCATGCTCCACGAAGAAAGAACCGGCCAGGGGATCAATTGTATTAGCCACCCCACTTTCCTCAGCAATAATTTGCTGCGTCCGCATGGCGATGGTCACGGCCTCCTCGCTGGGGAGGGCCAGGGCCTCGTCCATGCTGTTGGTGTGCAGCGATTGGGTACCGCCGATAACGGCCGCTAACGCCTGAATAGCCACCCTGACAATGTTATTTTCCGGCTGCTGGGCCGTCAGGCTGACCCCCGCCGTCTGCGTATGGAAGCGGCAGAGCCAGCTGCGCGGGTCTTTGGCCCCAAAGGTTTCCCGCATTTCGCGTGCCCAGATGCGGCGGGCAGCGCGGAATTTGGCGATTTCCTCGAAGAAGTCGTTGTGGCAATTGAAGAAGAGGCTGAGGCGCGGGGCAAAGTCGTCAATATCCAGCCCGCGCTCTAAGGCCCAGCGCACGTATTCCAGGCCGTTGCCCAGCGTGAAGGCCAATTCCTGTGCGGCCGTGGACCCCGCCTCGCGGATGTGATAGCCGCTAATAGAGATACTGTTCCACTGGGGCAACTGTTGGCTGCCGAATTCGACGGTATCCGTCACCAGCCGCATCGAGGGTTCAGGCGGGAAGATGTACTCTTTTTGGGCAATGTACTCTTTGAGGATGTCGTTCTGGGTCGTGCCGCGCAGTTGGTCCGGGGCGACGCCCTGCTTTTCGGCGGTAGCGATATACATGGCCCAGATGATGGGGGCCGGGCTGTTGATAGTCATCGAGGTAGAAACCTCGCCCAGGGGAATGCCGTCGAGCAGAATTTCCATATCTTGCAGGCTGCTGACGGCGACGCCACAGTGGCCGAATTCGCCCAGAGCTTCGGGGGCGTCGGTGTCGTAGCCCATCAGGGTGGGCAGGTCAAAGGCGATGGAGAGGCCCATGTTGCCCTGTTCGAGCAGATATTTGAAGCGGGCGTTGGTCTCTTCGGCCGTACCAAAGCCAGCAAACATCCGCATCGTCCACGGCCGGCCACGGTACATGGTGGCGTGGACGCCGCGGGTGTAGGGGTAGTCGCCGGGAAAACCCAGGTCGGCCTGATAATCCAGGTCGGCCACGTCTAACGGTGTATAGAGGCGGCGGATTGGCTCGCTGGAGGTGGTCAGAAAACGTTCTTTGCGCTCCGGGAAACGGGCCGACGAACGCTGTAACGTGGTCTCTTCCCATTTATCTTGCTGCTGTTGTAGTTCAGCCAGTTTGTCTTTGTCATACATAACTTATTTGCTCCATGTTCAGGGGATACGGGATAATGTCACCATTGCGCTCTAGTATACTTGAGGCAGGCTAGATTGGTCCAATCTTTAGAGATTGGACCAATCTAACGATCATGGGCAAATCGTGGGCTGATAGAAGTTGTCTTTTTTGGCCGCTATCCGTTAGAATCCGCCACTTAACGCTGTGACGGAAGATGAAGGACCGAGGACGAAGGTGGCATCTCTTCGTCGTCCGTCCTCGGTCCTCCGTCAAAAACAAGAAAGGAAACGATTTGATCGAGCCAACGGGGCCGCAGGATGTAGAAACGGCCGTTACTCCCCCAACCGATTTACCACCCGACCCGCCTGAACAGGGCGGCCTGGCGCGGGCGGTGGCGGTGCTGGCGGTGGGCAACGTGGCCAGCCGCGTTATGGGCATGGCCCGCGAAATGGTCAAGGCCAATCTGTTTGGGGCCAGCGGCCCGCTGAGCGCCTTTGAGATTGCCGCCTACGTGCCCACCAGCCTGTTTGACCTGATTATTGGTGGCATGATCAACTCGGCCCTGGTGCCGGTATTCAGCGAGTATGCGACCAAAGCCAAACGAGAAGAGCTATGGCGATTGCTGAGTACTGTTCTGAGCGTGGCTACGGTGGCCCTGCTGCTGGTGGTCCTTCTGGTGGAACTGCTGGCTCCCCAAATTGCCTGGCTGTTGGGAGCCTATGAATTTGACGATCCGGCATTGACCGAGGTAGCCATCCGGCTCATGCGTCTGGCCACGCCGGCCGTCTTTTTTCTCAGCATTGCCAGCATTTTGACCGGGGCGCTATATGCCCTGAAACGCTTTACTCTGCCCGCCTTTATCGGGGCCGTGTTCAACGGCACGATTGTGGTGGTGGCCCTGCTGCGTCCTGACGAGATTGACAGCCTGGTTTGGGGGCTGCTGCTGGGTTCGCTGCTGCAAATTTTGCTGCAACTACCCGCCCTGCGCGACGGCCGTATCCGCTGGAACTTCAACTGGCGCCATCCGGCCATTCGGCGCATTTTGCGGCTGTATGCCCCCATTGTGGCCGGCCTGGTGGTGACTCAACTGGCCGTGGCCCTCAGTATCAATCTGGCTACCCGCACCGGCGATGAATCGCTAACGTACATGCGTTACGCTACCACCCTCTACCAATTTCCGCTGGGGCTGGTGGTGACAGCCATCTCTATTGCCATCTTGCCCACCCTGTCGCGGCAGGCGTTGGGCCAGTTGGCCATTTTTAAGCACACCCTGGCCGAAGGCATCCGGCTGGTGGTGGTGCTGATCTTACCGGCCGCAGCCGGCCTCTTTGCCCTGGCCGTGCCCATTGTGGCCCTGCTCTTTCAGCACGGCAGTTTTGTGCCGGAGAATACGGCCACGACGGCATTGGTGCTGCGCGTTTACCTGTTCGGCATGCCCTTCGCCGCCGTGGACCAGATGCTCGTTTTTGCCTGTTATGCGCGCAAGGATACGTGGCGGCCGGCGCTGGTAGGGGTGTTGAGTGTGGTGGTGTATGCGCTAACGGCCGTTCTCCTCCTCAACCCCCTGGGCCTGCTCAGCCTGGTGGTGGCCGACGCCGTGAAGCATATGGTCCACATGCTGATGATGCTGGTTGTTATCCGCTGGCACATTGGGAGTTTGGCCCAGCAGGGCATTATGCCGGCCGTTCTCAAATCGATTCTGGCCGCGCTAATAACGGGCGGACTGGCCTTTGCTACGGCCGAGTTCCTGCTCAGTTTTGTGCCCCTGACCACACTACTCAACAAACTGCTCATCGTCGGCGGCAGCGGTCTGGCCGGCTTACTGGCCTTTACCATTCTGGTCCGGCTGCTCAACATCAAAGACGCCCGTGCCCTGCCCGGCCTGCTGCGCCGCAAAAAGAGTTGACGAGTAACAATTGCTACTTGCCGATTGTCAATTACCAATCGCCATCTCACCCAAAATTAGGTACAATCAATTTATTCATAATTCATAATTCGTAATTCATAATTCAAGGAGGCTTCTGTGTCTGAAAAAACCTATCAGCTTGTGATGCAAGAAGGACCAAAGTCAGGTCAGGCGTTTGACCTGGTCAGCGGCACAATGGTCATCGGGCGTGACGCGCTGGCCGATATTATTATCGTCGATCCTGAAGTATCGCGGCAGCATGTGGAGATTGTAGAAACGGACAGTGGTCACCGCCTGAAGGATTTGGACAGTACGAATGGGACCTTTGTCAACGGCCGTCGCCTGACAGACGAAGCGGTGGATTTGGAGCCGGGTCAGGAAATCCGGCTGGGCGGTTCGGTTGTGCTGCGCTACCAGGAAGCAACAGAAGCATTTATGCCGCCCACCCTGGCCGATGAGGCAGAGGATGCTGAACCGCCTCTTCTCTTGGACTGGTCAGACGAACTAGATACAGGGGAGTCTCCTTTAACCGTAGACACCATAGCTTTTGAAGATGCGGCAGAAGTGGATGAAAGCGCATACGATTTGCCAACTTTCTTATCGCCATTGTCCATAGATTCTGAAGAAGAGGCGGAAGTGGATGAGACAGATGATGATGACTGGACGGTGCCAGAACTTGCTACCGAGGACATTGAAGCGATATTTGACGAAACGGCCGATAGTGAACCAGATATTCCTGAAATTGACATGATTGAACCCGCTGCCGAACTTGACGACAGTGATCTCATCTCTCACCAGCCACCTGAACCTGATCGTATGCCAGAGGCGTTAGATATTCCAGCCAGCCCGGCAAAACGTGATAGACCTTTGGTTGTGCCTGCGCCAACACGCACAAGAAGGAACCGTACCAGGATAGTACTGATTACCGCAGTGTTTTTGTTCCTATGTTGCTTAGCTTTTGCAGCTTTTATGTGGTTTATTGCCGGAGACCCACTCTTGGAACTGTTGGGGTTTGAACTTCAGTAATACGTAGACCAATCTTTTAGTAAAATAGACCACTACCAATCAGGTGCATTGGTAGTGGTCTATTCTTTAATCGCTCATGTCAGACTCATCAATAATAATGGTGTCGGCCGTCGGTTTTTTTTCCGTTGGCTGCTGTTCCACCACGACTGTGCCATCCTCACTGCGAATTTGAGCCAGATGCCCATCCACCACGTCCTGCGGCGACAGCGTGATGAAGATTTTGGACAGGGCCACAATCACAGCCAGATCGTCTACCTGACCAATTATGGGAATCAGATCAGGAATCAGGTCGGCCGGAAACAGAAAATAAACAAGAGATAAGAAAGGCAGTAGTTTCAGGTAAATCGGTACGTTTGGATCACGAATTAGCCGGTAAACCAGCCGCGCCTGCTGCCACAGCTCACGCCAAAAGCCCGGCTCGTTCTTGTGCTGGGCCAGAATCTTGTTGAATCTGTTAGAATAATCGGGTTGCTTGTCATTCATAATCATTCACCTGCTTTCCAGTACGTCAGCGTTTTCAGAAAGTTGCGATATAGTCCATCACAACCGCCAGTTCCGCATTAAGAATGGAGCCACTGGCCGCGCCGCGTAGGGTGTTATGAGCTAAGGCTAAAAAGCGCAAGTCCAGCACATCACATGGGCGCACCTTACCCACCGTCCAGGCCAGCCCGGCCCCGGCATCCCGGTCCAGGCGGGGTTGAGGCCGGTCAGGGGCGGGTTGGTAACGCAACGGCCGTGCCAATCCCGACGGCAGTTCTCGATAAACGGTGTCAGGCTGCCACTCCTCCAGGGCCGCTATGCCTTCTGCCGCGCTGGCGCTGCGCCCCAGCTTGACCGACACGCTGGCCAGATGGCCATCTACTACCGGCACCCGGTTAGCCTGGGCGCTCAGCTTTATGTCGGCCCAATCTACCTGACCGTTGGCGAATTTGCCCAGCAGCTTCTTCGGTTCCGACTCCAGCTTGCCGTCTTCGCCGCCGATGTGAGGAATGACGTTGTCCATGATGTCCAGCGAGGCCACGCCGGGGTAGCCCGCGCCGGAAATGGCTTGCAGCGTGACCATGAGAGCCGCTTCCAGGCCAAAGGCATCCTGCCAGATTTTGAGCGGCAAAATGGCGCTGGTGGTGGAGCAGTTGGCGTTGGCCACAATAAAGCCGGGCCAGCCCCGCTTGGCCCGCTGCGTCTCGACGAGGCCCAGATGGTCGGGGTTGACTTCGGGAATGAGCAGGGGTACGTCGGGCGTCAGGCGAAAGGGGGAGGCGTTGGTGAAAACGGCGAAACCGGCGGCCGCAAATTGTGGTTCTACCTCTCGCGCCAGTTCGGTGGGCAGGGCGGAAAAAACGAGGGGTGGCTTGCCCTCCAGGGCCAGATCAGTTGTGGTGGGCTGGACGATTAGTTCCCCAATATCAGCCGGTGGCTCTCCTTCAATTTTCCACTGAACGCCTTCGCCATACGGCCGTCCCACCGTGCGCTCGGAGCCGGTAACGGCCGTTACTTCAAACCAGGGATGGTCGGCCAACAACTGCACAAAGCGCTGCCCCACCGTGCCCGTCGCGCCCAAAACGCCGACGGGGATTTTTGTTGTCATGGTCATGGATACCTCCAAAATATTGCGTAGTGCGTATTGCGTAGAAGGTTGTTGCGGATGATACGCACTACGTACTACGTCAAACGCTGTCTGGCTGCCGGCAGCTCATCGGCAATTTCGCGGGCCAGGACGCCGCTGTCGTGGCCGGTCAGGGAACCGGCCAGGGCGTGGAGGTAGCAGCCGAGTACGGCCACTTCGGCACGCTCAGTGCCGGCTGCTGCATACCGATCCGCTCCCTGCCCCAGCAGGCTAACCAGGACACCCGCCAGCACGTCGCCTGAGCCGGCCGTGCCCAGAGCGGGGTTGGCAAAGGGGATAACAGTGCAACGGCCGTCAGGGGCGGCTACAACGGTATAGGCTCCTTTCAAGATGACGATTTGCTGCCAGGCCTGCGCCTGTTCTTGGGCCAGCTCGATCCGGTTTCGGTCCTTGAGTTCGGCCAGCGGCAGCCCCATCAGCCGGGCCATTTCGCCAGGATGGGGCGTGAGAATTGAGTGGGACGGTATGAGAGATGGCCAGTCGTCGAGCGCGGCCAGTTGGTTCAGGCCGTCGGCGTCGATGACCAGCGGCGGCAGTGGTGGGGGATTGGTAAAAAAGGTGGTTACAAACGCAGCTGCCTCAGCCAGGCCCGGTCCAATCAGGATGGCGTCGTAGTCGTTGATGGTCTGGTGGAGGAAAACGGCCGTTTCTGCCCCCAACAGCTTATCATCCGCCACCGGCACAAAGGTCGCTTCCGGCAGTTGCCCGGCAATAGTGGCCCGAATCATCTGCGGCACGCAAAGAGCCACCAGCCCCGACCCGGCCCGCAAAGCACCCAGCCCGGACAAAAAGGGTGCGCCCCAGTAACGGTCTGATCCGGCCACGACCAATACCTTGCCAAAGGTTCCTTTGTGGCCGTCGAGGGGGCGGGCCGGCAGCAGGGCACGCACGCGATCTTCTGTGGCCACCTCAGTCTGTACGTTGGCCACGGCGGGCAAGTCGGCCGGGATGCCGATGTCGGCGACGGCCAACTGGCCACAGGCCCCGGCACCGGGAAAGAGGAAATGGCCCCATTTTGGCCCGGCAAAGGTGACGGTCAGGTCGGCGAGCAGAGCCAGCGGATCGAGTGCGCCGGTGTCGCAGTTGAGGCCGCTGGGGCAGTCAACGGCGACGATGGTTGGGGGTAGACCTAGACCTGACAGGTTGGCAATCGAGGATTGCTCAAAACCTGTCAGGTCTGACTGGGTAAAACCTGTCAGGTCTGAAATGTGGCGCAGCAGATCGGCCATGCGGCCCTCGATGGGGCGGGTTACGCCGGTGCCCAGCAGGCCGTCAATGAGGAAATCGGCCGTTTCTAGTTCGGCCGTCAGCCAGGCAAAATCAGGGTCATCGGCCATCACTTGCCAGGGCAAGTCTAGCACCTGAGCCATGTTGTGGTCCTGGGCCGGATCGCGCTCTTTATAGAGGTAAAAAGCAACCTCCGCCCCGGCCTCGGCCAGATAACGGCCGGCCACCAGGCCATCGCCGCCGTTGTTGCCCGGCCCCACCAGAATCAGAACGCGCTTCCCGACTACCTCGTACCGTGACGCCATTGCCTCAGCCAGACTGCGGCCGGCCGTCTCCATCATCTGGTCGTAGGTAATCCCCTGCGCGTCGGCCGCTTTTTCGGCGGCAACCATTTGTTGAACGGTGAATAGTTTCATGGGATGTCTATTACGTAGTGCGTAGCGCGTAGATGGTTTGCTACGCACTGCGCATTACGCACTACGTTTTTCGTTTCAAAATCCCCTGCCCCCAATACCAGTCCAGCGTCTCTTTGGCACCAATAGCAAACGGGGTGGGGCAAAACCCTAAGTCTCGCTCGGCCTTCTCGGTGCTGACGTGCCAATCCTGAAAGACGTAGGGTTCCATGTTGATAGGGTAGAAAGGCTCACGGCCGGTAAAGCGGGAGAGAAAGGTCCAGGCGGCAGCCAGAGCCACCACGAGCTGCCGGGGAATGTTAAAGCGCCACTGGCTGATGCCCGCCAGATCGCTGACGATGGCGTTAACGCTGTTGTGGTCCAGCGATTGGCCGCATATATTGTATATCTGGCCAGGCTCTCCCTTGTCCAGCGCCAGCATGACGGCCTGGGCCACGTCGGCCACAAACACGGGAAAGGTGATGTAACGGCCGTTGTCCACCTTAATTCGCCAGCCGCGCAGTGGTTCCTCAAAAAAGAAGCGATTGAAGGCATAGTGGCCCCAGGGACCGTAAAAGGCACCTGGCCGCAGCACCAACACCGGCAATCCTTGCGTTTTGTGGTAATGGCGCGCCAGTTGTTCCGCCTCATATTTGGTGCGCTGGTAATGTTCCAGCGGCCGGCAGGTGGTTTCTTCGGTAATGATAGCCTGCGATGGCGTTTTGCCTATGACGGCCAGCGTGGAAATGTGGATGAAGCGTTTGACGCCGTTGCTGCTGGCTGCTTCTAAGGCGGCGGCCGTACCGCCCACGTTGGTGCGCCAGAAATCGGGTAAATCGCCCCAGAAGCGGAACAGCCCGGCGGCGTGGATGACCGTGTCACAGCCCTGGCAGGCGGCGATGAGGGCGTCGGTGTCGCTGATGTCGGGCGTGTAGGCCAATTCAACCCCAAGCGTTTGTAGAAAGGTGGTGTCACTAGACGGCCGTGCCAGCGCCCGCACCGCATAACCGGCTGCACGCAGGCGCGGTACTAAATTGTGGCCCAAAAAGCCGGTGGCACCGGTGATCAGTATCATTGTATCCAGGTGTTCACTTCCTTAACTATAACCATAAAGTGCGTAGTTCGTAATGCGTAGCGAATCGTCTACGCACCACGAACTACGCACTACGAATCAGTACCCCAGGTAGGACTCGAACCTACAACCCTCGGATTAGAAGTCCGATGCTCTGTCCTTTGAGCTACTGGGGCAATAATGGGCAACGAGTGACAAACCACGCCCTTGCTCAGTTCACTGATTTTAGTTGGGAATGGCAGGCACGTCAACAGTGTTTGCCAGCAACCAATCATACTGACATGTCAGCACAGGCTGCGTGCCTGGCCAATAAGAGATGAGCATTGGCACAACTATGTGCCTTTTGTCAGGGTAAAACAAGGCCATTGTCAATCTTGGCATAGGCTGGAACAAAGATATAATATAGGTTAATATTCGGAAAATAGGCAAAGATCATTCCCGCTGTGCATTATGCAGAGTTTTTCGATCTATTTATGAGGGTGAAGCCCGGTGACTTACTGGCAGTAGGTAAGAATTCCGGCGCTGTCCCGCAACTGTAACGTCAAGCGGTCCTGATAATAGGATCAACCCTGACGAAGCCAGAGCCCCTCCTTTGCCTGACCTACGATGAAGAGCGTCTCCTCGCGGAAGGAGCGGCCTGCCCCCAGGTCACTCTTTTGCCTGACAATGTGCGAGGGAACCTAATGCAGACGCCTGAACTTCATATCGCCGATTTTGTTGATCTTGATTTACTGCAACGCCTGCAAGACACCTTTGCCGAAGCCATGGGCGTAGCGGCCGTTACCGTTGACCGCCAGGGCAAACCCATTACCCGCACCAGCAATTTTTGTAAAGTATGCCAGATGATCCGCTCGACGCCAGTCGGGCTGGCTCGCTGTCAGCGTTGCGATGCTGAAGGGGGACGCATTGCCCATGTCCAACAGAAGCCATACGCCTACAAATGTGCCGGTGGCTTTCTGGATGCGGCCGCACCCCTGATTATTGATGGCCAATATGTGGGCTGCATTTTGTGCGGCCAGGTCATTCCCGCCGACGATCCCGAAACCTTTATCCAGGATATTTTGGCCCGCAACGTGCCGCTCGGTCTGCCGCCGGACGAACTGGAAGCGGAGCTGCGTAAAATTGAGCCGCTGCCCAGAGAGCGTTTCAAGGCGGCCGTGGAGATGCTTTCCCTCACGGCCAATCACGTCATTGAAAAAGGGGCCGCCAGCCTCACCCAGACCCAACTACTACAAGAGACCCAGGAGCGGGCTGCGCTCCAAGCCGCCTTACAAGAAGCCCAGTTGCGTGCCCTGAAAGCTCAGGTCAACCCTCACTTTCTATTCAATTCGCTTACTTTGCTGAGCTACACAGCCCTGGAAGAAAATGCCGCCCGTACCGAGGAAATCGCTTACAGCCTGAGCGACCTGTTGCGCTACAGCTTGCGTAATATGTCGGCCACGGTTGAGCTGGGTGAAGAAATTGAGATGATTGAGCAATACCTGGCCATTCAGAAGATTCATTTTGGCGATCGGTTGCAAAGCGAGGTAACGCTTGATCCTGAGCTGAAACGGTTTGAAATTCCCTGCATGGTACTGCAACCATTGGTCGAAAATGCCGTCATTCATGGGCTGGAGCCGCTGACCCGTCCGGTGACGATCAAGGTAGAGGGTCATAAAGAAGCTGATGCTCTGATACTCCAGGTATCTGACGACGGCGTCGGCATGTCGCCAGAGGTATTGACTTCATTGCAAACGGGCACCTTTGCCGATGACAGCTCTTCTTTGGGCCTGCAAAATGTCTTTCACCGGCTGGCCGGTGAATTCGGCCAAACAGTAGCCGTAGCCATCAAGAGTACGCCCAATGCAGGTACAACGCTACGCCTTACTTTTAATCTAACAGGCGAAGCGCTAACGTCTCAGCCGGCCGAAACAGAATTTTCGCACCTGTCAACAATTGGGCTGGGTAATCAGATAGATTTAGGCAACGGCGCTAACTATTTGAATCTTAGGCAGGTTAAGTCCAAAACAGCGCAGGAAGTCTTGCCCCTCAATCTGGATGCACTCCTCTCAGACTTTGGTCAAATCGACGTCGCGATTCAAGACATTATCTTAGAACCTGTTCAGTGAGTAATTCATGTCCAGCATTTTGATTGCCGATGACGCACCCATTATCCGATCCTCCTTGTTGCGTATATTAAGCCAGCAAGGGAGTGCCTTTGGGCCTGTCTGGGAAGCCGAAAATGGCGAGGTAGCCGTGGCCCTGGCGCGGAAATACAGGCCAGACATTATCCTGCTCGATATTAAGATGCCCGGACTAAATGGTTTACAGGCTATCGACTTGATCCGCCAGGAACAGCCGGAGACAAAGTTTGTGATGTTGACAGCCCATAATGATTTTTCATATGTGCAAAAGGCATTGAAGCTGGGGGTGCATGATTATTTACTCAAACCGGTGCGTCCTAACAAATTGATTGAGATTTTGCGGGAAATTAGTGAGAAAATCAGAGCGGAGCGGCGGGATTTACGCACGGTGGCCCTGGTGAAGGATTCGCTGCAAAAGACGCTGCCGGTCATTGAAACCAATCTGGTGGAAAATTTGATCCGGGGCACTATTTATGACGAGCTAACAGTTTCGGAAAACCTGTCATATTTGGGCAAGCGGCTAACCTGGCCGGTAGTGCTGGTGTGTAAAATAGATGGGTTTGATCGCTTTGCCCAAAACCAAACGGCCGTTGAACTGCAACAGATTTATACGTCGCTGGTAGAAACGGTGCGTAGCTTGTTACCCGACCACCATCAGGCAATTGTGGGTTATAGCAAACCGGGCCGGATTATCGCTATTGTCTCTTCGGACCAGGATTTAGGCACGGCCGTGCAACTGCATGCCCTGGGTGAAAAAATACGCCAGACCATTGCCGACACCATGCCCTTCACTGTCACCATTGGCATCGGCAAACGATATATGGAGATTGCTTCCATTCCCCTTTCGTACGCTGAGGCCAACCTGGCCCGTCGTTACCACAGCCGTCTGGAAGGCAACAAAGTGGTGGGCATTGACGACATTCAGGCTGAACTGCCCGATCAGAGCGAACCCTCATTCTATCTGGTGGAAAAGGAGCGAGAGCTGGTCAAAGCAGTGCAAACCAACCAGCAGCAGCAGGCCCAAAGGCTGGTCAACGACATTGTGGATTATTTGTCACAGCAATACGGTGACGTGCCAGAAGCCATCAAAAATCATTGCGCCGAGATGGTGACGCTAACGGCCTGGGGCATTATTGACATTGGGGCCTCTGAGCCAAAAACGTTGTCAGTTTTGCACCAGCAGGTAAAATCGCTGGCTTTGCAGCAAAGGAGTCCTGAGATTCGCGCCTGGGCCTTAAACAGCCTGGCCGAAATGTTGACGCTGGTGCAGTCGCTATCCAATCGACCGGACGCGGTGCAGCAGGCCATTGCTTATTTGCAAAGGTATTATGACCAGGCCGACATCTCACTGCAGGCGGTGGCTGAGGCGGTTAACTTGAGTCCATCTTATCTGAGTACGCAGTTGAAGGAGCGGGTGGGCTTGAGCTACTCGAAGTATCTGACCAAAATTCGGCTAGAAGAGGCCAAACGGCTGTTACGCAATACGGATCAGAGTGTAACGGCCGTTGCTGAAGCCGTCGGCTATCCCCACGTTACTAACTTTTACCGTCATTTCCAAAGCCAGTTGAAGATGACGCCCGCCGCCTATCGTGAAGCGGATCGGTAGGCGGTTACTCTTTGTTAGCCACGTTAGCCGCCACCAGGATCGGATCCCAGACTGGAGCGAAGGGGGGCGCGTAGGCCAGATCAAGCCCGGCCAGATCACGAATGGTCCATTCGGCCTGTAAGGCGGCAGCAATGACGTTGATGCGCTGGGCCACCCCATCTTTGCCTATCATTTGCGCCCCCAGCACCCGCTGCGTGTTTTTATCAAAAACGAGCTTTAGATGAATTGGGGCATGGCCGGGCATATAATGTGCCCGCGAGGTGGCTTCGATCATCAGGCAGTCTACAGTCCATCCTTTGGCGCGGGCTGCCTTTTCGCTTAAGCCCGTTTGGGCCACTGCCAGATCGAACGTTTTGACAACGGCCGTTCCTACCGTACCCGCAAACGAAGCCCTACCACCGGCGGCGTTGACGGCCGCCACCCGCCCCTGTTTACTGGCTACCTGTGCCAGCGGAAAATAGATAGGTTCGCCCAACACCAGGTGAAAGGCTTCGGCCACAGCCCCGGCAGCCCAAATGTTGGGCACGTTGGTTCGCTGCCGGGCGTCTACGGCCACAGCCCAGGTCTGGCCTAGCTTGACGCCAGCCTGCTGCGCCAGGGCCACGTTAGGCCGGCTGCCCACGCCAAAGATGACCACGTCGGCCGGATAGCTTTGCTTGTCTGTTACGACCTCGCGCACGCGGAAACGATTGTCTAAACCACCCCTACTACCACCCTGTCCCATTACCAGCGCTGTCACCCGCTGCGTAATGTCTGTTACCAACCGTTCCCCGATAAACGACTGCACCATCTCGCCCAGTCGAATTTCTACTCCCTCTGCTTCTAATTCCGCCTGAATCAGGGCTGCTATCTCTACATCCAGCGACGACATAAGCTGGTCGGCGGCGTCCACAATGGTGACGGCCACGCCGTGAGCGGCCAGCGCCTCGGCCATTTCCAGGCCGATATAGCCCCCACCCACAATGACGCCATGACGCGGCTGCATCTCTTCCAGCCAGCGGCGAATAGTCAGCGCATCTTCTACCGTTCGCAGGCTAAAAATGCCGTTGAGATTGATGCCGGGGATAGACGGCCGTCCTATGCTGGCCCCGGCCGCCAGAATCAGCTTGTCCCAGGGTTCAAACCGTTTGCGCCCGGTAGCATAGTCATAAACAGCGGCCACCCGGCGGCCGGCGTCGATGGCCTGCACCTCATGGCGGGTATGGGCCATTACCCCCTGCTCGGCCATCTGGGCCGGGGTGCGAGCCAGCAGCGCTTCCATATCGGCCACGTCTCCCTTGATGTAATAGGGAAAACCACAGGCTCCGTAGCTGATATAGCCCGATTTTTCATAAACAATAATTTCCATGTCGGGATTGACGCGGCGGGCTTTGGCGGCGGCGCTCATCCCGGCCGCCACGCCGCCCACAACGATTAGACGCTCTTTTTTAGCCATAGGTTATTCTCTCATTGGCATCAATTTGAGACCTGACAGGTTTTCTAAAAAGCGATTGTCGAAACCTGTCAGGTCTGCACCTGTTACCGATCAAGCATAGCCACCCCAATGGGGGTGACAAACATGGGATGGGGCGGCGTGATGGTTTTGACGCCGGACATTTCGGCCACAACCTCGGCGATGCCGATCATGCTGCTGGTGCCGCCAACGAGGTAGATGGTCTCTACCTGGAAAGAGGCGATGTGGCGGGCGACGATGCTGCCCACTTTTTGCATCACCGGGTAGACCATAGAGGCTACCATTTGCTGCCGGGCCGGGTCAATTTTGATCTGCTCGGCCTCATCAAAGGGAATGTTCAGCCCACCGGCCACGACCAGCGAAAAATGGGTGCCGCCGGTGGCTTCGTCGGCCGTATAAACGACCTCGCCATTTTCCACGACGGCGATGCCGGTAGTGCCGCCGCCAATATCAACAACTACGCCATCGGCTACTTGCAGCAGGGCGTTGGCGGCGGTTGGCTCGTCGATGAAGTGGCTGCATTCCAGGCCAGCCCCGATTAACACATTGCGGGTGGCTTTGACTTCGGCCAGGGGCACGCCGGGGGGATAGGTAGTAGCAGCCTGGGTCAGGGCAAAACCCAAATCGGCCTCGATTTCGGCTTTCATCTGCTTGAGGAGCTGGATGGCGCCGATGTAATCGACTACCAGCCCGTCACGCACAATCTGGGCAAACTGGTAACGGCCGGCCAACGGCCGTTTCTGTTCATCCAACACCACCAGCACCGTATAGGCCGTACCCAAGTCAACACCCACATAGACCGGTCCGTTATAGTCAGAACGAAACGGCCGTTTATTCAGCACCGTATTGGCCTGGGTTAAAATTGTGTCTAGGTCGGGATTCATAAATAAATGCTCATTGGTGCGTAGTGCGTAGTGCGTAAATTGATCACGCTTCACGTATCACGTTTCACGCATCACGCCTGATTCTTTGAACTCACTAACCGCCGCGTATCCAGCGCAATCATTTTTTCCTCATTGGTGGGCACCACGAGAACGGCCGTTTTATCCTCCACTTGATTGATGGCCATCTCCTGCCCGCCGACCGCCTGCTGATTGGCTGCCGGGTCCAGCGCCAGGCCCAGAAAGGCCAGATTTTGGCAGATCAAGGCCCGGACTTCCGGACTGTTCTCACCGATACCGGCGGTAAAAACGAGCGCGTCTAGCCCGCCCATAGCCGCGGCAAATGCGCCCAGATATTTGGTGGCCATGTAGGCAAACATCTCCATTGCCAGTTGACAACGGCCGTTGCCCGCCTGAGCCGCCTCGGTAATGGTCCGCATATCGTTACTGAGGCCAGAAACGCCCAGCAGCCCGCTCTGCTTATAGAGCATATCTTCAATCTCAGTCAGGGATAGGCCCAACTGACGGTGCAGGTGAAAAATGAGGCCGGGGTCGATGTCGCCAGAGCGGGTGCCCATCATAACGCCGGAAAATGTAGCCAGGCCGATGGTGGTATCGACCGCCTGACCGTGCGCCACGGCCGTCATCGTGACCCCATTGCCCAAGTGGGCCACCACCATTTTGAGAGCGGATAACGGCCGTTGCAGCAGCGCCGCCGCCCGTTCACTCACATAGCGCACCGACGTACCGTGAAAGCCATATTTGCGAATTTTATGCTGCTCATACAGCTCATAGGGCAGCGCGTAGAGATAGGCTTTGGCGGGCATTGTCTGGTTAAAAGCGGTGTCAAACACGGCCACGTGGGGTACGTGTGGCAGCAGAGCCATACCGCCCCGAATGCCGATCAGGTTGGCCGGATTGTGCAGCGGGGCCAGCGGCACACACGCTTCCAGTTTGGCAATGACCGCCTCATCGATCAGCGTGGAATCGACGAACAGGTCGGCCCCATGCACCGCGCGATGGCCTACTGCTTCGATGGCCTCAATCTTGTCTATGGCCCCGTAGGTTGGGTGCAGCAAATTGTCGATACAAATTTGAAAAGCGACGGTATGGTCAGGCACAGACCGGGACTCTTTGACCGTTTCTGTCTGGTTCTGGTGCTGGAAGTAGGCGTCGGCTTCGCCAATGCGGCTGACAATGCCGCTGGCCACCGACTGGGTAGCCTCGTTGTTGAACAATTGGTATTTGATGGTAGAGCTGCCGCAGTTGATGGTTAGAATCATGGTGTTTTGGGCCTATCACTTCCCAGACGGTCTACGACCTGGCCGACGATCATCTCGATTAAATCTTCTTCACTGTAACGGCTATAGTCGCCAACGACCGTTTCTGCCGACTCATCCGTATACAACACAATCTTGACCGCCTGCTCGCGGGCCGCATGGCGAAAAACGTCATACGCCTTTAGCACCTGGTTAAAGGGAAAGCGATGGGTCACAAGCTGGCCGGGGTCTAATTTACCCCCCTGGATCGTTTTGAGCAGTAGGGGAATGGTGGTGGTATTGACCACCCCCATGCGAATGGTAATGTTCTTAACCCACAGGCTTTGTTTGTGCAGCTCTGCGCTCTCGCTGTAAACGCCGATATTGGCAATAGTGCCGCCCATGCCCACAATCTCTTGCACCAGTTTGCAGGTCAGGGGATGGCCGACTGCTTCGATGGCCGTATCGACCCCCCGGCCGTTGGTCAGGGCTAAAATCTCGGCTTTGGCCTGGTTATCGCGGTTGTTGATAACGGCCGTTGCCCCCAGTTTTTTAGCCAGTTCCAGCCGATAATCATCAACATCCACCACAATCACTTCAGCCGGGGCAAAGAATTGGACCGTCAGCAGCGCGGCCAGCCCGACCGGACCGGCCCCTACAATCGCCACCACATCGCCAAACGCCACATCCCCATTCATCACGCCCACCTCTAAGCCGGTGGGTAAAATGTCTGACAGCATCAGGGCCACTTCTTCACTGATGCAGTCGGGAATGTGATAAAGACCGTTGTCGGCAAAAGGAACGCGCACGTAGTTGGCCTGACAGCCATCAATGGTGTTGCCCAGAATCCAGCCGCCGTTGGCGCAGTTGGAAGGAATGCCACGCCGGCAGGCTTCGCAGTAGCCACAGGCGGTAATGCAAGAAATCAGCACCCGGTCGCCCGGCCTGAACTGGGCCACGCCGCTGCCCACGCTCTCCACGACGCCCACTCCTTCGTGGCCAATGATGCGGCCGGGATCAACGGTATCGACCCCGCCTTTCAGAATAGCCAGGTCGGTGCCGCAAATGGTCGTTTTAGTAATGCGAACAATGGCGTCGGTGGGGGCCTGGATGGTGGGTCTGGCTCTCTTTTCCAGGCGCAGTTGGTCTGGTCCCTGATAAACAACAGCTAACATATATACCTCATAGCGTGAAACGTAAAGCGTAAAACGTAAAGCGTAAAACGTAAACAGATAGCCTTACGCACTACGCACTACGTTCCACGCTTTGCCAAATACAAAAAACACCCGCTTCTCTCGCCTTGTACCATGATAAAAGGTTAAGTGGGTAGACCACAATGCACAAAACGAGGTCGGCTATACACTTTTCTATGGTAATAGTAGCCTGCGGTCGGCCTGCCGGGGGATAACGGCCGTATTCCCTCGACGCTTAACCCCATCCCGTCACCAATTTCACCCTCTCCTGTCCCTATCCCTGGCAAACTATACAAACTACACAAAGCAGAAAGCGTTGATTTGTGTAAAAAGAGCAGTGTTCTGTGAATTGTGACCGGTCCCCGCTGCCGTTACTATGTGTAACTATGACTGACCCATACGAAAAACCCAACGTTGCCCCTGGCCACGCCTCGACGCGAATTGTTCAGGAGTATGTCCCCGGACGGCAGGTCACCATTGCCCACATCATTGCCAACCCAGACCGGCCCCTCTGTCAGCGGGTGGGTCTTAGCGAGGCTGAGGCTATTGGCATCATGACGATTACCCCTGGTGAAAGCGCCATTATCGCTGGCGACCTGGCTCTCAAGGCGGCCGATGTGGAAATCGGTTTTTTGGATCGGTTTAGTGGGACGTTGGTGGTAAACGGCCGTTTATCAAGCGTTACCCTGGCCATAGAAGCGGCCAATCGGGGCCTGCAAGAGGTGCTAAACTTTCACCCGGCCCCCATTACCCGCACCTGAAATGATGTCACAAAAAGTTCAGTTCACCGACATACCCCACACAGCCCAGGCTCGTCCCTGGCGCTTCATGCTTATTGGCGGCATTGGCGTTGGCAAAACCACGCTCATTCGCGCTTTGGAAGACAAAGACCCCCGGCAAATTCGCAAAACCCAGATGATCGACTACTCCGGCTGGGGTATCGACATCCCCGGCGAATTTGTCGAAATGGGTCATCTGCGTCGCAGTCTGACGGCCACTTCCTTCGACGCCCAACTACTGGTGGCCGTGCAGGACGCCACCCGCTCCGACGTTCATTTTCCGCCCAACTACTTTTTGATGTTTCCCCAGCCCACCATCGGCGTGATCACCAAGATAGACGCGCCCGCAGCCGACATCGAGCAAGCCACTACCTTGCTGCGTCAGGCCGGTGTAACTGGTGAGATATATTCCGTATCCGCGTTTACCGGTTTAGGCATCTCTGAACTCAGAGAACATCTACTAAACCACCATAGTTAATTGTTTAAGGAGAACAACAATGGCAAAACCTCAAGGAGAAGCACTCGGTTTGATCGAAACTCGCGGGCTGGTAGCCATGATCGAGGCGGCAGACGCCATGGTCAAGGCAGCCAACGTCTCGCTAGTCGGCATGGAGAAAATCGGTTCCGGACTGGTCACAGTCATGGTGCGTGGCGACGTAGGGGCTGTCAAAGCCGCTACCGACGCCGGTGCCGCTGCGGCCAAACGGGTCGGCGAAGTCGTGTCCATCCACGTCATTCCTCGCCCCCATACCGATACCGAAACATTACTGCCGCTGAAGAAGGAGTAGCCCTGGCTGCCCTTCACCCAATCCAGGGGTTAAGTGAAGGGCGTAAGTGACAGCAATGCCAGCTTGCGCCCGCACTAACCCATGATCAAGAAGCGGACACAGCCTAACCAGCCCAAAGCTGACCTGTGTCCCCTCACAAGGGAGTGAAATTAAATGGATGACAAACTATTAGACATGATTGTCGCACAAGTGATGGACAAAGTAGGAGGCAATGCGGCTAACCCAGCCGCCCCAGCCGCTGCTTTCGCCAATCCCGGTATGACCGAATTTGTTGGCACCGCCTTTGGTGACACCATCGGCATTGTCATTGCCAACCTGGACCCCGTTGTACACGAGCAGATGGGACTGGAAGCCAAGTACCGCTCTGTTGGTATATTGAGCGCACGCGTTGGTGCCGGTCCGCAGATTATGGCTGCCGATGAGGCCGTCAAAGCCACCAACACCGAAGTCGTCGCCATTGAGCTGGCCCGCGATACCAAAGGTGGCGCCGGTCACGGCTCGCTCATCATCTTTGGGGCCGAAGAAGTTTCCGACGCCCGCCGCGCTATTGAAGTCGCGCTCAAAGACCTGGACCGCACCTTTGGCGATGTGTACGCCAATGACGCCGGCCATATCGAACTGCAATACACCGCCCGCGCCAGTTTCGCCTGTGAAAAGGCGTTTGGGGCACCTGTTGGCCGCGCCTTTGGCCTCTGCGTCGGCGCGCCGGCCGGTATCGGTGTCATCATGGTCGATGCGGCCGTTAAATCGGCCGATGTAGACGTTATCGGCTACGCCACCCCTGCCAAAGGCACGTCCTACAGCAATGAAGTGATCGGCTTTTTCAGTGGCGATGCCGGTGCCGTGCGCCAGGCCATCCTTACCGCCCGCGAAGTTGGCGTCAAACTCCTGGGTTCACTCGGCGAAGAGCCGGGCAGCCTGGGCGTTCCCTATATCTAAATCAGGCCCCGCATAGGAGGTTAATGCACGATGGCTAAACGACAAAAAAGATTCGAGGTTTTGGACGAGCGGGCAGTCAACAAAGATGGCTTTGTGACTGAATGGCCCGAAGTTGGCCTCATGGCCATGGGCAGCCCCAACGATCCACAGCCCAGTATTAAAGTGACAAACGGCGTCATCGTCGAGATGGATGGTAAGAAGCGTGAAGAGTTCGACTTTAACGAACTGTTTATTGCCAATTACGCCATCAATACAAAGATTGCCGAAGAGATGATGGCGATTCCCTGCGTGGACATCGCCCGTATGATTGTAGATATCAACGTACCCCGCGCCGAAGTTGTCAAAGTTTTCTCTGGCCTGACACCCGCCAAAATAGCGACCATCATGGATGAGCTAAACGTGGTGGAAATGATGATGGGTATGCAAAAAATGCGTGCCCGCCGCACCCCCGGCAACCAGGCCCACGTTACTAACTTGCAAGACAACCCGGTTCTGTTGGCGGCCGATGCGGCCGAAGCAACCTACTACGGTTTCGATGAAATTGAAACTACCGTCGCCGTTTTCAACTATGGCCCCATGAACGCTCTGGCTCTGCTGGTTGGTGGACAGGTCGGCCGTCCCGGCGCTCTCAGTCAGGATGCTTTGGAAGAGTCGGTTGAGCTGCAACTCGGCCTGCGCGGTCTGACCGCCTACGCCGAAACCGTTTCCGTCTACGGCACCGAAAAGGTGTTCGTCGATGGTGACGATACGCCCTGGTCGAAAGGCTTTTTGGCCTCGGCCTACGCTTCACGCGGTCTCAAGATGCGCTTTACCTCTGGCACCGGCTCCGAAGTACAGATGGCCTATGCCGAAGGTAAGTCGATGCTCTATCTGGAGATCAAGTGCGTCATGATCACCAAGGCGGCCGGCGTACAGGGCTTGCAGAATGGCTCCATTAGCTGTATCGGCGTGCCCGGCGGTGTGCCTGGCGGTATTCGAGCAGTGCTGGCCGAAAATCTGGTCACCACCTGCCTCGACCTGGAAGTGGCTTCTGGCAACGACCAGACCTTCTCCCACTCGCCTTTCCGCCGCACTGCCCGTCTGATGGGCCAGTTCTTACCCGGTACTGACTTTATCTTCTCTGGCTACAGCGCTGTCCCCAATTCTGACAACATGTTCGCCGGTTCTAACTTTGACTCTGATGATTACGACGACTACCTGATCTTACAGCGCGACCTGAAGATTGATGGTGGGCTGCGCCCGGTGCGCGAAGCGGAAATCATCGAGGTGCGCCATAAGGGTGCCAAAGCACTGCAAGCTGTCTTTGCCGAATTGGGTTTGCCGGCCATTACCGATGACGAAGTGGAAGCCGCTACCTATGCCCACAGCAGTGAAGATATGCCGGACCGGGACAAGGTGCAAGACACCAAAGCCGCCCAAGAGATGCTCAAACGTGGCGTCACTGGTGTGGATGTAGTCAAGGCCCTGGCCAAACGCGGCTTTGAGGATGTAGCTGAAGCCGTATTGAATATTCAGAAACAGCGCGTGTCAGGTGACTACCTGCATACGTCGGCCATCCTGGATAAGAATTTCAAGGTTGTGGCTGCTATTAACGACCTGAATGACTACCAGGGACCGGGGACCGGCTACCGCTTGCAAGGCGAACGTTGGGAGCAGTTAGCCGATATTCGCCACGCGATGAGTCCAGAGGACATTTAAGGAGCAATATCCATGGCCCAAATAAATGAAGCAATGGTACGTGACGTTGTCAAAGAGATACTGAGCCAGGT